>CAMPKJ010000099.1 GCA_946887105.1 uncultured Acidobacteriota bacterium | reverse complement strand
ATCGGCGAGATGCGCGACCTCGAGACCATCGAGTCGGCCTTGCGCATCGCCGAGACGGGCCACCTCACGTTCGGCACGCTGCACACGAACTCCGCCGCGCAGACCATCAATCGCGTCGTGGACGTCTTTCCCGCGCACCAGCAGCCGCAGATCCGCGCCCAGCTCTCGTTCGTGCTGGAAGGCATCCTCTGCCAGGCCCTGCTGCCGAAGGCGAACGGAAAAGGACGCGCCATGGCCATGGAGATCCTGGTGCCGAACGCGGCCATCCGCAATCTGATCCGCGAGGACAAGGTCCACCAGATCTACTCGATGATGCAGACCGGCCAGGCGAAGTACGGGATGCAGACGTTCAATCAGTCGCTGGCCACGCTGTACTTCAAGAAGCTGATCACGCTGCAGACCGCGCTCGGACGTTCGTCGAATCCGGACGAGCTGCAGGAGATGATCTCGCGCGGAGCGGGAGCGATCATGCCGCAGGGTCCGCCCGCGGCAGCCGGGGCGCGGCCCCGACCGGCGTAAAATCACCATGCAGTAGGGGCGGTGGCAGGAGGAGCTCATGCCGACATTCGAGTGGAAAGGGACAGCGAGAAACGGACAGACCCAGACGGGTGTGCTGGTGGCGGATTCGAAAGACGCCGTCATCAACACCATGCGGCGGCAGCAGATCGTCGTCACGGCCGTCAAGGAGAAGGGGAAGGAGATCGCCCTGCCGAAGTTCGGCGGCGGCGTGCCGGCCCAGTCGATCGCCATCTTCACGCGGCAGTTCTCGGTCATGATCGACGCCGGTCTGCCTCTGGTGCAGTGCCTGGAGATCCTGGGCTCGCAGCAGGAGCACAAGGTCTTCAAGCGCACGCTCCTGCAGGTGCGCCAGGACGTCGAGTCGGGCTCGAACCTCGCCGACGCGATGCGCAAGCATCCCAAAGTCTTCAACGACCTCTTCACGAACATGGTCGCGGCCGGTGAGGCGGGCGGTATTCTCGACACCATCCTCCAGCGCCTGTCGACCTACATCGAGAAGTCGGTCAAGCTGAACTCGCAGGTGAAGTCGGCGATGATCTATCCGGTCGCCGTCATCAGCATCGCCTGCATCGTCGTGGCGGTCATTCTCTGGAAGGTCATCCCGGTCTTCGCGTCTCTCTTCGCCAGCCTCGGCGCCGAGCTTCCGCTGCCGACCCGCGTGGTCATCGCGATGTCGAACTTCATCGCGAGCTTCTGGTGGCTGGTGGCCATCCTGGGCGTCGCGCTGGTGTTCGGACTCCGCAAGTACCACGAGACCTACCGGGGAAAGCGCGTCCTCGACGGCATCCTGCTCAAGGCGCCCGTGCTGGGCATGCTCCTGCGCAAGATCGCCGTGGCCCGTTTCTGCCGCACGCTCTCGACGCTGACGTCGTCGGGCGTTCCGATCCTCGACGGCCTGCAGATCACGGCCCGCACGGCCGGAAACTCGATCGTCGAAGACGCCATCATGGCCACGCGCAAGTCGGTCGAGGAAGGCAAGACCATCAGCGAGCCGCTCGGTGATACGGAAGTCTTCCCGCCGATGGTCGTGCAGATGATCGCGGTCGGCGAGCAGACCGGTGCGCTCGACACCATGCTGTCGAAGATCGCCGACTTCTACGAGGATGAAGTCGACGTCGCCGTGGCCGGCCTGATGAAGCTGCTCGAGCCGGTCCTGATCGCCTTCCTCGGCGTGGCCATCGGCGGCATCGTCATCGCCATGTACATGCCGATGTTCTCGCTGATCTCGCAGATTGGATGACGCAAGAAAGTCCCCTCTCCCCGCTCCGCGGGGAGAGGGAACTGTGGATCGGTCATGTCCAGCGACACTCGAATGCTCATCGCCGTCCGAGTGGTCGTCGTCACGACGCTGCTCCTCGCGGCGCTGATCATTCAGTTCACGGTCGGCAAGGTCCTGCCGATCGACTACCTCTACATCGCCGCCGGCACGACGTACGTCCTCACGCTGCTCTACATCGCGCTCGGGTTCATGGTGGCGTCGCGCGGCATCAACGTGATGCTGCAGATCTCCGGCGACCTCCTCGTCGAGACGCTGCTGGTCTACTTCACGGGCGGCCTGGACTCACCGTTCACGTTTCTCTATCTGGTCTCGATCATCACCGCCTCGATGCTGCTCTATCGCCGCGGCGGCCTGCTCGCGGCGTCGGGTGCGGTGATCCTCTATGGCGTGCTGGTCGATCTGCTGTACTACGGCTTGCTGCCGCTGCCGCCGGAGGCGGCGCCGATCGACTGGTCGCCCACCCGCCTCTACTTCAACATGGCCGCGAATTTCCTCGGCTTCTACGCGACCGCGCTGCTGACCTCGTACGTGTCCGAGCAGCTGCAACGGACCTCGCGCGAGCTGGACGCCAACCGTCAGAACCTGGCCGAGCTGCGCGCGCTCAATCAAAACGTGGTCGAGTCGATCCCGTCGGGACTGATCACGCTCTCGTCGTTCGGCACCGCGTCGTTCATCAACCCTGCCGGCGCGCAGATCCTGCGCAAGGAGCCGCTGCTCGTTCTCGGCCGGCACGTGACCGAGCTCGGGTTCTTCACGCTCGACGAATGGAACGAGGCGCGCGAAGAGCTTGCCGCGGGCGAGGTCGTTCGCAAAGAGATCGACGATGAGATCGATGGCGCTTCGCGCAACATCGGTTTCGCCATCAGCCCGCTCAGCACGCTGGATGGAAAGGCCGCCGGCTACACGCTGATCTTCCAGGACCTCACCGACATGAAGAAGCTCGAAGCGGAGCTGCGCCTCAAGGACAGGATGGCCGCGGTCGGCGAGCTCTCCGCGGGCATCGCTCACGAGATCCGCAATCCGCTCGCCGCGATCGCGGGCTCCGTGCAGGTCTTGAAAGGCTCGCAGTCGCTCACGCCGCAGGAACAGCGGCTGATGTCGATCGTGCTGAAGGAATCGGAGCGGCTCAACAAGTCGATCTCCGACTTCCTCCGCTTCGTGCGTCCGCAGGAGCGGCGCGCGCTCGAATACGACGTCGCGGCCAGTCTTGCGGAAACGCTCGATCTGCTGGAAAACTCTCCCGAGCTTCACGAGCGCCACGAGATCCGGCGCGAGATCTTCCCGCCGTCCTTTCATCTCGTCGGCGACGCGGACCAGATCCGCCAGGTGTTCTGGAACCTCGCGCGCAATGCGGTGCAGGCCATGCCCAACGGCGGCGTGCTCACGGTGCGTACCTCATTCGACGATGCCGCGTACCGCATCACGTTCTCCGACAGCGGCCGCGGCATGTCCTCCGCCGATCTGCGCCGCCTCTTCCAGCCGTTCCGCACGAACTTTCCGACCGGCACCGGGTTGGGCATGGCCATCTCGTATCGCATCGTGCAGGAGCACGGCGGCAAGATCGAAGTGGCCTCGACCGAAGGAGCCGGCAGCTCGATCACCATCAGCCTGCCCACCGCGGACGAGATGAAAGTCAGTGGATTCCGCTACTGAATATCTCCGGCAAGCGTCCGCGGAAATGGAGGACGGCTACACGTTCGACTGCGTGACGCACGCCTGCGCGCTCGCGCAACGTCTGTTCGACGAAGGACGGCAACCGTGGATCGGCCGCGTGCGCGACGTCATCCAGACTCCGGCGGGAGCGTTCCACGCGCCGCTGATCCCGCAGCGGTTCACCGGCAAGGCTGCGCGGACCTGGAACACGCATTACGTCTGCTGTGCGGGCGCCGAGGTTTACGATCCGATCGTGGGGAGGCCGTTGCCGGCCGATCGATATGCGCAGGCGGTATTCGGGAAGACATTGCCGGTCGAAGAGCATTGGCCGGACGATGCGACGGCGGAGCTGCTACGGCGCGGCGAGCTGCGGCAATCGTTCCGCCGCACGGGTTAGACTGCGCCCGGTGGACGATCGCATCCTTGCTCCCACACCGGATCCGGAAGACCTGCAGACCGAGCTGTCGCTGCGGCCGCGGATGCTGCGCGAGTACATCGGCCAGCACAAGGTCAAGGCGAACCTCGAGATCTCGCTGACCGCGGCCCGCAAACGGAGCGAGTCGCTCGATCACGTGCTGCTGTTCGGCCCTCCCGGCCTCGGCAAGACCACGCTCGCGAACATCATCGCCAACGAGATGAACGCGAGCATGCGCGCCACCTCCGGACCCGCGCTGGAGAAGCCGGGCGACCTCGTGGCCATCGTCACCAATCTCGAGGCGGGCGACGTGCTGTTCATCGACGAGATCCATCGCCTGCCGCCGATCGTGGAGGAAGTGCTCTATTCGGCCATGGAGGATTTTCACGTCGACGTGGTCATCGGACAGGGACCGGCCGCGCGCACGCTCAAGGTGGAGCTGCCGCGTTTCACGCTGGTCGGTGCGACCACGCGCGCGGGCCTGCTCACCGCTCCGCTGCGCGCACGCTTCGGGATCGTGCACCGCCTCGACTTCTACGACGTCGAGTCGCTGACCGTGATCGTCAGCCGCTCCTCCGACATCCTCGGCATCCCGATCGCGCACGATGCCTGCGTCGAGATCGCGCGGCGCTCGCGTGGTACGCCGCGCATCGCCAACCGCCTGCTGCGCCGCGTGCGCGATTTCGCGGAGGTGCGGCACGAGGGGAGTGTGGACGTGGCCATTGCGCGCGGCGCGCTGGGAATGCTCGAGGTCGACGAATACGGCCTCGACGAGATCGATCGTAAACTGCTCACCACCATCGTCGAGCGTTTCCGCGGCGGTCCGGTGGGGCTGAACGCGCTGGCCTCGTCCATCGGCGAGGATCGCGGCACGATCGAGGATCTGTACGAGCCGTACCTGATCCAGATCGGCTTCCTGCAACGCACGCCTCGCGGCCGCGTGGCGAGCCGGACGGCATACGCGCACCTCGGTTATCCGACCGGCGGCGCCATCGAGGGAAAGCTGTTCTAGCGGAGAACGCTCACGGCTGTGGCGTGACCGTCGAGATCGTGTTCGTGCTGTTGTTCGTCACGCTGATGAACGCCCACAGCGGAATCTCGACCGGCAGCAGCGAAATGAAATCGGGGTCGGCGACGATGCGCACGTCCACCGGACCGATGTCCCGCGGGAAATCGGTGAATACGCCGTATGCCGGATCGAATACGTTGGTGCCGGCGTTCAAACGGATGCGCACCGGCAGCGGATCGCTGCTGAGGTACTTCTGGACCGTGACGATCACATCGACGGGCGCGATCGAGTAGATGTGGAGCATGTTCCGGAAGCGGGAATCGGTCGGCACGCCGTGGAACACGATCTGGTTGATGAGGAAGTCGCGCTCGCGAACGACCGGAATCTCGACGCCGTAATCGGTCGCGTTCTCCGCGATATCACGAACGCGGAGGTTCATCGAAACCGCATCGATCTCTTCCCCGTCCAGAATCAGAAAGCGGCCCGGTTTGCCAGTCGGGAAGAGCTCGCCCGGCTGGAGCTGCCCGCCAGGAGCGAGCTCGAACGGTACATCGACAAAGGGATTGCAGTCGACGCACGCGATCGTGAGATCCCGGATCGTCACCGGCGTCGAACCCGAGTTTCCGATGAACAGCTCGGTGACGAAGTGTGAGCCAAACGCACCGAACACCCGCGGCGAGTAAATCGGGAGCAGGACCCGCTCCGTCGCGGCGAACAGCGGCGTTGCGAACAGCAGCACTGTCATGACGACGACTGAACGTTTCACATGGAGCTCCCTAGTCTTTGCGGAAGTGTGCCCCGATCGAGCGCGGATTGCGAATCGCCGCCGTGGCCACGATCGACGCCATCTGCTGTCCGTGGAAGAGCTCGACGATCGACTTGCTGATCATCGACTCGTGGTAGTACTTCGTGAGGCGGTTGCCGAGGTGTTGCACGTCGGCGAGCGCGCGCTTGAGACGCTCGTAGGTGCGCACGATGCCGACGTAGTTCCACATGGTGTGCTGAATGATCGTCCAGTCCTGCAGGATCAGCGCCGGATCCTCGAGATTCTCTTTTCCGGGCGGACGCCAGTCGGGAATGGTCGAGACGATCGCGTCCGGAAATGCGCCGGTGCCCGGCCGCAGCGACGAAAACGCGCGGTGTGCGGAAGGGGATGCGCTGGATGCGGGACTGTTGAGTTTCTCGCGGATCGATTGCGCGGCGTAGTAGCCCCACGTCAGTCCTTCGAGCAGCGAGGTCGACGCCAGACGGTTCGCGCCGTGTACGCCGGAGCACGAGGTCTCACCGATCGCATAAAGACGGCTGAGCGTGGTCTCGCCGATGGTATTCACGAGAATGCCGCCGCAGAAATAATGCGCGGCCGGCACGACCGGAATCGGATCGCGCTCGATGTCGACGCCGATCTCCGCGCAGGCGGCGCGGATGTTCGGGAAGCGCTCCGGGATCGGCTGCGGACCGTGGTAGAAGTTCGCCAGGTCGAGGTAGACGAACTCCTCTTTGTTGCGCGTCATCTCCTCGACGATCGCGCGCGCCACGACGTCGCGCGGCGCGAGGTCTTTCAGCTCCGGCGAATAGCGTTCCATGAAGTATTCGCCGCGCTGATTCCTGAGCCGCGCTCCCTCGCCGCGCAGCGCCTCCGAAATCAGAAAGTGATTCGCCTTCTTGTCCGCCAGCGCGGTGGGGTGGAACTGGACGTACTCGGCGTTCATGATCCGCGCGCCCGCGCGGCTGGCCATCACGACGCCGTCGCCGAGGGAGTTGCGCGTGTTCGTGGTGTGCAGATAGATCTGGCCGATGCCTCCCGTGGCGAGCACCGTGTAATCGGCGAAGATCGTGTAGACGTCGTTGGTCTTGTTGTCGAGCAGATACGCGCCGACGCATTCGTTGGTGAGGCGATAGCGCACCTGGATGTCGTTCGGATGATGGTGCGTCGACAGCAGATCGATGGCCGTGACGTCGGTGGCGAGAGTGATGTTCGGCTCCGCCTTCACGCGATTGAGCAATGAGGTCTCGATGGCGTGGCCGGTGGCGTCGCCCGCGTGGATGATGCGCGACACCGAGTGCGCGCCTTCCTGCGTCAGGTCGAGCTCTCCTTCGACCGTGATCGAGAACGGGACGTGGATCTCGTCCAGCAGGAGTTGCTTGACCACTTTCGGCCCTTCCTCGGCGAGAAAGTGCACCGCTTCTTCGTTCGAGATCCCGGCGCCGGCGCGCAGGATGTCGCCGATCAGCTTGGCGGGCGTGTCGTTTTCGCCCTGGTAGATGATCCCGCCCTGCGCCCACGACGTGTTGCAGTCCGCCGGATCGGTGGCCTTCGTCACCAGCAGCACGTGGATGCCGGCCTTGGCGAGCGCGAAGGCGGTGGTCAGGCCGGCGATGCCGGTACCGATCACGAGGGCAGGATAGTGTTCGCGATTCTTCAGACCCGGCACGAGCGCGGATTGTAGCCGGAGTGGCGGAGGACAGCCGTAACGGACCTGTCCTCCGCCTGAACGCGAATGGTTTACGGAGTCACGGAGAGGCCGACGGCCTTGTGAGCCGTGTGCCTCGACGCGCCATTGCTGTTGAGGATCGTTCGGTCGTAGGCGTGGATCATGACCACATACCCGCACGGATCGAGGTCCGCCACCGAGTCGAGCGACCACGCCCGATTGTCGTGGCCCTGATCGCCGGCGAAATCATACGAGTCGGGCGTCGGAGCCAGCACCGCACCGTGATTGTGCGCGGACGGCTCGAGCGATAACGAGTAGCCGCCATAGAACTTGTGTTTCACGCGCAGGTGGCCGTTCACGATGATCGGAGGCGTCGCCGACTTCTTGTACTGCTTGCAGTCGCCGCCGTCGATGACGATGTCCAGCGAGTACGCGGGATTGACCGCCGAGCCGAAGCCCGGATTTACGTTGAAGCCGGTGTTGCAGACCTCGATGCGAATGGTCTGCTGGCCGACCAGCGCCGGATTGGCCACCATCGCCGGATTGTCGGCGGTGACGCTGAGGCGCAGGTCGTACTGACCGTCCTCCATTCCGCCGGCATACCACTGCGCGAGCATGGCGTTGCGCTCGAACGTCGGCGGGAACTCCAGCGGGCGCTCGACATTCTCGAACCAGCGCCCGGCGATCGCCGCATGTGTGACCGACCACATCGGCAGACCCGCTTTCTCGAGGTTGAAGACCTGGCTGGTGGTGACGGGCAGATAGTCCCCGGCCGGCGCGCCTGCCTTCTTCCATTCGACGCTGTAGTACGTCGCCATCGGCACGTCCGTGGAGATGCGGCCGGTGACGTTGATGATGCCGCCCCACGGGCGGTCGCCGTTGATCGCGAGATGCGACGTCGTGGAGATCTGCTCGATGGGCACGCTCCCGATCTCGTACCACTTGTACACGACCCCATTCACCGGCGCGGCACCGGCGGGACGCAGTTGCACGCGCACGTCGACGCGGTTGCCGTAGGTCTGGAGATCGTTCGGATCGGTGATCGACGGGGGCGTCTGCCACGACAGCACGGCGCGGATGCCGATGACCTGCGGCTGGTTGCATTTCTTGAGACGCGAGAAGAACTTCGTGGTCGGGAGCTGCACGGCGTAGTCGATCGGGTCGTCGCCGGGACGGATGATGTCGTAGACATCGACCGATGCGGTGCCGAGGTATTCGTCGAACGTGCCGTTGTTGTTCCAGTCCGCCCAGAATGCGACGTACTCGCGCGATCCGTCCGAGCAGAGATTGCCGCTGTAGCCGGCGGACTTCTTGATGCGCACGATCGCGCCCAGCGTGTCGATCTGCGGATTCAATGCGACGCAGCGCAGCTGTTCGTAGTCGACATTGGCCTTGTTCGAGTCGAAGTACTTCACGATGTCGAGGAAGTCGACGTTGAAATCGAGCAGGCCGGGGAGCAGCGCCGCTTCGGGCGCCGGCTCCGGCTTCGGCTGCGCCAGCGCGCGTTTCACGTTCGGCTTCGCCACCGCGCCGCGCGTGAGGGCGTAGACGGAGCGCATGCTGTCGGCTTCGCTCGCGGGCGCCGCCGACTCCTGCACGTCTCCCGGAGGCGGCCCGGGCGGCAGCTTCTTCAGCGGAATCGGCGTGTCGAGATCGACCGCCTGCAGGAGCGCCGACGACTGCAGCACGGATGCGTCGAGGAGATCGGCCAGAAGGAACAAGTCCTTCTTCCGGATCTGGATGCGCGTGTCGACGCGATTGCCGAACACCGGCAGCTCGTTCGGATCGAGCGACGGCTCGACGTTCCACGACAGCACCGCGCGCACCTTCGGCAGCACCGGCGTGCCGCAATATCTGCGGCGGCCGGTGGTGTCGAGCGGATGCCGCACCAGGTACTGCAGCGGATGCTGTGCGCCGGGAGGCGCGTCGGAGATGTCGTGCACCTGCACGCTCGAGACGCCTGCGTCCTCCCAGCCCGCGCCCCAGTCGACGAAGAAGCGCACGTATTCGGCCGAGCCGGTGCTGCAGAGCCCACCGCTATAGCCGTTGGCCTGCTTGATCGTGATCGTCGCTTCGAGCAGCGACGACTCGGGGATGTACCCGACGCAGCCGAGTTGCTCCCAGTGCGTGATTCCGCGATTGCTGAGCGCCGTTGCGGCACTGCCGAGTTTGGGTTGAGCGATTTGGAAGAGAAGGTAGTTTTGCCGTACCGAGAGCAGCTCCGCCGTGACGCCCGCGGAGAGCTGCGGTGAGAGTGCTTCTGCATCAGAGAGAGTCTTCTTCGCCATGGTCATGTCTCCTGTGTTCCGCTTCGCGAAAGCGGATCTGTCACCGGTGCAGAGAGGTAGGGAGCGGTGACGCGGAGACGTTTCATCGCCGCGTGCGTTTCGAGACGCGTGGCGGTCGTTCTCCTGAGCGTCTTCTGCGCGCTGTTCGTCGCGCGCGTGGCCGGACAGATCGCGGTCGTGCTCGCGCATCCGCGCTGGCTGCCGCCGATGAAGGACTGGTATTCGGGGCTGATGCCGTACCGCTATCTGCTGCCGGCGCAGCTGGCGATCATCGCGTTGATGATCGCGATGATCCGCCAGGTGCGCTCAGACGCTCCGCCGCATCGCGCGCTCGCGTTCGCGATCATCGCCTTCGCGATGCTCTACGCGCTGACGATGGTGGTGCGTCTCGTGATCCTGCGCCGCAGCCATCCCGATTACCGCTGGTACGAGGGCGGGATGATCCCGATCCTCTTCCACTGGGTGCTGGCGGCGTTTCTCTTCACGTACGCCGCGGCGCGGCTGTGACTCAGTCCTGCGGCGTGATCGTCGAGATCAGCTGCGTCTCGTTGTTCGTGACCGTGATCATCGCCCACATCGGGATGCCGTTCGGGATCGAGTCGATGATTACGCGCACCGGCGCCCCGTCGCGCGGGAAATCGCCGAAGACGGCATACGGCACTTCGAACAATCCATTTCCGCCGGAGAGCGTGAGGTGTACCGGCGGACGATCGCCCACCGTCACGACCGCCTGGAACGGCTGCTGTCCGTAGATGCGCAGCGTGTTGCGGAAGCGCGGATCGGCCGGCACGCCGGTCAGCACGATGCGGTCGTGCAGCCAGTCGTTCTCGCGAACGATCGGGATCTCGGTGCCGAAGTTGACGTCCGACCGCGCGACGTCGTGTACGCGCAAGTTCATCGACAGATCGACGCCCGCATTCTTCTCCGCCCACAGGAAGAGAGCCGGATTCCCTGTGTACGCGACCTGATTCGGAGCGAGGTCCACGCCGGCCGGTACGTCGAAAGGCTGCTCCTCGGGATTGACGTCGGGGCATCCAATGCAGGGCTGCTCCAGACCGTACACCGACGCCCGGTCCGTGCCGCTGTTGAAGATGCGCAGCGACGTGTGGAACTCCGATCCGAATGCGCCGAACACAGGAGGCGTGAACACCGGCAACAGCACCCGCTCGAACCCTGGCGGCGGCTCGCCGATGAAGTCGAACGTCAGTCCGGTGATGATGATCACGTCATACTCAAAGACGTAGATCTCGACGGTACCGGGCAGGTGCGGCGGCGTGACCGCGACCAGCGTGTGCTCGTCGACGACCGTGGCAGTCACGGCCTCGGTACCGAAGATGACGTCGTACGGCCATTGCCCGAAGTCTCCCTTGATCGTGACGTCGGTGCCGCCGGTGGCGGGACCGGAGCTGGGCGTGATCGCGTACGGCGTCTGTGCGAGCAGGGGAACGGTAGCGAGCAGGAAAAACATCACGAGCCTGAGCATGATGCTCAGAATAACGTTTCTATCGCCTGCGCCGCCAGCGGCGTTCCGGCGGCTGCGAGTAATACCGTTCAGTCCTGTGGCGTGATCGTCGAGATCAGCTGCGTCTCGTTGTTCGTGACCGTGATCATCGCCCACATCGGGACGTCGTTCGGAACAGACTCGATGGTCACGCGCACGGGCACTCCGTCGCGCGGAAAATCGCCGAAGGCCGCGTACGGGACCTCGAACAGTCCATTCGCGCTGGAGAGCGCGAGGTGTACGGGCGCACCATTGCCGATCGTCACCATCGCCTGGAACGGCTCCTGCCCATAGATGCGCAACGTGTTGCGGAACCGCCGATCGGTGGGGACGCCCAGCAGCACGATGCGGTTCTTCACCCAGTCGGTTTCGCGGACGATCGGGATCTCGGTACCGAAGTTCAACTGCGAGCGCGTGACGTCGTGCACGCGCAGGTTCATCGTCAGATGGGCGCTCTCATGGATCCACAGGATGCGACCCGGATCGCCGGTGTACACCGGCTGCACCTCTTCGTCCTTTTCGATGACGGTTGATTCGGGGCCGATGCACAGGGCCAGTCCACACTCCACAATGAGACCGTACACGGGCACCGCGCCCGCGCCGCTGTTGGCGATGCGCAGCGCGGTGCGAAACTCCGAGCCGAATGCGCCAAACACCGGCCGCGAGAAAATCGGCAGCAGCACTCGCTCGAATCCCGCGGGCACGTCGCCAGTGAAAACGAACGAAACGTTCATGTAGACGATCAACTGACCATCTTTGAAGATCGTCACGTTCGTCGGGCCGGGAAGATGCGGCGGCGTAATCAGGACCAGCGTGTGCGCGTCGGCCAGCGTCGTCGAGGCCGCCGGCTCGTGATTGAAGAACGCCGTGTACGGTCCCGGCGCAAAGTCTCCCGTGATCGTGACCGCGGTGCCGCCGGCCGTGGGACCGCTGGCCGGCGCCATCGAGTACGGCTGGGCAATCAAGGGAAAGGCGGCCACCAGCAGCAACGCGAGCCTGAGCATGATGCTCAGAATAACCTTCGAACCGCCTCGGCGGCCAGCGGCGCGTCGCGGCGGATGTTCGTCAGTCCACCCGTCGCGTCGTAGTTGTGCCCGACGAAGAAGAGGTTCGGCTGATCGACGCTGATCACTCGGTCGCGGCGCATGCCGAATCCGCGTTCATCCGTGCGCGCCAGCGGTCCGAGAAAGCCGATTGCGGCGCGGAAGCCGGTCGCGAGCAGCACCACGTCGAACGATTCTTCGGAGCCGTCGGCGAAGCGCACGCCTGACGGGGTGAAGCTCGCGACGCCGCCTTTCAGTTTCACGCTGCCGTTGCGAATCGTATCGACGAGCCGGAAGCCGATCAGTGGAATCGCGTCGAGCGGACCGACGGACGCGCGCGGCAGGACCGGTGGTCCGTTGCGCAGCTCCGTCACCTTGCGCATCGCCGCGACGATCACCGCGCGCGCCGGCTTCGGCAACGTGCGGATCATCCACGCCAGATACTGAATGGGGATGCCGAGGATTTGCAGCGGGACGACATTGGCGCCGGAGCGGACGGCGACGGTCGTGTCGACGCCTTCGCGTCCGAGCTCGCTCGCGATCTCGCCCGCCGAGTTGCCCGCGCCCACCACCAGCACGCGCTTGCCGCGCACCTCGTCCGGCCGGCGATAGGTGATGCTGTGCCGCACTTCGCCGCGGAACTCTTCGCGTCCGGGGATGTTCGGAATGCGTGGATTGGAGATGATCCCGCTGGCGATGACCGCCGCTTTCGCAGCGATCGTTGCGCCGTTCGCGGTGACGCGCCAGCCGTCGCCGTCGCGTTCGAGTGCCGTCACCTCACGGCCGCTCTCGATCGGCAGCGCGAACTTTCGCCGGTACTCGTGCAGATATTCGAGGAACGTCGCGCGCGACAGGAACAGCGGCGTTCCGCGCGGGAAGCGCATCCCCGGCAGATGCGACATGTGCTTGCCGGTGTGCAGCGTCAGCGAGTCATAGAGCCGCGACCAGCTTTCCGCGACGTTTCCGCGCTCGAGCACGACGTGCTCGATGCCGCGCTTCAGCAGCTCGCGCGATGTGGCCAGTCCCGCCGGACCGGCGCCGATCACGACGGCCGTGCCGCTCATGCCGCCGGTTGCGCGAATCCCGTGATCACGTAAGACCCCGACTTCTGGTCCTTCTTGATCTTGATGATGTTGTTGTTCTGCGCATCTTCCAGCAGGTCGCTGAAGGTGTTGTAGCCGTAATACTCCTCGTTGAAGGTCGGCTTCTTGCGCTGCATGGTCTGTTTGACCATCGAACCCCAGAGGATCTCCTTGTTCTCGCGCATGAGCGCCTTGATCGAGTCGATCAGCAGCTTGAAGACCTCGGCCTGCTTCTTGTCCTTGAACGCCGCGACTGCCGGAACCTTGGCCACGCCGCGCACGAGGTCCTCGTAGAAGATGAACTCGTCGCAGTTGTCGATCAGGAGATCGCTCGAGGAGTTCTTCACGCCCACGCCGATCACGTACTTGTCGTTTTCCTTGAGCTTGGAGACGAGTGGCGAGAAGTCCGAGTCACCCGAGGCGATCACGAACAGGTCGATGTGATCCTTCGACCAGGCCATGTCCATCGCGTCGACCACCATGCGGATGTCGGCCGAGTTTTTCCCGGTGTACTTGCGCGCCGGGATCTCGATCAGCTCGATCGCTGCCTCGTGCAGCTCGCGCTTGTAGTCGGGGAAGCGGTCCCAGTCGCAGTAGGCCTTCTTGACGACGATCTTCCCCTTCTCCAGCAGACGCTCCAGGACCAGGGCGATCTCGAATTTCTTGTATTTGGCGTCCATGACGCCGATGGCGATGTTCTCGAAGTCGATGAAGATCGCGATCTTGCTTTCACTCATGCGGTTGGAAGGCGCGTTGCCGTAATCGGCATCGTCGCTGTCGAAGTTTGGTTTGCGAGCCACGGGCGGAGTCTAACAAAGAGTGAAGAGTGAAGGGTGAAGGGTGAAGCTGAGAGAGGCATTGACGTTTTCACCCTTCACCCTTCACCCTTCACCCTTCGTGCGAAGCTACCTCACTCTGGCTCGTCCATTTACCCTCATGCCTCCGCTCCTCGGGATCATTTCAGGGGCGATCTGCGCCTGGGGCTCCGCGCACAATCCCGATCCGTCGCGCGCGGTGACGGCCTCGGTGATCCTGACCGTTGCGCTCGGCTCGCTCTGCGCGGCCTTCCTCAACGCCGCGAACAACGCGTTGAATCAGATCTACGACCTCGAGATCGATCGGATCAACAAGCCCGGCCGTCCGCTCGTGACGGGCCAGCTTTCGATCCGGCAGGCGTGGATCTTCACCTGGATCATGTACGCGCTCGGCACGCTGCCGACGTGGCTGGTGGTCGTCTACCCGCACACCACCTGGACGCAGAAGCTGTTCGCCCCTCTCGCATGGCACGAGTGCTTCTTCATTTACCTGATTGCGCTCGTGTCGACGTTCGTCTACTCCGTCCCCGCGTTCGGCCGCACGAAAGCGCATCCGCTCGGCGCGAACCTGACCATCGCCATCCCGCGCGGCTGCCTGCTCAAAGTCGCGGGCTGGACGATGGTCGCGCGCGCCTACGATGCCGAGCCGTGGTACATCGGCATCATCTTCATGTTCTTCCTCCTCGGCGCCGCGTCGACGAAGGACTTCAGCGACATGGAAGGCGATCGCGCCGGCGGATGCCGCACGCTGCCGATCGCATTCGGCGTACGCAAAGCGGCCTGGATGATCGCGCCATTCTTCGTCCTGCCATGGCTGCTGATGCCGATCGGCGCCGCCACCGGCGTGCTCACCGGCAACGCGACATTCATCTCCATCCTCGGCTTCGCGCTCGCGGCGTGGGGCGTCTACACGGTCTGGCTGATCGTGCGCAATCCCGACGAGCTGACCGCGACCGAGAACCATCCCAGCTGGCGGCACATGTATCTGATGATGATGGCCGCGCAGGTGGGATTCGCGGTTGCGTATCTGGTGTAGTTTGCTTGGGGGATGGAGCCGTCCGCGCTGCGGCGCGCACGGGGGAGCCATGCGCGCTGCGGCGCGCACGGGGGAGCCGCGGCGCCAGAGCGCCGCGGGGGCACTCGGGAGATCTCGCAGTGCAGCCCAGGTTGCGCGAGAGCGGCCTTATCGCAAGATCGCCCAAGCGCCCCCGCGCGCCCTGCTGGCGCGCGGTTCCCCCGCACGCGCCGTAGCGCGGA
>CAMPKJ010000098.1 GCA_946887105.1 uncultured Acidobacteriota bacterium | reverse complement strand
CGAAGCTCTCCACAAGGCTGAAGGCTCTTCGCCAGCGCGGGGCTCGTTCTGCTGACGACATCCGGCACGCCACCGCCTGACAGCGTGAGGGCCTAAAAAGGGATTGCCGATGAAACCGACAATCGTTTGCCTCGCGTTGATGCTGGGGTGCGCGAATGCGCCGCATCTCGAGAGCCGTCTCCGCGATGGCGACATCATCTTCCACGAGAGCCGGTCCTCGCAGTCACGTGCCATTCAGCTGGCCACCAAGAGCCGCTATAGCCACATGGGGATCCTGTACCGCGAGAACGATCGCTGGTTCGTTTACGAGGCGGTCCAGCCCGTGAAGCTCACGCCACTCCACGAGTGGATCCGTCGCGGAAAGAACGGACACTTCGTCGTGAAACGGCTTCGCAATCATTCTGTGCTCACACCCGCGGCACTGAAGCGCATGCGTGCCGTGGGTGAACGCTATCGCGGCAGGAACTACGACCTGTACTTCGAATGGAGCGACGCGCGGATCTACTGCTCCGAGCTGGTCTGGAAGATCTACAAGCACGGCGCGGGCGTCGAGGTTGGCCGGCTGCAGTCGCTGCGCGAGTTCGATCTCTCGAATGCAGCCGTCCGCGCGAAGATGCGCGAACGGTATGGAAACCGGGTGCCGATGGGCGAGCCGGTGATCTCGCCCGCCGCGATGTTCGATTCCGATCGCCTGGTGGAAGTGGCCAGGCGTTGAGCGTGCCTCGACTAGAATCGCCGGATGCGTGTTTCTTCGAGGCTCTTCTTCCTTCTCGTCCTTCTCGCCGCCCTCACCGCGGCTGCGCAGACGCATCCATTTTCCGTCCATGACATGCTGGCCATGGATCGCATCAGCGATCCACAGGTCTCGCCGGACGCCCGGAGCGTGGTCTTCGTCGTACGCGTCACCGATCTGGCCGCGAATCGCGGGCTGACCGATCTGTGGCTCGTCGGCACCGATGGGACGGGGCTGCGGCGGTTGACTTCGCACTCCGCCTCGGACGTCAATCCGCGCTGGTCGCCGGATGGAAAGACCATCTACTTCCTCTCCACGCGTTCGGGGTCGTCGCAGATCTGGCAGATCGCGCCCGGCGGCGGCGAGGCGACGCAGGTCACGAGTCTTCCCCTCGACGTCGGCTCCTTCCGCGTCTCGCCGGACGGCACGCGCATCGCGTTCAGCGCCGAAGTCTTTCCGGGAAAGACCATCGACGAAACGGTGGCCATGCTCGACCAGCGGTCGAAGCAGAAATCGAGCGGGCAGATCTACGACTCGCTGTTCTTCCGGCACTGGGACACGTGGGCGGATGGGCGGCGCAACCATGTCTTCGTGATTCCGGCGAAAGGCGGCGCGGCTGTCGACATCATGCAGAGCATGGACGCCGATGCGCCGTCGAAACCGTTTGGCGGTCCCGAGGAGTACACGTTCACGCCGGACAGCAAGTCGATCGTTTTTGCGGCGCGCAATGCCGGACGCGAAGAAGCGTGGTCGACGAACTTCGATCTCTATCTGGCGCCGATCGACGGGAAATCGCAGACGAGCCTCACCGCGGACAACAAAGCGTGGGACACCATCCCCGCGTTTTCACCGGACGGCAAGACGCTCGCGTATCTGGCGATGGAGCGTCCGGGATTCGAAGCCGATCGCTTCCGCATCGTGCTGCGGCCGTGGTCCAACGGCGCGGTCGGCCCGGCGCGCGTGCTGACGCAGGCGTGGGATCGCTCGCCCGGCGACCTGGCCTGGTCGTCCGACGGCAAGACGATTTACGCCAGCGCCGACAACCTCGGGCAGCACTCGCTGTTCGCCATCGACGCCGCGAGCGGCAATGCGCGCGTGGTGGTCAGGGACGGCTACGTCACTTCACCCTCGGTGATCGCGGGCGCGAAGGGCGCCGATCGCATCCTGTACGGACTGGACACGCTGCTCGCGCCGGCGGAGCTGTTCTCCGTGCGCGCGGACGGCGGCGACGTGCGGCGTCTGACGAACATCAACGCGGAGAAGGTTGCGGCCGCGCGCATGGGCAAGCCGGAGCAGTTCACGTTCGAAGGCGCGAACGGCGACACCGTCTACGCGCATGTCGTCACGCCGGCGGACTTCGATCCGGCGAAGAAGTATCCGGTTGCGTTCATCATCCATGGCGGTCCGCAGGGATCGATGGGCAATCACTTTCATTACCGCTGGAACCCGCAGGCGTACGCGGGCGCCGGCTATGCCGCGATCATGGTCGACTTCCATGGCTCGACCGGATACGGGCAGGCGTTCACCGATGCCATTCGCGGCGACTGGGGCGGCAAGCCGCTCGTCGATCTGCAGAAGGGACTGGCCGCCGCGATTGCAAAGTATCCATGGCTGGATGGCGATCGCGTCGCCGCCCTCGGCGCATCGTACGGCGGCTACATGATCAACTGGATCGCCGGAAACTGGCCGGATCGCTTCCGGGCGCTGGTCACGCACGACGGCAATCTCGACGAGCGGTTTGCGTATTTCGCGACCGAGGAACTGTGGTTTCCGGAGTGGGAACACGGCGGGACGCCGTGGGACAACCCGGAAGGCTACGCGAAGCACAACCCGGTCGACTTCGTGAAGAACTGGAAGACGCCGACGCTGGTCGTGCATGGCGCGAGAGACTTCCGCGTCGTCGAGACCGGCGGCTTCGGCACGTTCACCGCGTTACAACGCAAAGGCATCCCCAGCCGCTTGCTCTACTTCCCGGACGAAAACCATTGGGTGCTCAAGCCGCAGAACTCGATCCTCTGGCACGACACCGTGATCGGATGGCTGAACCAGTGGACGCGTTGAAGTCGACGCCGCTGTTGCGGCGGCGGAGCTACGCCGCGATCAGCTCCGTGTCGCGGCCCACGCGCGCGCGATAGCCGCGCCACGTGACGCTGTTCGAGAAGAACGGAACGAACCACGCGTACAGCATCAGCAGATCGAGTGCCGGGGTCAAAGCGATCTGTCTCCAACCGAATGTCGCACCGGTCGCGCGCGAGAGAACGGCGAGCTGCAGGCAGCGAGCGATGGCGACGCAAACCACCAGGAGTGGAGCGACCGGTGCGGCGAGCAGCGCGAAAAACAACGGGTTGAGCAGCAACTCCGCCGCATACAGGCGATGCGAGAACGCGTAACGGATCTTGCTCCAGCCCACCAGACGATCGAGCGCGCGCGACACCCTCCGGTCGACCATCACATTGCGCACGACGACCGGCGACAGCGCGACCTCGAATCCCGCCTGCTTCACCGCCAGTCCGATGGCCTGATCCTCGGCCAGCACGCGCCGGAAGCGCTCGAAGCCGCCGATCGCGTGCAGCGCCTCTCGCCGCAACGCCATCGACTTGCCGACCACGCACGTCATGCCCGCGGTGTCGGCGAGCACGGCGCCGGTAGTCACGAACGACAGCAGATGCAGCGACTCGATGGTCGCGCCGAGCGTCCGCGCACCCGCGCCGGTGAAGAGGTTCGAAACGCATCCGACGCGCGGATCGTCGAACGCCGTCATCGTGCGCGCCAGGTCATCCGGCTCGATGCGCACATTCGAATCGGAGATCAGCAGCACGTCGCCGTTGGCCTCGCGTGCGGCGGCGATGAGGCGTTCGACTTTGCGATTGACGACGCCGTTGCGCGAGCCGGGGTCGACGATGATGCGGAAGGGCGCGAACGGATGCGCGCGCATCACACGCCGCACCACCTCCAACGCCGGATCGTCCCACTCCTCGGCGGTGACGATGACTTCGTACCGGATCCCGCGGATGCGCGTGAACGAGACCAGGTTCTCTTCGAGCTGGTCATCGAGTCCGCAGACCGGCTTGAGGATCGAGAGGAACGAAACGGCCTGCCGGGAAGACGGCAGGCCTTCTCCAAAAGGGACAGCATTTCCCCGGAAGCGCCGCACCAGCAGCGCCTGCACGGTCGTGACGATCGTGCCGAGAAGAGCGAGAGAGCCGAAGACGAGAGAAGCCAGCATGATCACCCCGCGAGGGCCGCGTCGTACGGCGCGAGCCGCGTGACGGCGAGTCCCTGTCCATGCTCCAGCGTGCGAAAGATCTCCGCTTCGTTCTTCGCGCACGGCAGGAGCGTTTTCCAGGCGTAGAGATGTTCGGGTTTGTGAAAGTCGCTGTTGCCGATGTATTTGAATCGGGCCTTCGAGACCTGCGGGAAGAGATCCCAGCGGCAGGCGATCTCCCACAGATCGACGAGCTCGGCCAGCTCGTTGCGACGGTTCCAGATGTAGAAGGTGTTCGCGAACCAGTCGGACTGTTCGTTCGGATGGCAGGCCACCACGATCCTGCTCTGCCGTTGCGCGCGCTCGAGCATCTCCTCGACCGTGCCGTCGGCGGAGATGAATCCGTCGATGCCGAGGGCCAGGACGTGCGCGGAGTTGCGCCGGGTGACGGCGTTCTGCGTCAGCTCGAAACCGGCCAGCACGATCATCCCGTAGCGATCCCACGCGCGTTGCTTCTCGCGCTCGATCTCGTCGCGATAGCGCGCGTAGGAATCCGCGGTGATGCTCAGCTTCATGCCGTGCGTGATTTTTCCGATGAAGCTGTCGCTGTTGACGACGTGATCGGTGATGGCGATGACGTCATGGCCCGACCGGCCGAAGAGATCGACGACTTCGTCCATCGGCAACGCGCCGTCGGACCAGTTGGTGTGGATGTGAAAGTCGGCGAGCAACATGCGCTCACAGTGCACCCGCGACATGCAACGGAGTTTGTGCAACGGGTAAAGAGCTCGTGAACTCGCGGCCGAGTTCCTTGAATACTTCCACCGACCCGCGTGGCGTGCGCAGCTGTGTGTCGCGGTCGACGGCGTACAGTCCGAATCGCGGCTCGAAGCCGTCCAGCCACTCGTAGTTGTCGAGCAGCGACCAGTGGAAGTAGCCGTGAATGGGGATCCCCCGCGCCTCGGCCTTGCGGATCTCCTCGGCGTGCATGCGCAGGTACTGCGGCCGCAGCCGGTCGTCAGCGTCCGCGATTCCGTTCTCGGTGATCAGCAGCGGGAATCCGCCCTGCGCCGCCTCGTCGATGAGCGATCCGAGAATGTGCGGGGCGATCTCCCATCCGTTGTCGGACAGTCCATGTCCGGTGCGATCGTGATAGTCGAAGTCGCCGATCATGCGCTTGCGGCCGGGACAGCGCATGTGCAGGCGCGAGTAGAAGTTGATGCCGAACGTGTCCAGCCAGTTCGGCAACTCGTCGCGGCGTCCGCGGATGGTCGTCCCCGGCGGCAGGAGGAAGCTCCACCGGCCGGTGGCGAACGCTTCCATGATGCCGCGGTTGTACATCGTGTGCGCGGTGCGGGCGAGCAGCGCGTCGAGCGGATTCGACTCGCGTTCCGGCGCGAAGCCCATCATGTTGTGCGCGATCCCGATCGCCGCGTGGCGGTTGCGGATGCGGATCTCGCTCGCGGCGGCGCAATGCGCCGCGAGCAGGTGATCGAAGACGCGATTGAGCGTGCGCGTGTCGGAGATGCCGGGCGGAATCTGTCCGTCGAGATAGCCGGCCAGCAGAAAGACCAGCGGCTCGTTGAGGATCACCCAGAAGCGCACGCCGCTGCCGAGCGCATCGGCGACGCGGCCGGCGAACCGGCCGAACTCGAGCACGGATGCCGTGGACGTCCACGGCGTCTTCTCGTGGAACCAGCGCGGATGCGTGTAGTGAAAGAGCGTGACCACCGGCTCGATGCCGAGCGCGACCAGCGCGTCGACGAATCGGCGATAGCGCGCCAGCGCGGCTTCGTCGAACACGCCGCGCTCCGGCTCGACGCGGCTCCAGGAGATCGAGAAGCGGAACGAGTTCGCGCCGGCCGCATGCGCGAGGCGCGCATCCTCTTCGTAACGCGTCCATGAATCGGCGGCCTCTCCGCATGGCGCGCCGCGCGTCTTACCCGCGGCTTCCCAATCGGTCCAGTCGCACGCATCGTTGCCTTCGACCTGATAGTGCGAGACCGCGACGCCCCAGAGGCGTGGCCGATCGGCGAACGGAAACCGCGTCACAGTGCGAGCACCGCGACGGGCGCCGCGATTCCTGCGCCGAGGATCGAGCCGAAGAGAACGTCGCTCACGTAGTGATGGCCGACGGCGACGCGCGACCATCCGATCACCGCCCACACCGCCACCGCGATCGGTGCCGCCGCGGGCCAGGCCGCGACGATCGGCACCGCGTACGCCGCGGCGGTCATGGCATGGCCGCTCGGACACGAATAGCGGTCCAGCGGTTCGGGTGCGTAGGCGAGCGCGGGAGCGTATTCGCACGGACGCGTGCGCGCGAGCAGACGTTTGGTGGACGGATAGATCGTGAACGCCAGTCCGAGACTGAGCGCGGAGCAAGCGAGCACGCGCAGCGAACGCCCGTCATCGCCGAAGAGCAGGAGGAGCAGCGAGAGCAAGGGGTAGATCCACCCGTTGCCCATCCGCGTGGCAGCGCGCGCCACGCCGCAGAGGCCGAGCCGCTGGGCCGAAGCGACCGTGCGGAGGACGAGGTTGACCTCCGCGTGGTCGAGCGATGCAAACAGTTGAACGGTCACGCCACGTTACGTTACGCGGCGAAAGGGGAGGGAGCGTGGGACGGGAGTGAACGGGGTGTGAAGAAGAGGTCAGGTCTGGAGGCGGTTCCTCGGTTCCTCGGGTTCCTCGGTTCCTCGGAGGAAACCCGAGGAACTCCGAGGAACGCCGAGGAACTCCGAGGAACTCCGAGGTCCGCTACTGCTTCTGCTGCTCCACGATGTCGTTCTTCAGACCCGAGAGCGCGCCGAGAAGCTCCTTCCGTTCGCGGTCCGGCACCTTGAACTTGTCGAACGTGGCCACGAGATGGCCGACCGCCGTGTTCCAGTCCGCTTCGGTGATGCCCATGCCCTGATGCGAGCTCTTCATGTCCCGGCCGATGTAGACGCACGGGCCGCCGGTGGCGGCGCAGAGCTGATCGACGACCAGCTGCCGGATGCGGCCGAGCGACTCCTTGCTGTGGCCGACGAAGAACTTCTGCAGCGACTTGTCGGTGGCGAGCCGGCCGACGAAGTCGTCGGTGACGGCGGCGATGGCGTCGTAGCCGCCGAGGCGCTTGTAGAGCGTCTGCTCCATATGCGCATCGGCGAACGCGGAAGCGGAGAGAAGAAGAGCGAGAGCGAGGGGAACGAGTTTTCGCATGAAGATCCTCCTTCGAACGCTCTCTCTACGGCTCGGGCGGCTTGGCGGATCTACAGCGAGGCGATGAACGCTGCCGCGCCGCCGATGGTCAGTCCCACGGCAACTTCCGCCCAGGTGTGCCGGTCGAGCTTTCTTCGGGACCAGGCGATGGCGGCGACGAAGGGCACGATCGCGTAGATCGCGCGCGGATAGATCCGGCCGATGGTCACGGCGCAGAACGCGGCCACCATCACGTGCAGCGAGATCTTGAGGAAGCGGTTGCCGAGCAGGCCGAGCGCGAGCATGACCGCAGCGGCGGCGAAGCCGCGCATCATGCGAGAACTGGCGTCCAGGAGCCAGAGGACCAGCGCTGCGATACCGATGAGCGGGAAGGCGGCGCGATAGAGACCGCCACGTTCCTCGCGGCGCGAAACGTCGTGATCGCTCCAGACGCCGCGACGCACGTTGCGGAGCGTGATGACCAGCAGCGGCAGGATCGTCACCGCTCCGACGATGGCGGTCGGGATCCAGTTCCGGGTGGCCGCGGCCACCATCAGAGGGATCAGGACGAAGGGATGACCCGCGATGGAGAGGATGCGGGCGGCGCGGAGGGAAGGGGTGGAGGAGGACAGGCGGGGACGCCCGTCCTCCATGAAACTAACGAGCCGCTTTCTTGATCGATCCGGAACGGATGCAGCGGGTGCAGACCTGCATCCGCTTGACCGCCGAGCCCACCATCACACGGACGCTCTGGAGATTCGGCAACCAGCGGCGGCTGGATACGTTGTGGGCGTGGCTGACCCGGTTTCCGAACACGGGCGCCTTCCCACACACTTCGCACATCTTGGCCATTGTTTGACTCCCTCAAATAACGCGAAAGGCGTGGATTGTAATCACCGGGACGGACCGGCGCAAGCATCTGGCGCGTTTTATCGCGCGCAAATCCTCGTCATCGTTTCACTTATCCAAATCCGGTAGAGTTGACACATGAAATTAAACGTTGTAATTTCGCCTCACCTTTCCTAGATACGGCCGGAGCCTGTGAGAAGTGAGTGAGATGGATGGGGTGAGCGGTGTTCTTCTCAAAGAGCAAAAATGTTGTAGGCCTTGATATCGGCTCCTCAGCGGTCAAACTCGTCGAGCTGAAGGAGAAGAAGGGCGGAAGTTATTCGCTCGTGAAGCTCGGAAGCGAGCGGCTTTCGCCGGAGGCCATCGTCGACGGCTCCATCATGGATTCCTCCATGGTGGTCGACACGATCCAGCGGCTGAACACCGACCAGGGCGTGAAGAATTCCAATTACGCCACCTCCCTTTCCGGCCACTCCGTGATCATCAAAAAGATCACGCTTCCGGCCATGTCCCCCGAGGAACTGGCCGAGTCGATCCAGTGGGAAGCCGAGCAGTACATCCCCTTCGACATCAACGACGTGAACCTCGATTACGTGCCTCTCGCGGGCGCGGGATCGGGCGACAACATCGACGTCATCCTGGTGGCGGTGAAGAAGGAAAAGATCAACGACTACACGTCGGTGATCAGCCGGGCCGGGAAGCTGCCGGTGCTGGTCGACGTCGATGCCTTCGCGCTCCAGAACTGCTACGAGGTGAACTACGAGATCGAGGACGGCAAGGTGCTGGCGCTCGTGAACGTCGGCGCCTCGGTCACGAACGTCAACGTCCTCTCCGGCGGTACGTCGATGTTCTGGCGCGACATCACCTTCGGCGGCAATCAGTACACGGACGCCATCCAGCGCGAGCTCAGCCTTTCCTTCGATCAGGCGGAGGACCTCAAGCGAGGCACGCCGGTGGGCGAGTACACCGTGCAGCAGGTCATCCCCATCCTCAACTCCGTTTCCGAGGACTTCGCGGGCGAGCTCCGCAAGACTCTCGACTTCTTCACGGCTACGTCGGGCGCCGAGCGCGTCGACGAGATCGTGCTCGCCGGCGGCGGGTCCGGGGTGCTGAACCTCGACGCCATCCTGCGCGAGAAGTTCGGCATCTCGGTGTCGATCATCGACCCGTTCCGCAAGATCACGGTAGATGAGAGCCAGTTCCATCCGGAGGAGCTGGCTGAGATTGCGCCGAGCATGGCGATCGCCGTCGGCCTTGCCATGAGGAAGTTGGGGGACGCTTGATCAAGATCAATCTGGTGCGGGAAGGGCGGGCGGTCCGGGGAGCGGCGGCAGCTCCGCAGCCGGCGGCAATGGCTGTTGGCGGCGGAGGCGGCGGCACCCAGATCAACAACATCATCGTCCTCGCCTGTCTGGTCCTCGGTCTGCTCGTCGCGGCCGGCTATTGGTTCTGGCAGAAACGCGAGCTGAAGAGCCGCGAAGACATCGTGGCGGAGCGGACCGTCGAAGCGCAGAAGCTGGAGAGCATCATCAAGGAAGTCGAGCAGTACCAGACGCGCAAGGACAACCTCCAGCAGCGCATCGACCTCATCAACCAGCTCAAGCAGAACCAGAAAGGTCCGGTCCGGATCATGGACCAGATCAGCCGCGATCTGCCGGACCTGGTGTGGCTCGACTCGATGGACATCAACCAGGGGCGGGTCAACCTGGCCGGACGCGGTCTCAATCCGAACGCGATCGCGCTCTTCATCGAGAACGTCAAGAACGATCCGTACTTCGAGGAACCGCAGGTCGGAGCGGTCACGCAGGTGTCGAGCACACCGCTGGTCTACGGCTTCGACATGAATTTCGCGTTCTCGTATGCCCCGAAGAACGCGGCCGGCGCCGCGGGCACCGGCACGACCACCGATACCACGGGCACCACGGCAACCACCACAGGGACGGCGCAGTAGCAGGAGAAGCGATGGCGATCACACTGGACGACAAACCGTGGTGGATGGGGCTGGCGGTCGGCATCGGCCTGGCGGCGGGCGTCCTCTATGGCGCCGAGCATTTCCTGGTCAAGCCGGTCAAGGACAGCATCGCCACGGCCGATGCGCAGATCATCGAGCTCGACCAGAAGATCTCCAAAGGCCGCGCCGCCGAGCGCAAGCTCCCGCAGTTCCGCGAAGAAGTGAAGCGCCTCGAGCTCGAGCTCGAGAAACTGCGCCGCATCCTGCCGTCCACGCGCAACACCGAAGAGATCATCAAGAAGATCAAGCAGCTGGTGGACCAGGGCGAGTTCACGCTGCGCAGGCTGTCGTTCCCGCCGCTGAGCGCCCAGACCTCCGATCCGTATTCGGAGTGGCCGATCTCGGTGTCGGTGGACGGCCGGTATCACGACCTGGCGATCCTGTTCAACAAGCTCGGAAACTTCTCCCGGATCATGAACGTGGAGCAGATCGGCATCCGCGCCTTGCCCGGTCAGGAGACCAGGACCATTTCGGCCGATTTCACGGCCAAGACGTTCGTCTACGTCGAACCGAAGAAGGACGAGGCCGCGCCGGCAGGTGACGCGAAACCGGGCGGCGGTGCATAAATGACGACCACGTTCAAACGCAGCACTCTCGGAGTGACGATCGTGACGGCCGGACTGCTGGCCAGCATCGCCTTGCCGTCGAAGACGACGGCGCAGACGGCCACCGGCACGGGTACGACCGCGACCACGACCACGCAGGATGTGCAGCAGAGCCTCGAGGAGATCCTCGAG
This sequence comes from uncultured Acidobacteriota bacterium, assembly GCA_946887105.1. Next base: position 4,609 of record CAMPKJ010000098.1, on the reverse strand, counting down.
GAGCCGGAAAGCGCCGATGCGTATCGCTACGATCCGCAGGGACGGCGCGACCCGTTCCGTTCGCTCATCGGACCGACGCCGAGGATCGACGCCGGCTCGCGTCCGGAAGGGCTGCCGGGATTTCTCATCGATGAGCTGAAACTGCAGGGTATTTTCAAAACGCGCCAGGGTTTCACGGCGATGGTCAATGCGCCGGACAACAAGGGCTACTCCGTCCGTGTCGGCGACAAGGTTCTCGACGGCGAGGTCATCCGGATCACGGCGACCTCGGTGGTGTTCCGACAGGAAGTCAACGATCCGACTCGCATCGAGCGCTACCGCGAGGTGGTGAAGGATCTGACACCGGCGGCCGCCAGAAGATAAGAGGCGGTGCAGATTCATGGGCGAGTGGAGGGCGAGATGGTGAAGGTGGCAAGTATGAAGAGAGCCAAGCGAATCCTGCTGATCGGCGGCGTGCTCGTGCTCAGTGTGAGCTCCGCTGACGCCGGCATCTGGGGGCGCAAAGCGGACAAGCCCGCGGCCAGCGCACCGGCTCCGAGCCTGATCGCTCTGAGCGCCATTGAGATCGAAGGCTCGCGCGTGCTCCTGCGGACGAACGGCGCGCCGGCCTACACCTCCTACAGTCCGTCGCCCGGCGTCTTCGTGGTCGACCTCACCGACACCGGCCGCGGTCCCACGGTTGCGATTCCTGCCGTCCTGCCGCCGGCCGTCGCCTCGCTCTCCGCCGATGAAGTGGTGGAGATGGGCAACCGGCTCACGCGCGTGACGTTCCGCTTCACCGAGCCGCTCAGCCCCGAAGTAATGGCCATCGAAAAGGCCGTCGTGATCATGGTTCCGGCATCGGCCATTCCGATCGAGTCCGCTTCCGCTCCGGCGATCGAGGTGCTGCCCGCGGTCACGCGTGCGGAACCGGTCGTCGAGACGGCGACTGCCGAACCGATCGCAGAGCCAATTGCAGAACCCACTGCAGAGCCGATCGCAGAGCCGGTCGTCGAGACCATCGCCGAAACGCCTGCAGAACCAATCGTCGAGCCGGTTGCCGCGGAGATCCCGCTGCCGCGCGCGAAAGCGGTCCGCACGATCAGCGCCTCGACCCGTGACGGCAACGTGGAAGTGCGCATCGCCGGCGACGGCCAGCTGCGCTACAAGGCGTTCCGTCTGGAGAGCCCGTCGCGCCTGGTCATCGATCTCGAAGGCGTGAAGAACGCGGTGACGAAGAACAGCGTCCCCGTCTCCGATGACGTGGTGCAGCGCGTCCGCATCGCGCAGTTCCAGCCCACCATCGCGCGCGTGGTCGTCGACCTCGCGCACAAGACCGAATACGACATCGCCGCGGTCGGCGATGAGATCCGCGTCGCCTTCGGGCCCGCTGCCGTCGCATCGACGAAGCCCGCTCCCGAGCCGGTCCAGATCGCCGAAGCCCAGCCGGTCATTCCGCAGCCGGCTCCGGTCGTGACGGCACCCGCGCCGCAGCCGGCGCCGGTGGACATCCCGTCGCAGGTCCCGACCATCGCGTTCACGCCTGCGACCGAAGCTCCGCGCAAGTCCGCGGAGGCGTCGAAGCCGGCGTGGAAAGTTCCGGAACCGGCCTCGAAGGGTGCGCGCTCCCGCATCACGCCGGCCGCCGATCAGGCGCCGGTGCAGCAGCCGCCGACGCGCGAAGACGTCTTCGGCGAAGCGGCGCCGCAGCCGACGACGCCTCTCAGCGGTCAGGTGCTGAGCAGCTCGCGCACGCTGAGCAGCGTCGACCGCGTGTTCAACGGCGAGCCGATCTCGCTGACGCTGAAAGACGCGGACATCAAGGACGTGCTGCGCACGTTCGCCGATCTCACCGGACTGAACATGGCCATCGACCCCGGCGTCACGGGCTCGGTGACGGTCGACTTCGTCGACGTGCCGTGGGACCAGGCGCTCGATCTGATCCTGCGCCAGAACAACCTCACGTTCGCCCTGGAGGGGAACGTGATGCGCATCGGCACGGTCGAGCGCATCGCCGCCGAGGCCGCGGCCTCGCGCCGGCTGGAAGAAGAAGAGCGACTGGGCGTGCCGTTGACGACGCTCAGCTTCAAGCTGTCGTATGCGCGCGCTCAGGACCTGTCCGCGCTGCTGCGCGAGCTCGCGTCGTCGCGGGCGCGCATCATCGTCGACCAGCGCACGAACCAGCTGATCGTCAGCGAGATCCCCGAATACCTGCGCACGATGCAGAACCTGATCACCACCGTCGACATCCCGTCGCGCCAGGTGATGATCGAAGCGCGCATCGTGGAGAGTCTGCGGACGTTCTCACAGCAGTACGGCTTCACCTGGGGCTTCAACGGCGATCTCGATCCCGCGCTCGGCACGGGCACCGGCCTGGTGTTCCCGAACCGGATCGGATTCACCGGCGGACCTTTCGATTTCGCCCTCGGCGATCCGGTCATCGCGCTGACGCTGTTCGACGTGCTGGGCACGTTCGATCTCGATCTCGCGCTGAGCGCCGCGGAGACGCAGGGCTACGCGAAGGTGGTCTCCGCGCCGCGCGTGACCACGCAGGACAACACGGCCGCCTCGATCACGAGCGGCTTCCAGATCCCGTATCAAACGCGTATCAACTTCACGACCACGGTCAGCTATCTCGATGCGACGCTCAGCCTCACGGTGACGCCGCAGATCACCGAGGCCGGGACCGTGATCATGGATATCCAGGTGCAGAAGAACGAGCCGGCGACCGGTCTGACCATCGCCGGCGCGGCAGGAACGCCGCTCACCACCCGTCAGGCCAAGACGCGGCTGATGGTGCGCGACGGCGGAACGGCCGTGATCGCAGGCATTTTCCAGAGTAGAGACGGCGACGCGCAGTCGCGCGTGCCGTACGTGCACAATATCCCGATCATCGGAAACCTCTTCAAGAGCCGGGATATCACGACATCGCACGATGAGCTGCTCATCTTCATCACGCCGCGAATCGTGAGAGGGTGAGCCCAGGGAGGGCGCGAATGAACATCATGAAAAATCGGCTGAGCCTCATTGCAGTCGCGGTGGCCTCGATGGCCGCGCTGAGCTGCAGCACTGAATTGACCGACAACGCCGCTCCCGTCGAGCTGGTCGTCACGCACACACAGATCCTGACCCGGCTCGACATCGATCCGCTCACCACCGATGCCGACTGCAACCAGCAGATCGGCACCATCAACCTGCAGGTGTTCCCGAAGAACTCGAGCGCGACCGGCGATTTCGTGCAGGTGCGCGTGCGGCGTTACCGCGTCTCCTACCGGCGCACCGATGGCGGAACGGTCGTACCGACGTCGTTCGTCCGCTCCATCGACACGCTGGTCGGACCGGGCGACACGATCGGCTCGAATTTCACCGTCGTCGAGGCGGATGCGCTCGGGCGTGCGCCGTTCGCGGCGCTGCAGCCGCAGAACGGGAACCGCGATCCCGAGACCGGACAATCGGTCGTGAAAATGGAAGTGATTCTGGAAGTCTTCGGCGAGACGCTCGCAGGAGACAACGTTTACGACTCGACCGCGTTTCCGCTCGAGTTCTGCTACGGCTGCGGAGGGTGCGCCTAAACAGCGTGGCGCGTTCCATTCGCGCCGGGTTGTCGACGGGGGGCTGACATGAAAGCAATGAGACGGCAGAAATCGTGGATGGCGCTGCTGGCGCTTCTCTTCATCTTCGCAGCGTGTAAGGGCGAATCGCCCACCGCTCCTCCTCCGGGCGGCGGTCCCGGACCCGGTCCCACTCCGACCGGCTTCGCTCTGACGCTCACGGCGTCGAACGCCAATCCGGTCGTCGACTCCATCGTGGTCATCACGGCGACGGTGACGCAGAACGGACAGCCCGCGCCCGATGGCACGGCGGTCGAGTTCCTGGCGAACGGCGGTTCGTTCTCCGCCACCGAGACCGTCACGTCGATTCTGCGCACGACCACCAACGGCGCGGCCTCCGTCGAGTTGCGATCGACCGTCGCCGGTCCGATTCGCGTGCAGGCCGCGGTGGGCAACGTGAGCCGCACGGTCGACATCACGTACAAAGTCAGTCCGACCATCCCGCCGCCGACCAGTACGGCGCCGGCCATCACCGCGGTCAGCCCGGCCATCGGCATTCCCGCGGGCGGGCAGCGCATCACCATCACCGGCAAGAACTTCAAGGTGCCTCTGCGCGTGCTGTTCGACGTCGGCGCTCCGCTGCCGGTCGAGGCATTCGTCATCTCGGCCACCGAGACGCAGATCGAGGTATTCACTCCGAGTGTGAATCTCGCCACGACCCAGCAGCTGGTCAGCGACATCATCGTGATCACGCAGGCAGGATCGGTGAACGAGCAGCGCGCATCGCTGGAGGATGCCTTCACGTTCCGCAACGAAGTGCTCGAGCCGCGCGTCTCCACGGCCACGCCGAACTCCGGCCCGGTCACGGGTGGAACCCGCGTGACGTTGTTCGGCGACGGCTTCCAATCGCCGGTGCAGGTCCTCTTCGGTGCCGCGGAAGCGAAAGTGATCAACGTCGAATTCGGACAGATCATCGTCGAAGCGCCAGCAGGGCGCGATACCAGCGATGACGGATCCGACGTCGTCACCGGCTTCGTCACCATCACCGTTCGCAACATCAATTCACAGACGCAGACCAC
>CAMPKJ010000097.1 GCA_946887105.1 uncultured Acidobacteriota bacterium | reverse complement strand
CCTACCCCGCCGCCCAGCCCCGCGTTGCGTAGTCGGCGAAGAACAGCACGAACATCACGGCCAGCCAGAGGAAGGACGCGATCACGACGATCCAGGTGAGGCGCGGCGAGTGGATGACGTGCATGAACCAGAGGATGACCACCGTGGCCTTCACGATGGCGATGGCCATGGCCACGGAGGTGTTCAGGGCGCCGAGGTCGATGCGGGAAACCCAGACGGTGAGGACGGTCAGGACCATCAGCGTGAGGAAGACGGCGAAGTACGACGCCAGCGACGAGCGGTGATGCGCGGGCGCGTGGCCGATGTGATCTGCGTGGTCGGGATTGTGCGGGTTTGCCATTGGATTGCGTGCCTCACACCAGGTACAGCAGCGGGAAGAGGAAGATCCAGACGATGTCGACGAAGTGCCAGTACAGCCCCATGATCTCGACCGGTCCGTAGTACTCGGGGCCGAAATCGCCGCGCCAGGTGCGCTTGATGAACCAGAGCAGCAGCCCCGCGCCGATGATCATGTGCAGCGCGTGCAGGCCGGTCATCGAGAAGTAGAAGGTCATGAACAGCTCGACCTGCTTGGTCAGCTGCGGCGTGGCCTCGACGTTCGTATAGGTCTGCGCGCCCGGGAGCAATCCGTGATGGATGTGCACGGAGTACTCGTAGCCCTTCACGCCGACGAAGATCCCGCCCAGGAGCAGCGTCAGGACGAGCATCAGCGTGGTGAACTTCCGTTTCGCGCCCTGCGCGCCCCAGACCGCGAGCGCCATCGTCAGCGAGCTGCCGATCAGCACGATCGTGTTCGCGGCGCCAATCTTCCAGTCCTGATGATGCGAGCCGAGCTTCCACGCGTCGTGGTACATCGAGCGGTAGATGAAGTACGCGCAGAACGCACCGCCGAAGAAGAGGATCTCCTGCGCGACGAAGAACCACATGCCCAGCGTAGAGGCCTCGTGCTGCTGTCCGAGGTCCTCGAAGTGATGCTGCAGGAACGGGTGATGGTGCCCGTGTTCGTGCGGCTCGGCGGCGTGCTCGGCGCCGTGATGGAGCGTGACGTCAGACATGCTGCGTCTCCCGCATCGCCTTCAGGAAGGCCGGGTAGTCGTACGCATCCCACGTCACTTCCGGCGTCTCGTGGAAGTTCTCCTTCGGCGGAGGCGAGGTCGTGGCCCACTCCAGTCCCACCGCGCCCCATGGATTCGAGCCCGCCTTGCGCCCGAACTTCAGCGACCAGATCAGATAGATCATCGGCAGCAGATAGCCGACCGCCAGGATGGTCGCACCAGCGGTGGACAGCACGTTCAACACCTGAAACTCGGGCGCGTATGCGTGATAGCGGCGCGGCATGCCGACATAGCCGACCAGGAACTGCGGGAAGAAGGTCAGGTTGAATCCGACGAACACGAGCAGCGCGGAGAGGCGCGCCCACCATTCGGGATACATGCGGCCGGTGATCTTCGGCCACCAGTAGTGAATGCCCGCCAGGTAGGCCATGATTGTTCCGCCGACCATGATGTAGTGGAAGTGCGCGACCACGAAGTAGCTGTCGTGCACGTGCACGTCCACACCCAGGGCGCCGAGGAAGAGGCCGGTCACGCCGCCGATGGTGAAGAGGCCGATGAAGCCGAGGACGTACAGCATGGGCGTGTTCCACGACACCGAGGCCTTGTACATCGTGGCCGTCCAGTTGAAGACCTTGATGGCCGACGGCACGGCCACGCACATCGACAGGAACGAGAAGATCAGCGCCGAGTAGACCGAGATGCCGGCCACGAACAGATGGTGCGCCCACACCAGGAAGCTGAGGAAGGCGATGGCCAGCGACGAGAAGGCGACGAACTTGTAGCCGAAGACCTTCTTACGCGTGAATGCGGCCACGCACTCCGAGATCACGGCCATGCCCGGCAGAATCATGATGTAGACGGCCGGATGCGAGTAGAACCAGAACATGTGCTGATACAGGACCGGATCCCCGCCGAGTGCGGGGTCGAATATGCCGACCCGTAACACTCGCTCGATCATCAGCATCACCAGCGTGATGGCCAGGACGGGCGTCGCCAGCATGATCACGATGCTGGTCGCGTACATCGACCAGACGAACAGCGGCAGGCGGAACCAGGTCAGGCCGGGCGCGCGCATGCGGTGGATGGTGACCAGGAAATTGAGTCCGGTGAGGATCGATGAGAAGCCGGTGATGAACGCGCCGAGCGTGGTGGCGAAGACTTTCGTGTTCGAGTATTGCGTCGAGTACGGCGTGTAGAACGTCCAGCCGGTATCGACGCCGCCGGTGATGATCACCACCACGCCGAAGATGCCGCCGATCATGTAGATGTACCAGCTGGCGAGATTGAGCTTCGGGAAGGCGAGGTCCTTGGCGCCGAGCATGATCGGCAGGACGAAGTTCCCGATCACCGCCGGAATCGCGGGGATCAGGAAGAAGAAGATCATCACCACGCCGTGCAGCGTGAAGAGTTTGTTGTACTGGTCCGACGTGAACATGTCGCCCTCGGGCGTGAGGAGCTCGAGGCGCATCAGGAACGCGAAGATGCCGCCGACGAAGAAGAAGACGGAGACGGCGACGAGATAAAGAATGGCGATGCGCTTGTGGTCCCTGGTCAGGAGCCACGACAGCACGCCGTACTCGTCATTGAGATAGTTCCGCCGAGTCTTCGTGGAAGGCTCGATGAAGGGTGCGTCTTCGATGGTGGTACTGGTCATCTTCGTTCCTATGGATTCGTGGTGGTGGCCGGCTGCGTGGTGGTCACCGCGGCGGCGCTCTCGACCGGTTGCGCGGTCGTAGTCTGCGGCGCCGGCAGCGACTTCACATACGACAGCAGGCGGATGAGGTCTTCCTCGCTGACCTGTCCCTGGAACGTGGGCATGATCGGCTGGAAGCCCGCGGCGATCTTCGCCTGCGGATTGAGAATCGACTCGCGGATGTAGTTGTCGTCGACGACCACGGTCGCACCGTCAACGAGCGGACGGGTCTTGCCGTACGCGCCGGCGAGCACCGGACCGCGGCCCGTCCCGACATCCATGTGGCAGGTGTTGCACGCGTACTGCTGGAACAGCTTCTCGCCCTGCGACGCCAGCGATCCTTCCGTTCCGCCGGCCAGCCAGCGCTGGTATTCGGTCGGCTCCATGACCACGACCGATCCGATCATGCCGGAGTGCTGTGTGCCGCAATACTCCGCGCAGAAGATGTGGAAGCGGCCGGTCTTGGTGGCCTCGAACCACATCGTGCGGTAACGGTTCGGCAGCACGTCCGTCTTCACGCGGAACGACGGGAACCACAAGCTGTGGATGACATCCTCGGATGCCATGGTGATCTTCACGGTGCGCCCGACCGGAACGTGCAGCTCGTTGATCTCGCGCTGTCCGGTCGGATGCTGGAACTTCCACATCCACTGCCGTCCCGTCGCGTAGACCTCGATGGCGTTGCTGGGCACGACCTGCATGCGCAGGAAGACCCACGCACCGGCCACGAAGATGCCGATGAAGATGATCAGCGGGACGATCGTCCAGGTCATTTCCAGGATGGCCGGCGGCTCCTGCTCCTGCGCCAGCTCGTTGTCGGGACGGCGGCGGTACTTGATCGCGAAGTAGAAGATGACGATCCAGATCAGCAGCGAGACGCCGCCCGTCACGGCGACGAGGAACAGGTACAGGTTGTCAACGAGCGGAGCGACGCTCGAAGCCTGCTCGGGAAACAGTGGGAAATCTGTCATTGCCTGGGCTCTTTATGAAACATCCGCTCTTTGCGAAACAGCGCGAAGATGAAGCCGCCGAGGACGACCATGGTGGTCACGCCGCCGGCGCGGGCGAACATCATCGCGTTGCGGCTGTACTTGCCGGTCGTCGCGTCGTAGTGAAAGCAGAGGAGGAGAAAATCGTCGGTCAGATTGCCGACCTTGCCATCCGATGCTTCGACGATGGCCAGCCGCAGATCGCGCGGCTTGAACTGAAAACCGTAGAAGTAGCGCGAGATGCGGCCGTCCGGCGTGAGCACGAGCAGCGCGGCGCCATGCGCGAACTGGTCGGTGCGGCTGTCGTACGAGAACTGGAATCCGGTGGCCTCGGTGAGCTGCTTGATGGTGGTCTCGTTCGAGGTGAGGAAGTGCCAGCCGGTGGCGGAGGAAAGGCGGCCGTAGTGGCGGATGTACTTTTCCTTCAGCCTGGCGGCGTCGGTGGCTTTGTCGCGCGGGTCGATGCTGACCGTGATGACGTCGAACTCTTCGCCGATGTTGAACTTCAGCTCCGTCAGCGCGGTGGTGGTGCCTTCGAGCACCATCGGGCAGAGCATCGGGCAGCGGTAGTAGACGAAGTTGAGCAGCACCGGACGCCCTTTGCCGAAGTATTCGTTCAGGCGGACGATCCTGCCGCCTTCGTCGCGCATCATGAGATCGAGCGGGATGCGCGTATCGAGCTTCTGGGCGATGGTGACGTTGGGAGGAGTGGGCTGCGCGAGAAGCGGCAGCGCGCACAGAAGCGCCAGCACTGCAGCACGCCGCGCGGTCCTCACTGCGCGCCTCCGGTGGTGGTGGTCACGGGCGCCGGCGCTGCGGCGGTGCGCTGGCTTTCCAGCGCCATGCGCGCGGCCATCAGTTCCTTCGCTTCTTCGATGGGGATGCGCACCACGCCGCGCTGCTTGTCGACCCAGCTGTAGTTCTGGAGCACGCGGTCTTCGTTCGCGCGCATGTTGTGCATGTCGGTGACCGGCGTGTTCTGGTACGGATAGGCCACCGTCGCGGTGGTCTCGGTCGCGGGGACCGTCGGGAACGGCTGGAGCAGCGGCTGGTTCTGCGGCACGCCGGCATTCTCCGGCCGCGGCACGGCGGTCTGGGGCGGGTCCATCCGTTTCTGCTCCGCCTTCAGCATGCCCTCGTACATGAAGTAGAGGACCACGTGCGTGAGGACGGCGAACAGGATGAACAACGCCAGCGCCCACCAGAGCGGGCGCACCGGGACGTCGGATTCCTCGTGATGGGTCTCCGGATTGAACAGATCGTCGTCTTCGTATTGAACGTGCTCAGGCATGGTGCGGCTCCCTCTGCAGAGCACCTTCGCGGATCGCTTCCTCGACCCACGTTTCATGAATCGGAATGATGGTCTGTCCCTTCAGCTGCCAGAGGAATGCGGCCAGCCAGAGTCCTCCGATGCCGAGGAACGCGAAGAGGGTGATCCAGGAGAAGTAGAAGTGGTCGGCGTGATGCGCGGGCACGACCAGCCAGTAGATGTCGACGAAGCGCATGGCCAGGATGATCACCGTGACGATGGCGATCGTGCGCGGCCGGTCTTTGATGGAGCGCATGAGCAGCATCGTGAACGGCAGGAAGAAATGAAACACGATCAGTACCGCGGCCATCAGGCCCCAGCCGCCGTGCATGCGCTTGAGGTAGTAGGGCGTCTCTTCCTTGATGTTGCCGTACCAGATCAAGAGGAACTGGGAGAAGTTCGTGTACGCCCACAACATCGTGAAGGCCAGCATCAGGTTGCCGAGATCGCGGAAGTGCATCGGCTTGAGGATGCCCTGCATGGCCGGGTTGTCGGACAGCAGCGTGAGAAAGAACGTCACGAATGCGAACGCGGAGAGTCCCGCGCCGACCGTGAAGGAGATGCCGAACATCGACGAGTACCACTTCGGCTCGAGCGACATCACCCAGTCGATGCCGGAGAACGTCAGCACCATCACGAACACCACCAGGCCGGCGGCGCTCCACTTGCGGCGCTTGAGCTCGACGTACGGCGAGCGGTCTTCGTAGAACTTGAGCGACAGGATGCGCACGCGCCACGCCCACAGCGAAAGCAGCGCGAAGTAGATCAGCGCGCGAATGATCCAGGCGCCCGGCGTCAGCCACCACTGCTTGTCTTTCAGCAGAACGTCGTGCGCGACGACGTCGTGATTGGCCCAGACGTAGATGTGCTTCAGGCCGAACGCGATCGGCAATCCGAAGAGGACGAACAGCGGCACGGTGCGCGCCGCGGCGCCGAGCGGACGGCGGATCAGCACACCCCACTCGCCGCCGGTCACGTACTGCAGCATCAGCACGCCGAGCGCACCCGCGGCAATGAGGAACCAGAAGATGAAGGCCGGCAGCCAGGCGCGGAAGAACTCCTGCGCATCCGTGAAGAAGCCGATCGCGGCGCCAATGATGCCGATGACGCCGATGAGGATCGCGGGCATCTGTGCGCGCGCGATCCCGGTGGCGCGCGGCGTGCCGGTATCGGTTGGACGAAGGGTCGCCATCAGTGCGCTCCTCCGTCATCCGCCGGCGAAACCCGAGCACCCTCGGCCTCACCATGCGAATCGCCCGGATGCGTGGCCGGCGCCATCGCCGGCGGCGGTGCGTCGAGCTTCGCGCGATCCGTCACCGGCACATCCGCGACGGTGGCATTCTGGCTGAGCTGCAGCGCGCGGATGTAGCTCACGATCGCCCAGCGATCGCGCGGCGGAATCATCGTTCCGTACGGCGGCATCGCGCCGAATCCATTGGTCATCACGTCGAAAAGGTGTCCTGTCGTGGCGGTGCGCAGCTTGTCCGTGTGAAACGACGGCGGCTGGCGATATCCGCGCGCGGGGATCATCCCCTTGCCGTCGCCGACGCGGCCGTGGCATTCGGAGCAGTAGATGTCGTAGCGCTGATGTCCGCGGTCGATCACTTCGAGCGTGACCGCGAACGGATAGCCGTCCGCGAGCGCGCCGTCGATCTTGCCGGTATCGAAGAACGGATCGGTGGAGAGCTCGCCGCGCGCGACCGTGTTCGCGATGCGCGGACGCGCCGACATGCCATCGGCGAAGAAGTCGCTCGTCTCGAGCGGATCGTAGCGCGGCTGGTTGGCCATCTTCTGGCGGCAGCCGGCGAGCGTCGCCAGCAACGCGACCAAGATCGCGAAGCGCGCCACCCGCGTCGTGTCACCAGTGGACATCAGTCACCTCACGGGGGCCCAGCGTCTCCAGAAAACGCCGCGCTTCTTCGAGCCGGAACTTCGGATCGCGCGCCTGGATGACGAGGAAGAACTTGTCGCGCGACGCGGAGTCGAAGCGGCGCACGTTGAAGACAGGGTGATAGGGCATGGGCAGTCCGTTCAGCGCGAGCATGCCGAACACGGCGCCGAGCGCCGCCAGGAGGATCGTGCACTCGAACGTGATCGGGATCCACGCCGGCCACGAGTTCAGAGGCTTGCCGCCGATGTTCAGCGGATAGCTGATCACGTTCGCGTACCACTGCATGAAGAAGCCGCCTACGCCACCGACCACACCCATGGCCAGGACGATGGTGGAGAGGCGGGTCTTGTGGAAGCCCACCGCCTCGGCCAGTCCGTGGATCGGGAACGGCGAAAACGCATCGGTGGAGGTGTATCCCGCTTCACGCACCGCATTCGCGGCGTCGAGCAGCGCCTGCGGATCGTTGAACTCGGCGATCACGCCGTACAACCCTTCTCTGATTTTTCCGATGGCCATGGCTCAGTGCTCCTCCACGCCTTCGGTTCCATGCTCGGTGTGCGCCTGCGCCTCGGGCAGCAGCGTGCGCATCTCGAAGATCGAGATCATCGGCAGGAACCGAACGAACAGGAACAGCAGGGCGAAGAACAGTCCGATCGATCCGATGAAGAAACTCCAGTCCCAGATCGTGCCGTGATACATGCCCCACGACGACGGCAGGAAGTCGCGGTGCAGCGACGCCGGGATGATCACGAAGCGCTCCAGCCACATGCCGACGTTCACGAACATCGCCACCACGAACAGCCAGAACGGCGAGGTGCGGAAGCGCTTGAACCACATCAGCTGCGGCGCCAGGCCGTTGCAGATCCAGAGCGCCGCGTACATCTTCGCGTACGGTCCGGTGGCGCGGTTCTTCAGCATGTAGGTCTCGAAGAGGTTCCCCGAGTAGATGCCGTAGAACCACTCCATGGCGTAGGCGTAGACGACGATCAGTCCCGTCGCCAGCATCACCTTGCCCATGTTCTCGAGGTGACGCATGGTGATGAAGTCTTCGAGCTTGAAGAACTTTCTGGCCGGAATGGCCAGCGTGAGCACCATCGCGAATCCCGCGAACACGGCGCCGGCGACGAAGTACGGCGGGAAGAACGTCGCGTGCCATCCGGGCAACTGCGCGACCGCGAAGTCGAACGAAACGATCGTGTGCACCGAGAGCACGAGCGGCGTCGAGAGTCCGGCCAGCAGCAGATAGGCGTGCTCGTAGCGGTACCAGTGTTTCGCCGATCCGCGCCAGCCCAGCGCAAACGCGCCGTACGCACGCTTCACCCACAGGTTCGTGGCGCGATCGCGCAGCGTCGCCAGATCGGGGATCAGTCCGACGTACCAGAACAGCGCGGACACCGTCGCGTACGTCGAGACCGCGAACACGTCCCACATCAGCGGGCTGCGGAACTGCGGCCACAGGCCCATCGTGTTCGGATACGGGAACAGCCAATAGTCAAACCACGGACGTCCCGTGTGGAAGGCCGGGTAGAGTCCCGCCGATGCGACGGCGAACAGCGTCATCGCCTCGGCGAAGCGGTTGATCGACGTACGCCACTCCTGGCGGAGCAGCAGCAGGATCGCGGAAATCAGCGTGCCGGCGTGTCCGATGCCGATCCACCAGACGAAGTTGATGATGTCCATGCCCCATCCGACCGGATGGTTGATGCCCCAGATGCCGACGCCTTTGCCGATCAGGACGCTGAGGGACACGGTGAGCAGGCCGACGCCGCCGAGGGCCAGCATGAAGCCGATCAGCCATCCGATGGGCGTCCGCTTGCGCAGGACGATCGTGGAGATGTGATCGGTGATGGTCGAAAACGAGTGCCCCGGCTCGATCGTGGGAACGGGGATGAACCGCTCCGGGATGCGCACCTCCTGCGTTTCGGGGCGGAGCTCGTGGACTGGGGGATGGTCTTTCGTTGCCATTGACTAATCCGTCGTGCAGCCAACGATGAACGATGAACGATGAACGATGAAAGCTCGTTCGGATCGTGCTCGGGTTTGGTTCATCGTTCCTCGTTCATCGTTCATCGTTCTACTCGTGGTGTCCCGTGTCCGCCTGGTGCGGCGTGTCGAGGTCCGGGTGCGGATTCCGGATCGCGCCGAGGTAGGTGGTACGGGGACGGGTCTGCAGCTCTTCCAGCATCGCGTAATGCTGCGGCTCCGCTTTCAGCTTCGCCACCGCGCTGGTCTTGTCGTTCATGTCGCCGAAGACGATCGCCTGCGTCGGGCAGGCCTGCTGGCAGGCCGTCACCACTTCGCCGTCTTTGACGCGGCGGCCCTGCTTCTCGGCCTCGATCTTCGCGTGATTGATGCGCTGCACGCAGTACGTGCACTTCTCCATCACGCCGCGCGTGCGCACCGTGACGTCCGGATTGCGCATCGGCTTGAGCGAGGGCGTGTCGTAATCCGCATAGCCGAAGAAGTTGAAGCGGCGGACTTTGTACGGGCAGTTGTTCGAGCAGTAGCGCGTGCCGACGCAACGGTTGTACGTCATGTCGTTCAGCCCGTCTTCGCTGTGCGAGGTGGCCTCGACCGGGCAGACCGGCTCGCACGGCGCGTTCTCGCACTGCATGCATGGCACCGGCTCATGGAAGACTTCCGGATTGTCGACGTCACCGCGGTAGTAGCGATCGACGCGCAGCCAGTGCAGCTCGCGCTCGCGCACGACTTCCGCCTTGCCGACGATGGCGATGTTGTTCTCCGACTGGCAGGCGATCATGCAGCCATTGCAGCCGGTGCAGACGCTCGTGTCGATGACCATCGCCCACGCATGCTTGTCGCTGTAATCCCAGTTCTGGTACATCGACTCGTCGCCATGTCCGGTGACGTCGCTGCCGTGATGCGGGTCCTGCGCGAATTTCGGATTCTTCTTGTAGCCCTCGAACGTCGCCGCGCGGATCAGGCCGCGCTCGCCGACCACGTTCGGATCGATCGACTGATGCTCCTGCGTACACGCCACCGGATAGGTGCGCGGCGCGTCGTCCGACATCGTGATGCGCGCACCCGGTCCACCGTGCAGCGCGTTCGAGAAGCGGAACGGATAGGTGTTGAAGCCGGTGCCGGTGCCGATCTTTCCGCTCTTCTCGCGTCCGTGGCCGAAGTACACCGTCGCGACGTCTTCCGCGTAGCCGGGCACGACCCAGATCGGCAGGCGCATGCTCACGCCGCGATAGGAGACGTCGGCAAAGCGCGTCTTCTTCTCGTTCACGAGCGCATCGCGCTCTTCGGGGTCGTATCCGAGTTTCGTGGCCGTCTTCGGACTGACGATCAGCACGTTGTCCCAGGTGATCTTCGTCTGCGGTTTTGGCAACTCCTGCAGCCAGCCGTTGTTCGCGAAGCGGCCGTCGTAGATCGTGGGGTCGTGGCGCAGCTCCAGCTCGATGCCGGTCGCCGGTTGCGGGGTGCTGGCCGGAGGTGCAGCCGCGGCCACGGCGATCGGCGGGAGAGCGCTGCCGGCGATCAATCCGTCGTGCAGCCACTTGCGCCACGTTGCATCCGTCGCGCCCTGCGTCTGCCAGTACGCGCGCACGGTCTGGTACGGCGTTTCATCGAGGCCGCCGATCAACACGCCGAGGATCTCGTGCGCGGAACGTCCGTTGTACAGCGGCGCGATGAGCGGCTGGACGATCGAGATCGTCCCGTCATGCCCGCGCACGTCGCTCCACGACTCCAGGTAATGCGCCTCGGGGATGTGCCAGTGACAGCGCAGCGACGTCTCGTCGTAATACAGAGAGTGATGCGCGCGGAACGGAACCTTGTCCAGCGCCTTCGCGAACTGCAGGTCCACCGGCGCATCGAAGACGGGATTGCCGCCCAGGATGAGCAACGCCTGCACGGCGCCGCCGTTCATGTCGCGGACGAGCTCCTGCAGCGACGCGAGCTGATTGGCCGGCGCGACTTCGATCGGGTCGGTGACCAGCACTGTCGTGCCGATGTTGCCGAGCTGCGTATTGATCGCGTGCGCGATGGCGTGCACGACCGCGGGCTGCTCTTCGCCGGCGATGACGATGCCGGCGCCGCGATTGGCCTGCAGGTCTTTGATCAGCGCGGCCAGAACGGGCGTGCTTCCCTGTCCGTTCAGAATGGCTCTGGCGGTCGCCTCCAGCTGCGAAGGCTTGATCACGATGCGGTGATCGGCGACCGAGCCGGTGTTGGACATGCTGCCTTCGATCGCGTACAGGCGATTGAGCGATTGCGTCACCGGCTGGCCGACGCTGCGCACCTTGCGGCGCGACATGAAGTCGCGCGCGTAGCGGAGATGGCCCGGACCCTGGCCGAGGAAATCGGAGCCGAGGGAGACCACCACGTTCGCTTTGGTGAAGTCGTAATGCGTGCTCACGTAACGGCCGAACGCCAGGCGGCCGCCTTCGCGCGCGCCGTCGCGGTTGACCGCGTCCCACTGATGCCACTTCATCCCCGGGTACTGTGCGAGGAGGCGCTGCATCTGCGCGCCGAACGTCGGCGAGGAGATCGACTGGGTGAGGATGCGCAGGCCGGAGCCGTTGGTCTTCGCGGCGTTGAGGACCGGCTGCATCGCGCCGATGAAATCGCCCCACGTGGCCGTGTCGCCGAGCTTGCGGATCACTTGCGAGCGGTCGGGATCGTAGAGGCCGAGCACCGACGCCTGCATGAACGCGTCGCTGGCGCCGAGGCTGGAGGGATGCTCCGGGTTTCCCTCGATCTTCGTCGGGCGGTTCATGTGGCTCTCGACGAGCACGCCGGTGGCGACGCCGTTCAGCGCCATCGCGGTGGCGAAGAAGAGCGGCTTTCCGGGGATCAGGCTCTCGGGCTGGTTGACGTACGGGACGATCGCGTCGGCCGGCTGGCGGCAGGCCGTGAGGCCGGCCATGGCCACCGAGGCGGACATCAGCTTGATGAAATCGCGGCGATGCACGCCCTTCTCGAGCGGCACGGCCTGCTGCGGGAACTCCTGCGCGAAGAACTCGTCGAACGCGTCGCTGCGCGAGAGGTCTTCGAGACTGCGCCAGAATTCCTTGCCGCGCAGGTCGCCGATGCGCTCGCGGAACTCGGTGAAGCTCAGGTTCTTTTGATCACTCATGTGCTGGGAATCTCGCGCGTCAGTAATGACACGCCGAACAGTGGGTCTTGCTCTTCACGCCGTAACGCTGCACGAGCTCCGGTCCGAGCGTGGCCTGGTTCTTCGCCACATAGCTCATGTTGAACACCTCCTCGCGCGGCCGGATGAACTTCTCCGGATTGCGATGGCAGTTCAGGCACCACTCCATCGTCAGCGGCGAGGCCTGGTACATCAGGTTCATGCGATCCACCGGCCCGTGGCAGGTCGCGCAGCCGATGCCTTTGGCGACGTGGATGTCGTGTTTGAAATGGACGAAATCGGGCAGGCGGTGCACGCGGCTCCAGACCAGCGGCTTGCCGGTGCGGAAGCTCGCGCGTACCGGCTCGAGCATCTCCGCATTGGTCCAGATCTGGGCGTGGCAGTTCATGCAGGTCGAGGTCGGCGGAATGCCGGCGAAGCCGGAGGTCTCGACGCTGGTGTGGCAGTAGCGGCAGTCGATGCCCAGCCCGGCCACGTGATGCTGATGGCTGAACGGGACCGGCTGCTCGCGATGGATGCCCTGGTTGGTGAAGTACGGCGAGCGAACGATCCCGCCGATCACCCAGAGCACGAAACCGGCGATGAAGATCGCGCCGAAGATGGTGACGCGCGAGAGCGTATTGGCACTGCGGTGGAAAATCTGCGCCATCTGAGGCTGCTACCGTCCGGTGTCGAGATTTGCGAAGAGTGTTGCGAGGGATGCGCGGACTGCGGCTGCGCAACGGGCGGCATCATATTCAAAATTACGGGTGACGCAACCCCGAGACATTCAGTGATCGCGAATACCGGCCAACGTGACGCGGTCGCTCACACGCGCGAGACTCCACCGGACACGACCAGGGCCATCACGCTCGCGCTGTCGGCCTCGAGCGGTGCGACGCGCTCGCGCGCGACCACCAGCAGACAGCCATCCCACGTGTAGGAAAACGGCACGTATACCGCCACGTCGCCCGGCATGCCCAGCACGCCGAGGTCATCGCGCGTGATGAAGCCGAACGCCTTCACGCCATCGGAGACGCTGACCGTGACCGGCCGGTCGAACCGCCGCTTGTTGCCGACGAACGCCTCGAGCAGGTCCTTGATCGCGGCGTAGACGATGCGCACGATGGGCGCCTTCGTGAACATGGTCTCGGTCAGCGAGAAGAACTTCCGGCCCACGAAGTTCCCCGCCAACGCCCCGATGGCGACGATCGCGGCCACGAGAATCGCCAGCCCCAGCCCCGGCGTCTCGACCCGGAGGAGCTCGTCGAGGCGTCGGAAGGATTGGTAGACGAGGTAGACCGTGAGCGCGATCGGCACGACGATCACCAGGCCGCGCAGGAAGTTCTTGATCAGCCAGTTCATGGAGTGATCTTATAGATGCCTACGAATCTGGCAATCGACGACAACCTGCTGCAGGAAGCACAGCGAATCGGCGGGCACTGCACGAAAAAGGCCACGGTCACCGAGGCGCTGAAGGAGTACATCCGGCTTCGGAAGCAAGCGCGGATTCTCGAGCTCTTCGGAAAGGTCCAGTTCGACCCGAAGTTCAACTACAAGAAGCAACGCGGTCGTTCGTGAAAGTGCTGGTGGATCCTTCGGTGTGGTCGCTTGCTCTCCGACGCAAGACCCGAACCGAGAATGCCGGGATCATCTCGTCTCTCGCTTCGCTCATCGAGGATGGCGGCGTTGCGATCATCGCGTTTCGCCAAGATCCTGCCGATCGAGCTTCACGTGCCCGCAGGCTGAATCGCGCCGGTCCGGCTGAGTTAGCGGCGTGTCGTTCGACGGCGCCGCGCGGTTTCCGGCAACTCGGGACCGAGGAATCCCACGCGAATGCCATTTGTCCTGCACACCTCGCCGGCCCGGGAGCTCAACGCTGACAGAGTGAAGAGATTGATACACGGCATCAGCATGGCGGCTGCCCAAAGGAGCGCTGAAGGTGAGCCAAGCGCCTTTGCTGTTTCATGTGCGTAATAGGCAAGCGCCACAACAGTGGCGAGCAATATTGGCCCGGCCAGGAAGGCCAGCGAATCAGCCAGCGCGAACCAGATGGAGAATAGGATTTGGATACCGACCCAGACAACCAGGTTGCGATAGTTCCGGGCTACGTCAACTACTTGCAATGGCATGTTCGACGGCGCGCCGCCTGCGATGCCCGGAAGGTTTCGCACATACAGCCATCGATTCGACGATTCGTCGAAGAATGTACTGTCCAGCAGAATACGACCCTCGCGTACCCATGTCCGCAACGTTTCCGGATCCGCGGCCCGGTACTCCTGGCCGCCCTGCCGAATGAGTAGGTCGCCGCTTGACTTGGGCGTCTCATTCATGAGGTATCGCGCACTCACCGCGATGAAGGGATGCCATCACCAAGAAGACACCGCACCGCAGGAATTGTGGCGCCTCCGCGTGAGCCTGCTCGCCGCTCCGGCACGGCGCGAGCGGCAAACGCGACCTCCGCACCGCGTGCGTGCTACCCTCTTCGTGAGCCCCATCACGCCGTACAGTTTTTCCGACAAATCCGCCCTCGGACGTGGTACGTAGAATCAAATCGATGGACGTTCTGAGCCCCGACGACCTGCAGTTCCTCGATCGCGTTGCCGCCGAGGCGGTCGCTCCTGTGCCGCCGCCGCCGGCGGTGCGCGCGAAGGTGATGGACGCCATCCGCAACGTGCCGGGCGCTCATGAAAGCCGCACCGTCCGGGCCGAGGAAGGGAAGTGGTCGGCGATCGCGCCCGGGGCGCGAATGAAGGTCCTTTCGAAGGACGCCGGACGGATGACGTTCCTGGTCGACCTCGATCCTGCCGCAACCATTCCCGAGCACGATCACGACGGTGCCGAAGACTCGTACGTCGTCCGCGGCAGCTGCCAGATCGGCGCGCTGTCGCTGCATACCGGCGACTTTCATCACGTCGAGTCGACCGCCCATCACGGCGATGTGGTCGCGTCCGCGGACGGATGCCTGCTGCTGTTGACCGTCACGCGCACGAAGGCTGCGTAGCGGGGTTACGTCGACAGCAGGGTCGCGGTCACCGCCAGCAGAATCAGCGGCGACGACGGTATCGCCGCCTGCCTCGCGATCAGAACGGCGACTGTGGCCAGGGCGGCAAACAGCCCCGCCGCGACGAATGCGCCGGCACCGCCGAGTGCCGCGGACGTAACGAGAAGCAGTTTCACCGCGCCCATTCCGATCAGCTCTCCCCGACCCAGGCGCCGAGGGATGACCACTCCGGCGATGACGAATCCGATCGGGATCGCGATGGCTGCAATCAGGTAAGCGCCTGCTGATTTCGGCCCCGCGACGAGGTTGGCGATCAGAAGGTACGCCGCCGCCGGGACCGTCACCAGATCCACGATCAGTTGCGTCCTGAGCTCGATGATCACGCAAAGCAGCAGCACGGCAGTCAAAGGCGCGAGGATCCAAAGCGGCAGACCGAACACATCGCATCGTACCCGGTTCTTTCGTGTGCGTGCATACTGGGTTCACACGACCGAGCACGGCATGGAAACGATCGCGAATTTTCCTGATCTCGCGACG
>CAMPKJ010000096.1 GCA_946887105.1 uncultured Acidobacteriota bacterium | reverse complement strand
GCGAGGAAGTCCTCCAGCACGCGGCCGTAGTTGCGATAGATGCCCTTCACGCCGATGCCGAGGTCCGGACGCACTTCGCGCTCGTAGCCGACGATGAACTCGTTGATGTACTGATTCTTGAGATTGGGATCGGCCGGGGTCTGCAATCCACCGAGGATCGCCGATTCGAGATCGGGATCCAGATCCTGCTCGGCATTCGGATCGGGAACCAGGCTGATCGGACTGTAGTTGATGATGCGCGGCTGCCGCTCGTACGAATACGAGCGGATCACCAGGTCCATCGGGATCTGTTCGTAATAGCGGCCGTAGGATCCGTACACCTTCGACTTGTGATCGCCCATCGGATCGAACACCACGCCGAGGCGCGGCGCGTAGTCTTCCTTCAGATCGATCTGCACCACGCCCGAGGCGTCGACGATCTGCTGCCGGTCCCAGCGCACGCCGTAGCTCAGCACCAGCCGGTCATTGACGCTGAAGCGATCCTGCAGATACGCGGTCGTGACCTTGTGCTCCGGCGACGCGTTGAGCTGCGACGTCGGCGCGTTGGCGAGCGTCGCGTCGGGCGTCGTCCAATAGAAGTGGCGGTAGATCGGCTTCGATGCATCGACCGGGTTCGCGAAGATGTCCACCTGCTGGCCGCCCGACATCCGCTTGGTTACTTCCGCTTTCTCGAGCTCGTATTCGAGGCCGCCTTTGATCTCGTGGCGGCCGAGGAGGCGCATCAGCGATCCCGCGTAATGGGTGCGCTCGAAGTTCTTGTCCTGGATCAGGCCGAAGCCGCCGGTCTGGAAGGAGTCCTGCGCGAGATTGCGATACTGAATCGTGTCGCCGGTGCTCGTCGCGGGTGAGACCGAGTTCTGTTCCTGATGCCGCGCCACTTGCGCGAACACGACCCATTGCGATCCCAGCACGCCGTCGTAACGGAGCGCGTAATCGCGTCCGCCGAAATCGGAGCGCCCGAGGTACGTCGACTCTTCGCCGTTCAGGGTGTGATTGGCGTCGACGATCGCGCCGGTGTCGACACGGGGATCCTGCAGGAACGTGAACACGAGCGTCTGGCTCGGCGCGGCGTTGTACGTCAATTTCGCGGAACCGAGGTCCTGCTTCGTTTCGCCCGCCACGATCGACGACAGGCCGGGCAGCTGATTGTCGGCGGAGTGATCGACCGCGTCGTACGCGGCGAAGAACCACAGTTTGTCGCGCACGATGAAACCGCCGAGATCCGCGCCCCAGTCGCTGCGGTCGTAGCCGACCACCGTTCCGTTGCTCGAATCGACTTCCTCGGTATCGCTCTGGAGCGAGTCGGAATCGAGGTAGCTGAACACGTCGCCGGTCAGCTCGTTGCCGCCCGACTTCGTGATCACGTTCACGATGCCGCCGGTGGAGCGTCCGTACTCCGCTTCGTAGCCGCCCGTCTTCACGTCCACTTCCTGGATGAACTCGAAATTGAGGTTCTTGCCCTGGAAGCCGTACTCCATCTGCGTCGTGTTCACGCCGTCGATGAAGAACGCGTTCTCGGCGCCGGACGAGCCGTAGACGGTGATCGTGTTCTGGGTTGCGTTGTGCGGATTCGCGTCCGTCGAAACGCCCGGCACGACCTGCGCGATGGACGCGTAATTGCGCCCTGTGGGCAGCGTCTCGATGGCGGCGAGGTCGAGGTTCGAGCCGACCGACGTCGACGTCGTATCGAGCACCGGCGCCGTGGCCACGACCGTGATCGCCTCCGACACCGTGGCCGGCTGCAGCGCGATGTCGATCGACGCATCCTTGCCGAGAGCCACACGCACGTCGCGGCGTGACTCGGCGCCGAAGCCGTCCAGCGTGGCGCGCACTTCGTACACGCCCGGCGGAAGGATCGAAAACCGATAGTTGCCGTCGTTGCCGGTCGTGTCGCTGCGCACGCCCATCAGCGCCGGACTGCGCACCTCGACCGTCACTCCGGGCAGCGCGGCGCCGGACGAATCGGTGACGCGTCCGGTCAGTCCGCCCGTGGTTTGCGCGAAAGAAGAGAACGAGAGCAGAACGACCATGAGGACGAGAACGAACCGGAGATGACGCATGTGCGCCTCCTTGACTGCAGTTGTACGAGAAGAGTGAGCCAAGGATACTCTCGGGCCGTGCAGGTCCGCATCATCCTCGTCGAGCCCCTCGAAGCCGGCAACGTCGGCGCCGCCGCGCGCGCCATGAAGAACTTCGGCTTCACCGATCTCTGGATCGTGGGCGGCAAAACCGAGCGCACCGACAACGTCTCTGCGTGGTGGGCGGTCGGCGCGATCGACGTCGTCGAGAGCGCGAGGCGCGTCGATACGCTCGAGGAGGCGCTCGTCGATTGTCATCTCACCGTCGCGACGACGGCCGTGCGCGGACGGCAGGTCTACGACTCGCTCGCGCCCGCTGACGTCGCGCGGATCGCGGAGGAGCAGCTCGGCTACGAACATCGCATCGCCATCGTGTTCGGCCGCGAGAAGTGGGGACTGACGGGACGCGAGGTGATGCTCTGCCAGCGCACCGCATCGATCCCGACCTGGCCGGAGTTCCCGACCATGAACCTCGCGCAGTCGGTGGCGATTTTCTGCTACGAGCTCGGCAAAGGACTGCGTCCGCCCTCGGAACCGCGCGACCTGCCGCCGCACCAGCTGCTGCACAACCTCAACACGCAGACGCGCGCGCTGCTCGAGCAGATCGAGTTCTTCGGCAACCGCAGTCCCGACCGGATGTGCGCGGAGCTGCAGGCAATGATGGGGCGGGCCGCGCTCACGACGCGGGAGGCGTCTCTGCTCCTGTCGCTCGTGCGTTCGCTTTCGCGGCGAACCAGAACCACAGAATGAGCGCCGCGAAGACCGCCGCGCCGGCCCACGAGGCCGCACCGCCCGCCCACGCACTGCCGAATCCTTCCGGCGCGCGCCCGAGGTAGACAGCGACCGCGGCGATCACCAGTCCCACCAATCCTTCGCCGCCGACCAGTCCCGATCCGAGCAGCACGCCTTGATCGCCGCGCGCGGCCGCGTCTTTGCCGCGGTCCGTCCACAACCGCAGCAGGCCGCCGAGAAAGATCGGCACCATCGCAGCGACGGGCAGATACACGCCGACCGCAAACGCGAGCGTCGGCAGTCGGAAAAGCGCGGCGATGACGGTGATGCCCGCGCCGATCGCGACGAGCGTCCACGGCAGGGTCTGATCGAGCACGCCTTCGATCACGAGCTTCATCAGCGTTGCCTGCGGCGCCGGGATCTCCTCGGTGCCGAATCCGTACGCACGCCCGAGCAGCAACACCGCCATGCAGACGAACGCCGCCGAGGTCAGCACGCCGAGAAGCTGTCCGATCTGTTGATAGCGCGGCGTTGCGCCGAGGAGGAATCCCGTCTTCAGATCCTGCGATGTGTCGCCGGCGATCGATGCGGCGATGGCCACCACCGCGCCGATGGCGAGCGCGCCCGCCTTGCCGGACATGTCCGTCCATCCGAGCGCCATGAACACGGCCGCGGTGCCGAGCAGCGCCGCGATGGTCATACCGCTGGTCGGATTCGACGTCACGCCCACCAGCCCGACGATGCGCGAAGAGACGGTGGCGAAGAAGAACGCGAAGATCGCCACCAGGAGCGCCGCAACGAGGCGATGCCAGAACTGAGGCAGGGTGTTGAATGCCTGCGGCACCGTCGCCAGCAACGCGATCACGCAGATCGCGCCGGCGATGGTGGTCGAGAAGCGCAGATCGAGCGACGTGCGGGCGACGGCCGAATGGTCGGTGGCGCGATCGCGCATCTGCTTCGTGCCGACGCGGAAGCTCTCGACCATCGTGGGGATGCTGCGGATGAGCGTCATGATGCCCGCCGCCGCAACCGCGCCCGCGCCGATGTAGCGCACGTAGCGCGACCAGATCTGCCCCGCGCTCATCTGGTCGATGGTGAGTTTCAATTCCGGAAAATACGGCGCGGTTTGTCCCGCGCCCCAGTACGCAATGATCGGAATGATCACCAGCGACGACAGCAGTCCTCCGCCGACCATCACCGCGCCGACGCGCGGACCGAGGATGTAGCCGACGCCGAACAGCGCGGCGGAGACTTCGGTCGCCAGCTCGCCTTTGCGCAGAAACGGGATCCTGAACCCGATCTCGTCAGGCACGAGCCGGAATCCGCCGACGATGGCTTTGAACGCAGCGCCGGCGAGCAGTCCCTCGAACACGCCGCGCGCGCGTCCGCCGCCCTGACTGGCGATGAGCACTTCCGCGCACGCCGTCCCCTCGGGATACGGGAGCGTGGCGTGCTCTTTCTCGATCAGGTACTTCCGCAACGGGATCATGAACAGCGCACCGAGCACACCGCCCGCGAGCGCGAGCA
This sequence comes from uncultured Acidobacteriota bacterium, assembly GCA_946887105.1. The sequence goes on along the minus strand of CAMPKJ010000096.1, from coordinate 11,302 downwards.
ACGTCATCTGCAGCAGCGTCGGTTGCAGTCCCCACAGAAACAGCGCGGGCAGCGTGAAGATCACGCCGCTCGCGACCGAGCTCGAGGCCGAGCCGATCGTCTGCGACATGTTCGCCTCGAGGATGTTTCCGCGGACGATCTTGTAGACCGCGACCGTCATCACCGCGATCGGGATCGACGTCGAAATGGTCAGCCCCGCGCGCAATCCGAGGTACGCGTTCGCGGCGCCGAAGATGATCCCGAGAAGGATTCCCGGCACGAACCCGCGCCAGGTGAACTCCGGCATGACCACGTCAGTGGGGACGAAGCGCTTGTGCATGCGCGGATGGTAAGTCGCAAAGTCGCAAAGTCTCAAAGTCGCAAAGAGGAGGGACCAAGCGCGGGCGCGCCTCTCCTTTGAGACTTTGCGCCTTTGCGACTCGGTCCGCGCGCTACCGCATCCCCACGCAGTAGTAACTCAGCGGATCGCTGGGCAGGCTCTCGAACCGCACCTCGCGGAAACCCGCCTCGGTGAGCATGCGCGCCGCGCGCTCCTTGCCCCACATCCGCCCGAGGGCCTCGCCGCGTTCGTCGCGCAGCGCGACCGGCACCGCGTGCATGGTCGACAACGCGTACAGCATCGGCGCGAATGGATGATCGACGTTGCGCGCCAGGTGGCTCGACGCAGCCGCTTCCTGCATCAGGAACATGCCGTCCGGCACGAGCGCCGCGACGATGTTGCGCAGCACGGCGGACGGAAACGGCAGCTCGTGCAGCGATTCCAGCGCGAGCACGAGGTCGTACGACGGCGGCTCGTGCATGCGCGCCGCGTCGCCGAGGATGAAGTCGACGTTGCGCACGTTCGCCTCGGCGCGCTGCTCGAGCGCGCGCTGGATCATGGCCCGTCCGATGTCGTAGCCGCGGAACGCGGAGCGCGGGAAGCGGCGCGCCATCGCGTGGATCAACGCGCCATCGCCGCAGCCGACGTCGAGCACCTGCGCGCCGCGTTCGAGGCGCTCGCGCATGCCCGGCATCAGATCGAGGAGCGCATCGATGTACGACTCGTCGATCCGCTGCCGCTTCTCGATCGACACGATCTCGGCGAGCCGTTCGTACGCCTGCGGCATCACGCCGCCGCCGCCCTGAAATCCCGCCACCACCAGGTCTTCCACGGACGCGAGCAGCGAGAGCAGTTGCGCGGCGGGTGCGAGGCTGTTCGTTCCGGCGCCGCGGGAGAGCACCGCCGCGTACTCGACCGGCAGAAAGTACGTCGCCATGCGCGCGTCGTAATCGACGATGTGCGCGCTGGTCATCGCGGCGAGCCACTCACGCACGTAGCGTTCGGCGAGGCCGGCGGCCATGGCGATCTCCTGACTGGTCGACGGGGGAAGCGTGGACATCACGTCGAACAGCCCGGTGCGATGGCCGACGCTGATCATCATGGTGATGAATCCGCTGTTCAGGGTGCGGGCCACGCGGCCTGCATAAACGTCCGCACCGAGTGTGTGATCCATCACGGTCATGAGCCCTCCGGGTTGTGAGATGCCGGGTCGATGTAACCGGTTGCGTGAATCTACGTAGTTTCCTCGCATCAAACCGGGAGAGAATGTGGGGAAAGCCTGTCGTTCTGAGAGGGCAACCGCGGTTCATGTTCAGTTTTGGTGAGTTCGAGCTCGACCTCGGCCGTTACGAGCTGCGCCGCGGCGGCGAGACGGTGAAGACCGAGCCGCGCGTGCTCGAGGTGCTGAATTTCCTCATCGAGAACCGCAATCGCGTCGTCCCGAAGGAGGAACTGCTCGACACGATCTGGCGCGACGTGCACGTTTCGGAATCGGCGCTGACCACCGCCATCCGCGATGCCCGACGCGCACTCGGCGACTCATCGGCCGAGCCGCGCTGGATCCGCACCGTTTACGGACGCGGCTTCCGCTTCGTCGGCGAAGTGAACGCGCCGCCTGTCGCCGCACCCCCTGCTCCGCCGAAACCACCGCCGTCACTACGCAAGTCGATCGCGGTGCTGCCGTTCGCCGATCTCAGTCCGGCGCGCGATCAGAGTCATTTCTGCGAAGGACTGGCGGAAGAGCTGATCAACACGCTCACGCGCATCCATGAGCTGCGCGTGATCTCGCGCGCCATGGCGTTCGATTTCCGTTCCGACGACGACCTTCCCGCGCTCGGAGAGAAACTCGGCGTCGAGCACATCCTGCGCGGCAGCGTGCGCAAAGACGGCGACCGGCTGCGCATCAGCGTCCATCTGATCGACGTGCGCAACGGGCATCACGTCTTCTCCGACAAGTACGACCGCAAGGAAGGCGCCGTGTTCGCGCTGCAGGAAGAGATCGCGGAGAGCACCACCCGCGCGCTGCTGGGGATGCTCACCGACCAGCATCGCAGCGCCATCAAGTCGACGCCGGTGCGGCTGGACGCGTACGAGTTCTACATCAAGGGTCACACCTACCTCGCGAAGAAGACGCCGGACGCGCTGCATGCGGCCATCGGCATGTTCGAGACCGCGCTGGAGTTCGATGCGGACTACGCGCTCGCGTACTCGGGACTGGCCGACGCGCTGGTGGCGATGCACGAGAACACCGCCAACGCCGCGTACCTCCAGCGCGCCGACGCCGCCAGCCGCCGCGCGGTGGAGCTCGCGCCGCAGCTCGCCGAGACACACCTCTGCCGCGGTCACGTGCTGTCGCTGCTCAAGCGCTACGCGGAAGCGAGCACGGAGCTCGAGATGGCGCTGACGATCAGCCCCGGCGGCGCCGAGGCCGCGGAGATGCTGCGCGAGCTCGAGCTGCGTTCGTGACCTAGTGTCGCGTCACGCTTGGAAACGTGGGTGATTTGCGAGCGCCGGTGGGTCGGATGCAAGCCGCCGCGACGCAGGCGATGCCGGGACATCGTCGAGGAGCGGCGGCGCAGCAGACGGCCCACCGGCGCTGCAAAGCACCGGCGGTTTCAAGCGTGACGCGACACTAGTGTCGCGTCACTAGAGCTTGAAAATCAGCTTGGTCATGTCGTGCTGATTGCCGTCCGGATCGGTTCCGTAGGCGGGCTGCACGTACGACGTGAAGCCGAGACCTTCCAGCGTATTCACGGCGTCCGCTTCGAGATCCGAGATCAGCATGCAGCTGATGTGGCGCAGGCCGCGCTCGCGGGCGATGCCGATCAGGTCCTGCACCAGCGTGGTGCCGAGGCCGGCGCCGCGGAACGCGGGATCGAGCATCCACTTGATGCGGCCGACCAGCCGCAGCGGACCGCCTTCGCGCATGTGAAGCGTGGCGTCGGCGACGATGCGGTTGCCGTCGACGGCGATCAGCGGAAAGACTTTTCCGTAGTCGACGCTGCGGCCCCACGCCTCGATGAGGCTGCGGTTGTCGACGTTGTCCCACGCGAAGCGCCGGTACTCGAGCGGCATGCGGTGGAAGAAGTCATGGAGCGCGTCGACGTCCTTTGCGGTGAAGGGACGGAGCAGCACGCGGCGGCCGTCGCGAAGTACGGCCTCCTGAGGATAACGTTGCGGCAAGGATTGCCTCCTGATACTCGACTACGCTCGACGGGCGCGGCGGAACGGAGGACAGGCGCGGTGGCCTGTCCCCCAGGCGCACGCTTACTTCTTGCTGCCGAGGATCGCGTCCTTGGCGGCCTTGGCGATGCGGAACTTCAGCACCTTCTTGGCCGGAATCTTGATCGCGGCGCCCGTCGCGGGGTTGCGGCCCGTACGCGCCTTGCGCTGCACGAGCACGAGCTTGCCGAGGCCGGGCAGGGTGAAGCCCTTCTTGGCTTCCTTGTACGCGACCTCTCCGAGGACTTCGAGGAACCGGACCGCGGTCTTGCGCGGGACTTCCGCTTCTTCGGCGATGTGGTTGATGAGCTGCGATTTCGTCATTGGACCTGATGCCATGAGTGGGTTGTTTCTCCTTTTCGGCGAGTCTGTCCGGTGGCGGACGAGCGGACGCAATGTAATGACGAACGCGCCGCGATGCAATGCATTTTTCGCGTTTTTCGGCCGAAAATCACACCTTTTCGCACGTTTTCGCGTGCGGCTGCACAAGCTCCGCTGCTGTTCTTCCGGATTGGCACGGTGCGCGCGCGGCCGCTCATCGCAGAAACGCATACGACACTTTGAAGAAGAACGACCGCCCCGCCTCCTCCAGATCGTTCGACTCGTTCAGCACGCGATTGTCGCCATAGCCGGCGAACAACACCGTCTGCCAGTTGAGCTTGTAGCTGTACAGCACGCTGCCGAGAAAGTCGCCGCTGCGGATGTCGCCGCCGAAATCGGTCTCGACGTATTGCGCGATCACGCGCAGCAGCGACTTCGCGGAGAAGCTGTACTGCGCGCGCACGCGTTGCACGTCCGCGGTGAAGAGGCGGCTGTCGTCGATGTCCAGCCATTCACGGTTGACGGTGAACTGCAGATCGAGGCGATCGTGCGGACGGGCAGTCGCGCCGAGGGCGATGGTGGCGCCGGTGCCGACGCGCGCTCCCTCGAAGTCGATGCTGTCGCCGAAGCGCGAGTCGATGAAGAGCCGCGGCAGGCGGCGTGACGGATCGAACTGGAAGAAGAACACGCCGTACGTCTGCTCGAGCAGCTGTCCGCGAACGCGGATCTTCTCGCGCGGACGAAACAGCACCTGGAAGTTCATGTTCTTCGCGCCGCTGCCGTTGAGGTCGAACGACACCAGCTCGTAGATCTTCTCGTTCTCCTGATTGGTCTGCCGCGACAGCTCGACACCCGGACGGAAGAAACGCACCTTGCCGTTCTCCGGGTAGTACCGCCGGCCGGCGCGGGCGGTGAGCTCGCGATAGCCCACCTGCGGCATGAATCCGAGGTCGGCGCGGAAGCCGTCGCCGATGTCGGCGCCTTTGAGCGACCAGTCGTAGCCGCGCTTTTCACGCGAGTACTCGATCTCGAACGCGTGCGAACGGGAGCTTTCGACGCGATCGCGGTCGTCGGTATCGCTGACCAGCAGCTGCGCGGTCAGTTCATCCGAATCGCTCGGGCGCCACTGAAAATCGGGACCGAGCACGCGATTGTGTCCGCCTCCGTCGATTTCGCGGCTGGTGAGCACGGCGCCGACGAACGACGCGCCGTAATCGCGGCGCACGCGTCCGATGGTCGCGTACGACCTGGAATCCTGCGGCGCAAAATCGGACCCCTCCGGGCCCGGGATGATGGTCAGCCCGCCGCCCTCGTCCCTGGTGACGAGCAACGTGTACGCGGTCGCGCCGAACTTGCCGGTGGCGCGCACGCCGGCGCGCGGCGAGTTGATGGTGCGCGTGTACGCCACCTGCATCGGCGTGTCGAACAGGTCGAAGCCTTCCAGAAAGAACGGCCGCTTCTCGGCGAAAAACACGGCGAAACGGCGATTGACCGTGATCTGCGGAACGTCCGCCTCGATCTGCGAGAAGTCCGGGTTGAGCGTGACGTCGAAGGCGTTGTTCGCGGTCGGGGTCCACTTCAGATCGACGCCCGCGTCGGCGTCGTAGTCCGAGTTTTCGCCCGGCGCGGAAACATGCTGCGCGGCCGCATACGGCGCGACCACGAAATGCGATGCGGCCGGCAATCCGGTCAGACCGGCGATCGGATGCGTGTGGCAGATGTGGCAGTTCGAACCGCGCGGGATCGGCGCGCTGTGGATGGCGTAGCGGAACTCGCGCGGATAGTTGCGCCACACCAGGATGTTCCACGTCTGCGGATCGGATGAGCCGTAGCGCAGCGACGAGAACGGGATGCGGAACTCGGCACTCCAGCCGCCGTCGTCGATGGTCGCGGCGGTGTCGTAGTAGAAGTCCGGCGAAAAGTCTTCGTTGAAGTTCGCGTCGTTGAAGATGCCATCCGCCTGAATGCCGCGCGGATTGACGCGCAGCTCGATGGCCGAGCGCTTGTCATTGCGCGTGTCGAGGAAGATGGCGATGTTGTCGTCGGTGCCGATCACGCCATCGCGATCGACGAACGGCGCGCGGATCTTCGCCGGCTCCGGATCGTCTGCGCGCACGCCGATGTAGAAGTAGCGGTCGTCGTACGTGACGTATGCGATCGTGTTCACGATCGGCGGGTTGTTGTCGCCGGGCGAAGTCTCGTAGAAGCGATCGATCTTCGCGGCGGACTGCCAGGCCGCGTCATCGAGCTTGCCGTCGAGCGCGATCGGTGCCGTCGTGCGCGTGACCTGGATCGGCGCCGGCGGCGCCGGCTGCGCGGCCGCGATCGTCGTGAACAGGAGCGTGAAGATCAGTGGTCGCATTCGTCCTCAGCGGCGCGGCAATCTCAATCTCGCCACCGCGCCCCCATTCTCCCGATTCGAGAGCGTGAGCGCACCATCATGAGCCTCGGCGATCTGGCGCGCGAGTGTCAGACCGATGCCCATGCCGCCCGGTTTGGTGGTGAAGAATGGGATGAAGAGATTCGCGGTGCCGCTGATGCCGGCGCCTTCATCCGCGACACAGATCTCGATGGAATCCTGCGCCGCCGTCCACGACATCGTCACCCTCCCTCCCGTTTCGAGCACCGCGTCGGCACCGTTGCGCACCAGGTTGATCAGCAACTGCTCGATCTGATCGGCGTCCGCGTTGATGGTGAGGTCCGGCCCCGGCTCGACGGCCACGGCCACGCGCGTTTCCAATCCGGCCACGCGGCGCACGATCCCGCCGACGTGCATCGGACGCAACTGCGGCTGCGGCAGTCGCGCGAGCTCGGAGTACGCCTGCAGGAATCGCGTGAGCGCGGCCGCGCGCAGGTCGATGACTTCCAATCCCTGCTGCGCGTCGTCGAGCCAGTGGTCGGGCAGGCGCTCCCTCTTCAGAATCGATCCGAGGCTGCCGGCGATCGAGCGGATCGGCGCGAGCGAGTTGTTCAATTCGTGCGAGAGCACGCGCAGCAATCGCTGCCACGCCTGACGCTCTTCTTCGCGCAATGCGCGGCTGAGGTCCGACATCGACAGCAGCACGTGCGGAACGCCGCTCTGGCGGAAGGTGGTGCGGCGGATGCGGAAGCGTCCGTGTCCGCCGGGCAGCACGATCTCGACGGTGCGCGTGTCGTCGCCGGTGAGAAACGCCTCGACGCCGAGCTCCGCGGCCGTGCGCCCGTGCAGCTGTTCGGCCGGCCGGCCGAGGAGACGCTCGCCGGCGCGATTGACGAGACGCAGGCGCCAACGCTCGTCGAACGTGAAGATCGCGGAGTCGATGTGCTCGAGCACCGAGCGCACCAGCGCCGCTGCCTCGACTTCGCCGAAACGGCGATGGCGCAGCGTGTCGGTGAGCAGGTTCAGCTCGCGCGTCAGTTCCCCCATCCCATCGCGCCGGCGCCCAACGCCGCGCGCGCGGATCGAGTAATCCTCCTCGCGCAACGCCGAGATCAGATTCGCGAGCGTGCGCAGCGGATAGTTGATCTGCGCGCGCAGCACCGCGATGAGGATGACCATGCAGAGTGCCGCGAGGACCGCCACGGTCCAGCGCGTCGCGCGCGATTCGGACACGAGCAGCCACGCGACCGCAAGCAGCAGCGGCGCGAGCGACCCGAGAGTGGCAAGGATCACGCGGTGCTCGAGGCGCTTCACGTCAACGATGTTATCGGTTGTCGGTTGTCAGTTGTCTGTGACGTTTCGCTCGAGCGAAAACGCACAGACAACTGACAACCGATCACCGACAACATCTCGTCAGATCCCATACCTCTGAATCCTTCGATACAACGCACTCCGGCTCAATCCCAGCGCCTCGGCGGCGCGCGATACGTTGCCGCCGTACTTCGAGAGCGCCTTGCGGATCAGCAGCGTTTCCACTTCCTCGAGGCTCATGTCCTCGATGCGCGGCGCGCGTGAGGCGGGGACGGCCAGTCCGAGCTCGGCGGCGCGGATGGTGGTGCCGATGGCCATCAGCACGGCGCCTTCGATGGCGTGATCGAGCTCGCGCACGTTGCCGGGCCAGGAATGCGCGAGCAGGGTCTTCATCGCCGCTTCGTCGAAACCGGTCAGCGCTTTTCGATAGCGCGCCGCGTGGGCGGTCAGGAAGTGGCTGGCCAGCGACGGGATGTCTTCGCGGCGTTCGCGCAGCGGCGGCAGATGGATCTCCACCGTGCGCAGGCGGAAGTAGAGGTCCTGCCGGAAACGTCCGCCATCGACTTCCTCGTCGAGCCGCGCGTTGGTGGCGGAGAGGATGCGCACGTCCGCCTGCCGCGTGCGGGACGATCCGACGCGCTCGAACTCGCCGGTCTCCAGCACGCGCAGCAACTTCGCCTGCTGCGCCAGCGGCACATTGGCGATCTCGTCGAGGAAGAGCGTCCCGCCGTCCGCGAGCTCGAAGCGTCCCACGCGATCCGCCTTCGCGTCCGTGAACGCGCCTTTCACGTGTCCGAACAGTTCGCTCTCGAAGAGCGACTCCGGCAAGCCGCCGACGTTCACGGAGACCAGCGGCCGCGAGGTCCGTCGCGACGCCGCGTGCAACGCGCGCGCAACGACCCCTTTGCCCGTGCCGTTCTCGCCGGTGATCAACACGCTGGCGTCGGACGGTCCGACGCGCTCGATCATCTCCAGCACCGGGCGCATGCTGCGCGACTCCGCGATCAGCGTCGGACGCTTGTCATCGCCGCGCAGCACGCGGTTCTCCGCCTCGAGGCGCTGCCCCTTGCGCAGCGCGCGTCCGAGCTCGATCTGCGTGCGCAGCGTGGCCAGCAGCTTCTCGTTTTCCCACGGCTTCTGCACGAAATCGCGCGCGCCGGCGCGCATCGCCGCCACTGCGAGATCGACCGAGCCCCAGGCGGTCATCACCACCACCGGCAGCAGTTCGTCGTAAGCGTGCAGGCGCTCCAGCAGTTCCAGCCCTTCCTGGCCGCTGGTGGTATCGCGCGCGTAATTGAGGTCGATCAGCACCGCGTCGAACGTGCGGCCTTCGACCGCGCGATAGACGGCCGCGGGCGACGCGACGGTCTCGATCTCGAACCCTTCGCTGCGCAGCAACAGCTTCAGCGCGGAGAGGACGTGCGGCTGATCGTCCGCGGCCAGGACGCGCGGAGGAGGTGCAGCGCTCACGGAACGCTCTCCAACCGGCTCACGCCAGCCATCCATCGCGCAGGCGGATGCGGCGATTTCCGTACGCAGCGTTCTCTTCGGAGTGCGTCACCTGCACGATCGTCGTTCCGCCGCGATTGAGCTCGCGGAAGAGCTCCATGATCTCACGCGCCTGCTCGGAGTGCAGGTTGCCGGTCGGCTCGTCGGCGAGGATCAGTTTCGGTTTGGCGATCACCGCGCGCGCGACGCCGACCAGCTGCTGCTGGCCGCCCGAAAGCTGCGACGGATAGAGGTCTTTCTTGCCGACGATGCGGAACCGGTCGAGCGCGTCGGCGACGAGACTCTGCCGCTCGATCCTGCCGACGTCGCGATAGCGCAGCGGCACGTCGAGGTTCTCCGCCACGGTGAGGTCGTCGATGAGGTGATAGCTCTGGAACACGAAGCCGATGGTGCGCCGCTGCAGATCGCCGCGCTGCTTCGGCGAGAGCGCGCGCACGTCGTGTCCGTCGAGCTCGTACGAGCCTTCCCACTCCGCGTCGTGCATGCCGAGAATGTGCAGCAGCGTCGATTTTCCGGCGCCGGACGGACCGGAGATCGACACGAAGTCGCCTTCGTCGATCGCCAGATCGATGTCGCGCAGGAGCCAGACGCGCGAGGGTCCCTGCGCGACGGACTTGGTGAGCTTGCGCGTGGCGATCAGCGGCATGCGCTCATTCATCCCGCAAGGCCACCATCGGATCGGTGCGCGCCGCGCGCAGCGCCGGCACCGCGCTGCCCGCCACCGCCGCGAGCACGACCAGCAGCGCCGCGAGCAGCAGCGTCATCGGCTCGGCGCGGGCCACGCCGTAGAGAAAACTTCCCAGAAAGCGCGTCAGGAAAATCGCGGCGGCAGATCCGGCCACGGCGGCGATCGCGGAGACCGCCACGGCGTCGCGGATGACCAGCCGGAGCAGGTCGCCGGCGCGCGCGCCCAACGCGAGCCGCACGCCCATCTCGGACGTGCGGTTGCGCACGGCGTAGCTCAGCACCGCATAGACGCCGATGATCGAAAGCAGCAGCGCGACCGCCGCAAACGTGGCCAGGATCCAGGCATTGAGGCGCGGCTGCGCGAGCTTCGCATCGACCAGCTGCGTGGTGGTGCGCACCGACGCCACCGGCACCGCCGGATCGATCGAGCGCACGATCGCCCGCAGCGTGCCCTCCGCCGCCGCGGACGCGAGCTCGGTCCGGAACGCGACGTACTGCGGCGTCCAGTTGCTTTGCAGGTAGGAGTGATACACGTCGAGCTTGCCGGTGGTCAGACCGCGATAGCGGACGTCGCCGACCACGCCGGCGATCTCGATCCACGGATTCTTCGAGTCGATCTTCCCCGCCTTCACGCGCTTTCCAATGACGTCGATAGTCCCGAAGTGACGCATCGCGAACGAGCGTCCGACGATCATCGACTTCGCGGCATTCTCGTGATCGCGATCGTCGAACAGGCGTCCGCGCAGCAGCGGGATGCCCATCGCCTCGAGATAGCCGGGCGTGCACGAGATGAGGTTGGCCATCGGATTGGCGGCCTGCTCCGCCACGCCCTGTCCTTCGACCGTGTGCGTCCAGTCCCACCCCAGCTCGATCTCGAGCGGCCGCATCAGCACCGCGCCTGCCTTCTCGATTCCGGGCGCAGTACGCAGCCGCTCCACGACCTGCGTGAAGAACTGCTTCCGCTTCGCGGCGTCCGCATAGGGTTCGGACGGAAGCGGAAGGTGCGCCGTCACGACCTGTTCGCGGCTGAAGCCGGCGTCGATGCCGGCCATGCTGAGGAAGCTGCGCACCATCAGCGCCGCGCCGACCAGAAGCACCAGCGCGACCGCGAGCTGCACGCCTGCGAGCGTGGTCAGCAGACGGCGCGAGCGCTGCGCCGCGTGCGTGCGCTCGACGCCGTCGCGCAGTCCATCGAGACCGCCGCGACGCCCGCTGGAAGCGCCGCTACGCAGCGACGCGAACATCGCGCACACGAGCGCGACGAGAATCGCCGCGAGCGCCGCAAACGCGTACGTCGACGGGCGCACGGTCACTTCCTGCAGGCGCGGAATGGTGGCCGGTCCGATGCGCACCAACGCGGCCACGGCCGCACGGGCGAGGAAGAATCCGATCGCCGCGGCCACGAGCGACACGAGCAGCGTCTCCGCGAGCACTTCGCGCAACAACGCACCTCGCGACGCACCGAGTGCCATGCGGATCGCGGTATCGCGCTGGCGCGCCACCGCCCGCGCGATGAAGATGCTGGCGGCGTTGAACATGGCGATGGTCAGCACCAGCAGCGCCATTGCGAAAAG
>CAMPKJ010000095.1 GCA_946887105.1 uncultured Acidobacteriota bacterium | reverse complement strand
GCGGCCCACTTTCATCTTCACGTTGCGGATGCCCGCCGCCGCCCAGCCGCCGAACTGCCGCTGCAACTCCGCGATCGACTGGGACGTGAATCCGCCGCTGCCGTAGACCGGGACCGCGTCGCGCACGCGGCCGAAGAGTGACGCCAGAGGTACATCGAGCAGCTTCGCCTTCAGATCCCACAACGCCGTGTCGACCGCGGCGATGGCCATCGAAGCGATCCCGGGACGGCCCAGATTTCGGATGGCGCGGCGCATTGCGCTCCAGGCGGCGGGGATGTCCATCGCATCGCGGCCGACGACCACGTCGCGCAGACGGCCGGCGATCAGGCGCGCCGTCGCAACGTCCGCATACGTGTAGCCGATGCCTCGTTTTCCTCCGGCCGCTGCTTCGACGAGCACGAGTGTGGTCGACGTCCACTCCAGTGTGCCGTCCGACTCCGGGGTTTCGGTCGGAATGACATACGCGGAGACGGCGACGGATTCGATCGGGGCATGCAGGCTTCGCCTTCTCCCCTCCGCAGAGGGGAGAAGGTGCCCGGAGGGCGGATGAGGGGTCGTCATGACGATGGTCGCTAGATCATTTCTTTGACCTTGTCGGCGATCACGGTCAGGGCGATCTCCTTCCGGTTCGGCTCGCCCTTGGCCAGCGATTCCGCGAAGTGGAGAGCCTGCTCCGGTTTGATCTTCGGCGGCATGGGCGGCTCGAACGGATCGACGATCGCCTCCACCACCACCGGTCCCGGCGTGCTCAAGGCCTGGTCGAGCACGGCGCCGCATCGTGCGGGATCGTCGACCGTCAGACCGACTGCGCCGCACGCTCGTGCGAACGCGGCGAAATCGATCGGCTGCAACTCGCATCCGTACTCCGGATTGCCGAGAAAGACCATCTGCTCCCACTTGATCATGCCGAGACTGTTGTTCTTGATGACGATGACCTTGATCGGCAGGCGGTACTTCACCGCTGTCGCCAGTTCTCCCATCAACATGGTGAACGCGCCGTCGCCGACGAAGGCGATGCACTGCCGCTGCGGGTGCGCGACCTGCGCGGCGATGGTGTACGGCAATCCGTTGGCCATGGTGGCCAGGTTTCCGGAGAGCGAGAACATCTGCCCTTTGCGCGCATTGATCTGACGTGCGAACCACGTGGCGCCCGTTCCGGAATCGGAGGAGACGATGGCGTCGTCGTCCAGGCGCTTCCCGAGCTCCCACGCCACGACCTGCGGCTTCATCGGCTTGCCGGAGCGCGTGCCGCGGGTCTCCATCAGCTCCCGCCACTCGCGCGTGCCCGCCTGCGCCTTCTCCAGGAACTTGCGGTCCTCGTGGCGATGCAGCAGCGGCAGGAGTTTCTGCAGCGTGCGCCGGCTGTCGCCGACCAGACCGACGTCGACCGGATAGCGGAGACCGATGCGTACCGGATCGACGTCGATCTGCACGGCTTTGGCATCGCCCGGCTTCGGAAGGAATTCGATGTACGGAAACGACGTGCCGACCATCACCAGCGTGTCGCACTCCTCGATCGCTTCCTGCGAAGGGCGGGTGCCGAGCAGTCCGATGCCGCCGGTGGTGAAGGGACTGTCGTCCGGCACCGCCGCTTTGCCGAGGAGCGCCTTGATGATCGGAGCGCCGAGCTGGTCCGCCAGCTCTTCGAGCAGATCGCTGCATCCGAGCGCTCCGCGCCCGGCCAGGATGGCCACCTTCTTCCCTTCATTCAGAATGCCGGCCGCGCGCTGCAGGTCTTCGTCGCATGGAACCGAGGCGCCGAGGGCCAGGATGTCGGAGGCATGATGCGGAACGTTGCGCTCCGATCCTTTGGCCATCTTCATCGACTGGAAATCGACCGGGAAGTTGATGTGCGCGACGCCGCGGCGCACCAGCGCCATGCGGCAGGCCAGCGTGGCGACGTTCTCGACGTGCGCGGGACTCATGATGCGCTGGCTGTAGGCGGCCACATCCGCGAAGACGCGATCGAGGTCGACGTCCTGCTGCGCGTACGTGCCGATCAGGTCGTGATAGTGATGGCCGGTGATGGCCAGGACCGGCTGCCCGTCCAGCTTGGCGTCGTACAAGCCGTTGAGCAGGTGAATGCCGCCCGGCCCCGAAGTGGCAAGGCAGACGCCGAGCTTGCCGGTGTATTTCGCGTAGCCGCAGGCCATGAAGGCCGCCGACTCCTCATGACGCACCTGAATGAACCGGATCTGATCGGCGCGCTGGCGGAGCGATTCCATGATCCCGTTGATGCCGTCGCCGGGGAGCCCGAAGATGGTGTCCACGCCCCACGCCTGAAGTGTATCGATGAGTACGTCCGAAGCAGTCTTCGCCATTGATGAAACCTCACGATCCCTGGAGGACCGGAGCATGCCCAGCATAGGCCGTACCCGGTGGGCCATCGCCGAGGGGTACATCCCCGCGCAAAGCCACGGCCCGGAGCCGCAGATGACCAGTCATGAGACCGTCTGCGTCCTCAACGCGAACGACGCGGACGCGCACGTGGTCATCACGATCTACTACGCCGACCGCGAGCCGGCCGGCCCGTACCGGATCACCGTACCGGCGCGCCGGACGAGGCACATCCGCGTCAACGACCTCGACGATCCGGAGCCGGTTCCGCGCGACACCGACTACGCCAGCGTGATCGAAGCAGATGTACCGGTCGTGGTGCAGCACACGCGTCTCGACTCGCGGCAGGCGGAAAACGCGTTGATCACCACCATCGCGTTCCCGGGATAGCGCCTGAAATGTGACAGTGCTCACCCGTTGGTGTATCGCCTCCCACCCGTCGGGGTGGGGCGCATCACGGGCTCAGATGCGATCTTGATCAGCGTCAGGAAGGAGTCGCACATGCCCGCACCGTACAACCTCGCACTCGTCGAACATTGCAGCCAGTGCTCGCAACGCCAGGCCCTGAATGGATTCTGCAACATGTCCCCGGAGCCGGTCGAGGCGCTGGACACGATGAAGTTCACGGGGGCGTATCCGAAAGGGGCGTTGCTCTTCGTGGAGGGCGAGCAGCCGCGCGGCGTGTTCATTCTCTGCCGCGGGAAGGCGAAGCTCACGACGACGTCGACCGAGGGGCGGACGCTCATCGTCAAGATCGCCAACCCCGGCGAGATTCTCGGCGTGAGCGCGGCCATCCTCGACAGGCCGTATGAAGTCTCGGCGGAGACCATCGAAGCCTCGCAGGTCAGCTTCATCCGGCGCGAAGACTTCCTGCGGTTCCTGAACGCGTATTCGGAAGCGTGCATGCACACCGCGCAGCAGCTCAGTGAAAAGTACGAAGCCGCACAGCGCGAGATCCGCTCGCTCGGTCTCGCGCACACGACGTCGGAGAAACTCGCGCGGCTGCTGCTCGAATGGAGCGCGAACGGCGAGGAGACCCCGCAGGGCACGCGCCTTCAGGTCCTCCTCACGCACGAAGAGATCGGGCAGATGATCGGCACCACGCGCGAGACCATCACCCGTCTGCTCAGCGAGTTCAAACGCAAGAAGCTGATCAGCGTGAAGGGCTCGAGCATGTTCGTGCTCGCCAGGAACGAGATGCGCAGCATGGTCTCCACCTGACGTCACGGCGCTCACCCGCGGATGTAGCGACCATCACCGCCGGCGCATGAGGGGCGGGCTCATTGTGACTGCGTGAACCGCTCGATCATCGAAACGACTCTGGCCGATCGCGAGACGCTGATCCGGTTGCGCAGTGGGGAGGTCCTGTTCCGTGAAGGCGAGATGCCCCGCGGCGTGTACGTCCTGCACTCCGGCACGGTGAAGCTGCTCTTCGCGGCCCGCAACGGCAACGAAAAACCGCTTCGCGAGGCACAGCCCGGCCAGATCCTCGGCCTGAGCTGTGTGGTCACGCGCCGCGTACACGACTGTACGGCCACCGCCGCGGGACCGTGCGAAGTCGCGTTCGTCGAGCGCGATGATTTCCTGCGCGTGCTCGATGAGTCGCCCGCGGTCTGGTTCAGCGTGCTGCGCGTGCTCAGCAGCGAAGTCAACGCCGTCTATGCCGACATGCGCCATCTGGCCAGCCGTGACAGTCGTCACCCCGGCCACTGACGGGCATCATCCTTCGATGGTTGCGCGCGGCGTACCTTCGTCGCATGCAAGCCCTCCTCGATGGAAACGAAGCCGCCGCCCGCGTCGCCTATGCGCTGAATGAGGTGATCGCGATCTATCCGATCACGCCCGCGTCGTCGATGGGGGAATGGGCCGACGCCTGGTCGGCCGCGAAACGCAAGAACCTCTGGGGCACCATTCCGTCGGTCATCGAGATGCAGAGCGAGGCCGGGGCCGCGGGGGCGGTGCACGGTGCCTTGCAGACCGGATCGCTGGCTACGACCTTCACGGCGTCGCAGGGCCTGCTGCTGATGATCCCGAACATGTACAAGATCGCCGGCGAGCTCACGCCGGCGGTCTTTCACGTCGCCGCGCGCACGCTGGCCACGCACGCCCTTTCGATCTTCGGCGATCACAGCGACGTCATGGCCGCGCGCGCGACCGGCTGGGCCATGCTCTGCTCGGCCAGCGTGCAGGAGGCGCACGATTTCGCGCTGATCGCGCAGGCGGCCACGCTGGAGTCGCGCATCCCGTTCCTGCACTTCTTCGACGGCTTCCGCACCTCGCACGAGATCGCCAACGTCACGCTGCTCGAGGACGAACAGCTGCGCGCCATGATCGATCCCGAGCTCGTGTTCGATCACCGCGCGCGCGCGCTCACACCCGATCGTCCCGTGCTGCGCGGCACCGCGCAGAATCCGGACGTGTTCTTCCAGGCGCGCGAGCGCGCCAATCCGTTCTATCGCGATTGCGTGGAAGTGGTCGTGGAAACGATGGAGCGCTTCGCGAGGAAGATCGGCCGCACGTACGCGCCGTACGAATACTCCGGCGCTCCCGATGCCGAACGCGTTATCGTGGCCATGGGCTCCGCGTGCGAGACGATCGAGGAGACCGCGAATGCTCTCGGCGAGCGGGTCGGCGTCGTGAAAGTGCGCTTGTTCCGCCCATTCGACGCGAAGCGGTTTGCCGACTGCCTGCCGGCGACGGTTCGTGCGATCGCGGTGCTCGATCGGACCAAGGAGCCGGGCAGCATCGGCGAGCCGCTCTACCTCGACGTCGTCACCTCGCTGCGCGAAGCGGGACGCGAGGTCCCGGTGGTCATCGGCGGCCGCTTCGGCCTGTCGTCGAAGGAGTTCACGCCGGCCATGGTCAAAGGCGTGTTCGACGAGCTGCGCGCGGAGCGGCCGCAGAACCACTTCACGGTGGGCATCCGCGACGACGTGAACCACACCAGCATCGACTACGACCCCGGCTTTTCGATCGAGGGCGACGATGTCGTGCGCGCACTCTTCTACGGACTCGGATCCGACGGCACGGTCGGCGCGAATAAGAACAGCTGCAAGATCATCGGCGACGCCGGCCGCTACGCGCAGGGCTACTTCGTCTACGACTCGAAAAAGTCGGGCGCGATGACGGTGTCACACCTTCGCTTCGGTCCGCGGCCGATCCGTGCGCCGTACCTGATCGAGCGCGCCGCGTTCGTGGCCTGCCATCACCCGTCGCTCGTCGGACGCGTGGACGTGCTCGAGCATCTCGCCGAGGGCGGGACGTTCCTCTTCAACGGCAGCGAAATCCCCGCGGAGCTGCAGGCCGGGCTGGCGGAGAAAAAGGCGCGCGTGTTCGCGATCGACGCCTCGCGCGTGGCGCGTGAGTCGGGGATGGGCAATCGCATCAACACGATCATGCAGGTCTGCTTCTTCGCCTGCTCGAACGCCATGCCCTTCGATCAGGCGCTCGACGCCATCTGCGACGCCGCGCGCAAGACGTACGCGCACAAGGGCGAGGCGGTCGTCGAGAAGAACCTCCGCGCAATCGAAGCGACGCTCGCCAATCTGCACGAGGTTGCAACCGGAGAGTGGCCTTCTCCCCTCCGCGGAGGGGAGAAGGAGCCGAAGGCGGATGAGGGGTTCCTCCACGCCCTCCTCGCCAACCGCGGCGACGCGCTCCCGGTCAGCGCCATGCCCTGCGACGGCACGTTCCCCACCGCCACCGCGCGTTACGAGAAACGCAACCTGGCGCAGGAAATCCCGGTGTGGGAAGCGGCGGCGTGCATCCAGTGCGGCAAGTGCGCGATGGTCTGTCCGCACGCCGCCATCCGCATCAAGGCTTATGACGAGGACCTGGCCGGCAAGGCGCCGGCGACGTTCAAATCGCTCAAGCCGATCCACAAAGACTGGACCGGACTCGCGTACACGATCCAGGTCGCGCCCGAAGACTGCACCGGCTGCGCGATCTGCGTCGATGTGTGCCCCGCGCGCAGCAAGCGCAATCCGGAGCAGCAGGCGCTGGTGATGGCGCCGCAGGCTCCGCTGCTCGAAGACGAACGCGCGAACTGGGATTTCTTCCTCGGCATCCCGGAGCGCGATCGCACGCAGATCAATCCGGGACTGATCCGTCACCAGCAGCTCCAGCAGCCGCTGTTCGAATTCTCCGGCGCGTGCGCCGGCTGCGGCGAGACGCCCTATCTGAAGCTCGCCTCGCAGCTCTTCGGCGATCGCATGGTGGTCGCCAACGCGACCGGCTGCTCGTCGATCTTCGGCGGCAACCTGCCCACCACGCCGTGGTCGACGAACGCGGACGGCCGCGGCCCCGCCTGGGCCAACTCGCTGTTCGAAGACAACGCGGAGTTCGGACTCGGCTTCCGTGTCTCACTCGACAAGCAGCGCGAGTTCGCGCTCGAGCTGCTGCGCCGCGTGGCGCCGGCGGTCGGCGGAAATCTCGCGCAGGCCATCCTCGACTGTCCGCAGAAGACGGAGGCGGAGATCTTCGAGCAGCGCGAACGCGTCGAGCTGCTGAAGATCCGCCTGCGCCGCGCCGAGCTGCTGACGCGCATGCACAAGCTCGATGCCATCGACGAACAGCAACTGCTGGCCATCGCCGACGTGCTGGTGAAGAAGAGCGTCTGGATCGTCGGCGGCGACGGCTGGGCCTACGACATCGGCTTCGGCGGACTCGATCACGTGCTCTCCAGCGGCCGCAACGTGAACATCCTCGTGCTCGATACCGAGGTGTACTCGAATACGGGCGGGCAGATGTCGAAGGCCACGCCGCGATCGGCAACGGCGAAGTTCGCCACCGCCGGCAAGCCTGCCGCGAAGAAGGACCTCGGCCTGATGGCCATGACGTACGGAAACGTCTACGTCGCCAGCGTGGCCATGGGCGCGCGCGACGAGCAGACGCTGAAGGCGTTCCTCGAGGCGGAGGCGTACGACGGCCCGTCATTGATCATCGCGTACAGCCACTGCATCGCCCACGGCTTCCAGATCGGCGAGGCGCTGCAGCACCAGAAGGCGCTGGTGTCATCCGGACAATGGCTGCTCTATCGCCACGATCCGCGCCGCGACGGAAACCCGCTGCAGCTCGACTCGCGCGCCATCAGCACCGACGTCGCCGACTTCCTGCACAGCGAGACGCGCTTCAGCCACGTGCAGGACGTGGCCACGGTGCAGCACGACGTCAGAGCGCGCCGCGAGATGTACGAATACCTGGCGAAGAAGTGAGAGTAGGTCCCCTCTCCCCGCGGGGAGAGGGGACTGAGACGCGCGGAGCTACACGATCACTCTGCTCACCGGGCGCCGCGGCGTTGGCTGTGCAACCGATGCCGTCGATCCGATCCGCACCAGGAGCTGCGGTGGACGTGCATGATCGACGAGCATGCGCAGGCGCTCGCGCGTTTCCTCCACCTCGACCGCCGCATTGAGAAACGAGTACTGCAATCCCGACGCGGTGACGGTCAGCAGCAGCCGCTCCAGGATCTCGCCGGCCTGCAGCAGCGAAGCCTGGTCGTCGTCCGCGGTCACGAGCAGCAACATGCTCGCGGAGCGGGCCAGCTCGATGTCGCGGCGCGCCTGCAGCGGGCCGATGTCGAAATGGCGGATCACCCACGGCACGAGGCCGGTGAAGAGCCCGGAGTCCGCGAGCTCCGCACGATACGCGGGCCGCGCCATCAGCGTGCGGTCCGCGTCCGCGAGACACTCCGCGACGTGTTCCGTATCGCGCGGCAGGATCAATCGCAGCGTGCCCGGATTCGCATCGATCAGATCGAAGATGGCCTGCAGCGTCGACGGATCGAGCTGCCGTCCGTCGTAGGGTGCACGGTTCGTATGGCGTTGGCGAATCGATGGGAAGAGCGCGGCCAGCTTCGGATCGGGACCGCACGTCTCGCACGTGCGGATCGTCGCGAGCGGTACCGTCTCCAGCGCGCGCCGTTCGTACGTCACCGTGGTGTCGAAGCCGAAGTGCGCTGCCGCGACGCGGAAGTTTCCGATGGCCGCGCCGATGCTCAGCAGGAGCTGGCGGTCGTGGTGATCGGCGATCGGCAGCCGGCGCGAGTAGTCGGCGAAGACTTCCACGCCGTTCTCGACGATGTGAAACGTCCATGGCTGCGTGTTGTGTCCGGACGGGGCCAGGATCGCGTAGCGCAGGAGGAACTCCATCTGCTGCGCGTGCTTCTCGAGCTCATAGAAATCGAGCTCGTCGATGATCCATGGATTGCTCATGCGTGAGCTCCTTTTGCCGGCTCGTATGCGCAGAGCGGGTCGGAGCCGAGGAGGTCGCCGGTCATGGCGTAGGCACGGGCGCGCGAGCCGCCGCAGAGCGTGCGGTAATCGCACTGGCGGCATTTGCCGTGAAGGTTGTCGGGATCGCGCAGCGCCACGAACAGATCGCTGCCGCGGTAGATGTCGCCCAGAGCGCGGTAGCGGAGATTTCCCGCGACGTGCGGCGCGAACTCGCTGGCGCGGACTTCGCCGGCGTGGGTGATGTAGACGAAGCTGCGTGCACCGTCGAGCGCGCAGTCGAGCACCTCGTGCACGTTCGCGTTCGTGTCGCCGGCGAAGCCGGTGAAGTCGCCCCACTCCTGTGCGGCCGCGGCCATGCTGGACTCGAGCAGGCGCTCCAGGCGGAAACGCCGGTAATGCGGCGCCTCCACGGCGCGCAGCGCGAACGTCTCGCGCGAGCGGATCTCTTCGAGGGTCGCGAAGACGCGCTCCGCTTCCGCGGCGGTGATCATCTCCAGCTCCCGCGACGCGCCGATGGGAACGATGAAGTGCACGTTCCAGCGCGCGATGCGGAACGGCCGGATCGATTCCACGATGGCGTCCAGCTCGTTCATGTTCCGCCGCGTGACCAGCGTGTTGATCTCGATGCGCATCTCGGCGCTCACGGCCCATTGCATCGCCACCGGCGCGATCGGCCGGTCGACGCCGAAGACGACCGCCCTCAGGCCGTTCGCCTGCAGTCTCGCGATCGCATCCGCGGTCAGCTCGCGCGTCGGACTGAGCACGAGCGACGGATCGAGTCCGCGCCGGCGCGCGTAGTCGACGATCTGGTAGACGTCCTCGCGCTCGAGCGGATCGCCGCCGCTGATGATCAGCTCGCGCGGCTGCAGCGCCGCGATCTGGTCGACGGTCTTGTAGGCCTCGAACGTGGAGAGCTCATTCGGATTGCGTTGCTCGTTCGCTCCGGACGGACACCCTCGGCAGTGCAGGTCGCACAGGCGGGTCAGCTCCCAGAGCACGGTCGGATGCGGCTCACAGGCGGCCATGGCGATCACGCCTCGGCAAGAATCATTTCGTACAACGCCACCGTGTCGTCCACATCCTCGGGTGGGATGCGTCGCACGATCGCTCCCTCGTGCTCGATCACGAAGTCGCCGACGCGCACTTCCGCGAACGGATCGAGCCGGACGTCACGCGTGGTGCCCCAGCAGTCGATCACTGCCGTCGCGCCGCTGATTCTGATGACTTCTCCGGGAAGGCCGAGACTCATGAAACACCTCCGCGATCAGTGTCGCGAGGTCGCGCGCGGGCTCCGATGACTGGGCACACCGGAGGAGGTGTCGCACGTCACACGCGCGGACGCCGCTTCGCCGCCACGTACGGCGCCGCCAGCCAGCGCAGCGCCCGATTCCTCATCGCGTACATCGTGCTGGCGGCGTTCGTCTCCACGAGCTCCGCGGTCTCCTCCACCTGCACGACCAGCGATACTTCGATCGGCAGGATGCCGGCCGGCAGTTTCGCGCGCCGGCAGCTCTCGTGGAGGTAGGCGAACACGTCTTTCATCGCCGCGGGATCGGGCGGCGCGACGTCCTGCATCGGACTGCCGATGGTCGGACGGAAGATGCACACCGTCGGAAACGCGCCCGCGTTCACGATGCGATCGATGCCGCGCATGGTGTCTTCGACCGGCTCGATGCCGGCGATGATCTCGCCCGATACGCGTCCGCGCCCGAGCTTCGTCGCCGTGTACTCCATGGCTTCGAAAAACGCGTGCTGCCCGAGCGTGCGCGCCTTGCCGGGACAGACCTCCGCGAATACCTGCGGATTCTCGAACTCGTAGCAGAACGAAAAGTGATCCGTGCCGGCGGCGATCAGCGCGTCGTATTCGTAGAACGAGCTGCGCGGCACGGGCGCGGCCTGCACGCCGATGAAGCCGCCGACGTGCGTGCGCACCGCGCGCACGTACGGTTCGCACAGGCGCAGGCCGTGGATCCGTTCGAGATCGGCGCGCTCCTCGAAGTGATAGCCGGTGTTGAAGTGCGTGAACACGCTGTTCGATTCATCGCGTGCCGCGCGCGCGACTTCGATCACATCCTCGACGCTCTTGTGCGACTCCTCGGTGACGCCGACGTTCTGCCCGGTCGTGCAGAACCTGCACGCCAGCGCGGAGCTCTTCGCGCTCCAGTACGCGCAGCGGCTGCCGATGTAGATGCCGAGGTAGTTGCCCTGGAGGACGCCGATGCGGCTCATCGGCGTGTCGGAGGACGTGCTGCGCGAGTACCACCGCGGCTCGGGCGGCAGCTCGATCGGATATTCGAGGCCGTCGCGCTCGTCGAGGATGGTGGAGGTCTGCAGCACGAACGGCGATCGCCGAGCGAACGCTTCGACCACCGGCACGTTCACCCAGATCGGCTTCCGGCCGCCGGTGAGGATGACCTCCAGGCCCGATCCGAGACCGGCACGGGTGCGTCCGATCGGCCGCCCGTCGCCTCGCCTGTCGCCGATGCGCATTCCGCGGCAGAACAGCTCGATCTCCAGCTCCACCGGTTTCAGCATCGTCTCAGTGAATGGCGGCGATGCCCGCGCATGTATGACAGCCGTCACACGTCGATGTGAGCGGGTGTACCGCGCCCTCCACGGATGCGCGCGATGCTGAGAACCTGACGGCGGAGGCCCGAAATGACAGACGCGCGTACCAGACCCGAGCTCATCGCACGGCCTACGATCATCGCCGCTCTCCGCGACGAACTGGGCCGCCGCGCTCATGGCGAAATGTCGATCTGCAAGCTCGCCGCGCAAGCGGGCGTGTTCTGTAAAGGCTTCCGCCGTTACTCCGATCAGGAGCTGAAGGAACGCTACGCCTGGATCGCAAAGAAGGACCCGGCTCTCTCGCGCGGCGAGCTCGAAGACGTCGCCGATCGCTGGCAGCTCGCACGCCAGGATGTCTTCGGCGCCTCGACGTCGTGCGACGTGCAGCAGTTCGAGCACGACACGTGCGGCGGCTGGGACGATTTCTCGAACGAGCAGCTGGCGCGTTTTCTCCGCGAGCTCACCGGCCGCACCGTGGAGGTCATGCCTTGACGACCATTCCCTATCCCGTGCAGTTCGAATCCGACGTCGTGCTGCGCACCGGCCGCACGATGCACATCCGTCCCATCCGCGCCGAGGATCAGGATCGCCTGATCGACTTTTACGCGCGCCTGTCGCCGGAGAGCATGCACGCGCGCTTCTTCGACGCGCGCCGGCCGGAGATTGCGGCCGCGGCGACGCCGGCCACCGTGGACTACGACCGCGAGTTCGGCGCGGTGGCCGAGATCGGCGGCGAGATCGTCGGGATCGCGCACTACTTCGCGGCCAGGAGGCGGCCGGAGGTCGCGGAAGTGGCCTTCGCGATTTCCGATCGCGCGCAGGGATGCGGCGCGGGCACCAAGTTGCTGGAGACGCTCGTGGCCGCGGCGCGCGAGCACGACATCCATCTCTTCGAAGCGGAAGTGCTCGGCGACAACAAGCGCATGCTGGACGTGTTCCTCGGCATGGGGTTCGACGTCAAACATCGCACCGCGGACGGCGTCGTCCATCTCGCGTTTCCCATTGCGCCGACCGCCGCCGCAACGGAGCAGGCCGCGAAGCGCTCGCAGACCGCTGCGTATGCGTCGATGAAAGCCGTGTTCGCGCCGCGCTCCATCGCGGTGATCGGCGCGAGCCGCCGTCCGGGACAGCTCGGACGGGGTGTGTTGAGCAACCTGCGCGCGTCCGGCTACACCGGCGGCCTGTACGCGATCAACCCGAACGTGACGGAGATCGACGGCGTGCCGTCGTTCGCATCGCTGCGCGACATCGGCGAGCCGGTGGAGCTGGCGATCCTCGCCGTGCCGGCGGAGCTCGTGGAATCCGCGCTCGATGACTGCATCGCCAACGGAGTCAGCGCGGTGGTGGTGATCAGCGCCGGCTTCGGCGAAGTCGGCGAGATCGGACGGAGGCGCGAGGCGGCGCTGGTCGAGAAGATCCGCCGCGCCGGCATCCGCATGGTCGGGCCGAATTGCATGGGCGTGATCAACACCGATCCCTCCGTGCGCATGCAGGGCACGTTCGCGCCGGTGTTCCCGCCGGCCGGCAACGTGGCCATGTCCAGCCAGAGCGGCGCACTCGGGCTGGCGGTGCTCGATTACGCGCGGTCGCTGAACATCGGCTTCTCGACGTTCATCTCCGTCGGCAACAAGGCCGACGTCTCGGGCAATGACCTGATCCAGTACTGGGCCGAGGATCCGAAGACGGATGTGATTCTTCTGTATCTCGAGAGCTTCGGAAATCCGCGCAAGTTCGGCGAGATCGCGCGCCGCGTCGGCCGGACCAAGCCGATCGTGGCCGTGAAGGCGGGACGTTCCGCCGGTGGCGCGAAGGCAGCCAGCTCGCACACGGGCGCGCTGGCCACCAGCGACGCCATCGTCGACGATCTCTTTCGACAGGCGGGCATCATCCGCACCGGCACGCTCGAAGAAATGTTCGACGTGGCGGCGCTGCTCGCCAATCAGCCGCTGCCGAAAGGACGCCGCGTCGCGATCCTGACCAATGCCGGCGGCCCCGGGATCCTCGCCGCCGATGTCTGCGAGGCGAACGGATTGCAGCTCGCGCAACTCGGCGGCGAGACCGTCGGCGCGCTGCGCTCCTTCCTGCCCGCGGCGGCGAGCTTCGGCAACCCGGTCGACATGATCGCGTCCGCGTCGCCCGAGCAGTACCGGCGCGGGCTCGAGCTGCTGCTCGCCGATCCAAACATCGATGCGGTGGTGGTGATCTACATTCCCGTGCTGGCCACCGACGCCGCCAATGTCGCGGCGGCGATTCGCGAAGGAGCGACGACATCGCAGGGGAAGACCATCCTGGCGACGTTCATGAGCGCGGCCGGCGTGCCCGCGCCGCTCGCGCCGGTGCCTTCGTTCGCGTTTCCAGAGCGCGCGGTGAACGCTCTCGCGCAGGTGACGCGCTACGCGGAATGGCGCGCGAAGCCCGAAGGGACGTTCGCCGCGCACGAGGTGGATGCGCCGCAACTGCGCTCGATCATGGAGTCCTCCTGTGCCGGCGGCGGGCGTTGGCTCGATCCGCTGGAAGTGAACGGCGTGCTGCGCGCGGCCGGCATCGGCGCACCGGTGACGCTCTTCGCCGCGACGTCCGACGAGGCGATGGAAGCGGCGATGAGCCTCGGATTTCCGGTCGCGCTCAAGGCGTACGGGCCGGGCCTGCTGCACAAGACGGAAGCCGGCGGCGTGAAGCTGAATCTCGCGCACGAATACGACGTCGTGGCCGCGTTCGAGTCGCTCGCGTCATCCTTCGGCGACGCGATGACGGGCGCGCTCATCCAGCCGATGGTGAGCGGCGGCGTGGAGATGATGCTCGGCGCAACCTGGCAGCCTTCCTTCGGCCACGTCATCGCCGCCGGTGCCGGCGGCACGCTGGTCGAGCTCCTCGGCGACGTCGCGTTCCGCATCCATCCGCTCACCGATCGCGATGCCCGCGAGATGATCGACGCGCTGCGCTGCTCGAAACTGCTCTGCGGCTATCGCGGCGCGGCGCCGGTCGATGCGCAGGCGTTGCAGGACGCGATCCTGCGGCTGTCGACGCTGCTCGACGTTTGTCCCGAGATCCGCGAGATCGATCTGAATCCGCTGAAGGTGCTGGCGGCCGGCGTGATGGCGGTGGATGCCAGGATTCGCGTCGAACCGGTCACGCCGACGTCGTCGCGAAGGATTGCGTATTGATGGCGCGCCAATTGAAACCGGCCGCGTCATCATGACGTGGCAGGAGCAGGCGGTCTCGCCCGCGGAGGCGGTCCGCGCCATCGGCAGCAACACGATCCTCTTCATCCACGGCGCGGCGGCGACACCGACGCCGCTCATCGACGCGCTTGCCGCGCGCGGCGACGTCGAGAACGTCACCACCTATCACCTCCATCTCGAAGGGCGCGTGGCGATCGCGGAGCCGGGACTGGAAAGTCGGTTCCGGCCGACGTCGCTCTTCACCGGAGCGTCGCTGCGGAACGCGGTCAATGAAGGGCGCGCGGATTTCGTCCCGGTCTTTCTCTCGGACGTTCCGCCGCTCTTCAACTCCGGACGCATTCCGCTCGACGCCGCGCTGCTGCAGCTCTCGCCGCCGGACAAACACGGTTTCTGCACGCTCGGCACGTCCGCCGATGCCGCGGTCGCGGCCGCGCGCAACGCGAAGGTCCTGATCGCGGAGATCAACGAGCGCATGCCGCGCACGCACGGCAACACGCTCGTGCCGCTGCGCGCGCTGACCGCGTACATCCACACGAGCCGCGAGCTGCCCGCGCATGCGCCGTCCGAATCCTCGCCGGCGGAGGCCGCGATCGGCGATCACATCGCGCCGCTCGTCCCCGACGGCGCGACGCTGCAACTCGGCATCGGCGCCATTCCCGACGCCGTGCTGTCGCGGCTCTTCGACAAGCACGACCTCGGCGTGCACACGGAGATGTTCTCCGACCGCCTGATCGATCTCGTCGAAGCGGGCGTGATCACGAACCGCCGCAAGAGAGTGCATCCCGGCCGCATCACCACCAGCTTCGCGGTCGGCTCGCGGCGGCTCTACGACTTCGTCGACGACAACGCCCTGGTCGAGTTCTACGCCGCCGACCACACGAACGACACGGCCGTCATCCGCCGGAACGACAAAGTGGTGGCGGTGAACTCGGCCATCGAAGTCGACCTCACCGGCCAGGTGGTGGCCGACTCGATCGGCTTCCGCCTGTACAGCGGCATCGGCGGGCAGATGGATTTCATCCGCGGCGCCGCGCTCTCACACAAAGGCGTGCCGATCATCGCCCTGCCGTCGACCGCCGCCGGCGGCAAGGTCTCGCGCATCGTGCCGTCATTGCGCGAAGGCGCGGGCGTGGTCACCACGCGCGGCCACGTGCATTGGATCGTGACCGAATACGGCGCCGTCGATCTGTGGGGAAAATCGCTGCGCGACCGCGCCGACGCACTGATCTCCATCGCGCATCCCGATTTCCGCGGGGAATTGCGAGGGAGGGCGGCGGAGCGGCGGCTGGTCAGCTGATGGCTCGCCGATCAGCCTTCTCCCCTC
>CAMPKJ010000094.1 GCA_946887105.1 uncultured Acidobacteriota bacterium | reverse complement strand
CGCGGCGCGGCGTCCGCGTTTGGTGGCGAAGCCGTCCGCGGTCATCTGCACGACGTCGTCGAAATCCTTGCGCGCCAGGTCGCGGTACGGCCACGCGCGGCGCATCACCTCGTAGAGCTCGTCCTCCGCGTAATCGCGGCAGGAGCTCTCGGCGACGATCTGCTGCGCGAGCACGTCCAGCGGCGCGTCGTGTACGACGATGCGATCGAGCTCGCCGCGTTTCACGGCGCGCAGCAAGGCCGCGCATTCGACGAGGTCATCGCGCGATACGGGAAAGACGCGTCCCTTCGGCAGTCCGGAGACCGTGTGTCCCGAGCGCCCCACGCGCTGCAGCAGCGTGGCGATGCGATGCGGGGAGCCGATCTGGCAGACCAGATCGACGTGTCCGATGTCGATGCCGAGCTCCAGCGACGCGGTGGCGACCAGCGCCTTCAGCCGGCCCGTCTTCAACCGCGTTTCGGCGTCGAGGCGTTTCTCTTTCGAGAGACTGCCGTGATGCGCGGTGACGGATTCATCGCCGAGGCGTTCGCTGAGGTGATGCGCGATCCGCTCGGCCATCTTGCGCGTGTTCACGAACACGAGCGTGGTGCGGTGCTGCTCGATCAACTGCACGAGGCGCTCGTAGTAATCGCCCCAGATCTCGTTCGACATCACGGCGTCGAGCGCGGATCGCGGCGTTTCGATCGTGAGGTCCATGGCCCGGCGATGGCCTTCGTTGACGATCGTGCAGTCGTCGTTCGCGACCAGGTACTTGGCCACGTCTTCGATCGGCTTCTGCGTCGCCGAGAGTCCGAGCCGCAGCAGCGGCCGTTCCGCGACCTGCTGCAGGCGCTCCAGCGTCAACGCCAGATGGGCGCCGCGGCGCGAGCCGATCAGCGCGTGGATCTCGTCGACGATCACCGTGCGCACGCTGCGCAACATGGCGCGGCTGCGTTCCGCGGTGAGCAGGAGGTAGAGCGATTCGGGCGTGGTGACCAGGATGTGCGGCGGCGTGCGCAGCATCGAGGCGCGCTCGCTGGACGTGGTGTCGCCGGTGCGCACCGCCGCCGTGATCTTCGGCGCCGCGATGCCCATCTCCTCGGCCAGCTTGCGGATCGCCAGCCGCGGCTCGGCGAGATTCTTGTGAATGTCGGTGCTCAATGCCTTCAGCGGCGAGACGTAGACGACGCGCACTTCATCCGGCAGCGGATGTTGGAGGCTCTCCTGGAAGAGATCGTCGAGCGCGGTGAGGAATGCCGCCAGCGTCTTGCCCGAGCCGGTCGGCGCGGCGATGAGCGTGTGCCGCCCTTCGCGGATGGCCGCCCACCCTTTCTGCTGCGCGGGCGTCGGCTGGCCGAGCGTTTCCGTGAACCAGCGCTGGACGACGGGATGAAACCGGGAGAGGGGCATGAGGTACGTTCCGCGCCGATCATAGCGCTTGACGAGTTCCTCGGGTTCCTCGGAGTTCCTCGGAGTTCCTCGGAGGACCTCGGAACGCCTGTTTGCCGAGGAACTCCGAGGAACCGAGGAACTCCGAGGAACCCGTCTAAGGCTCGTGTTCTCCTCCTCGTATCTCGCGGATCCGCCAGAACACCTCGAATGCGACCGTGGCCACGACCAGCCAGACGAATCCGGCGGCGAACCCGGCGCCGATGTCGGAGATCCAGTGCACGCCGAGATACACCCGGGAGAGTCCGACCGTGAGGATGCTGGTCACGAGCAGCGCCATGGTGGCCGATCGCAGCCGCCACGGTCCCCACGAGCGCGCCATCACATATGCGAGCGAGCCGAGGACGATCATCGAGCCCATCGCGTGCCCGCTCGGAAAGGAGTAGCCGTGTGCCTGGCGGAGCGCTTCCGCGAGATCGGGCCGCGCACGCTCGAACAATCCCTTGAGCACGAGATTCATCAGGCCGCCGCCCGATCCGGTGACGACCACGTACAGCGCCAGTCCGCGATGACCGCGCTCGTAGAGCAGGATGGCCACGCCGAGAGCGAGGACGAGCAAACCGATCGGCCCGCCGATGTGGGTGAAGGCGACGAAGAACAGCGTGGCCGGCGCGGAGCGCATGCTCGCGGCCCAGCGATTCACGAACTGATCGACGTCGAGCACGAGCGGACTCTCCTGCCGCAGCAGCACCGCCAGCTCCACGAAGTCTTCGCCGATCATCAGCGTGGCGATCACGCCGAGCACGAGGATGGCGATGGTCGGCAGGTACGCGTGCAGTGGTCCCATGCGCGCGCGTCCGCGTTCCCACGCGCTCGCGAGCCGCAGCCGCGTCATCACGCGCGGCGCCAGACGCCTCGAGTGATGCCAGAGCTTCGGGATCGGCAGCAGCACGAGCCACGACACGGCCCATGCGAGCGTGAAGAAGAGATGCGGCAGATAGTCCTCGAACATTGCGCCGAGCATTCTCCAACAGCACAATGGCCGCCAGGGAGGAACTGCCGTGACCATCGACCAGGCGAACAGCGCGACGATCGACATGACGGAAGCGCTCGCTGCCGAGGCGCAGCGGCGGAGTCCGCGCGACGCGGCGCAGCTCCTCGCGTTCTCGCCGGCGGCGATGGTGGTGGACGTGCTGCAGTCGCTCAATCCCGCGGTGGCCCAGGACGTCCTGGACGAGCTGCCGCACGAGCGCCGGGGCGCGATCCTGGCGGCGGCATCGGCGCAGCAGCGCGCCCAGTGGCTGCGCAACGATCGCTATCCCGAAGACACGATCGGGCGATTGATGGAGACGCCGACGGCCGTGTTCCGCGGGACGCAGACCATCGCCCAGACCATCGACGCGGTGCGCGAGCTGTCGCGGACGACCATCGTCACGTATGTGTTCATCGTCGATGAAGTGGGACGCCTCACCGGCGTGGTGACCATGCGCGATTTGTTGCTTTCGGATCGCGAGCAGCGGCTGGAGTCGGTCATGTTGCGCGATCCGTTTTTCCTCACGCCGGAGATGGAGCTGCCGGAGGCGATGAAGCAGGTCGTGCGCCGGCATTTTCCGGTCTATCCGGTGTGCGAAGCGGACGGCACGCTGATCGGGCAGGTGCGCGGACAGGCGATGTTCGAAGAGCAGGCCTACGAGATCAGCGCGCAGGCCGGCCGCATGGTCGGTGTCGACAAGGAGGAGCGCCTGACCACGCCGTGGACGCGCAGTCTCCGCTTCCGCCATCCGTGGCTGCAGCTGAATCTGCTGACCGCGTTCATCGCGGCGGCGGTGGTGGGCACGTTCCAGGGGACCATCGACCGGATCGTGATCCTCGCGGCGTTCCTGCCGGTGCTGGCCGGGCAGTCGGGCAATACCGGCTGTCAGGCTCTCGCGGTCGCACTGCGCGGAATGACGCTCGGCGAGCTGCAGCCGGGACGCGAGCGCGCGCTGGTCTTCAAGGAGGCGTTGCTCGGATTGCTGAACGGCGCGCTGGTGGGCGTGATCGCGGCCATCGGCATGTTCATCACCGCGCGCTCGCAATCGCATCCGTCCGCGCTGTTGCTGTCGTTCATCGTGTTCTGCTCGATGATCGGCAGCTGCATCGTGAGCGGCATCGCCGGCGCGATGATTCCCCTCACGCTCCGCCGCCTCGGCGCCGACCCCGCCACCGCATCGAGCATCTTCCTGACCACCGCGACGGATGTGGTGAGCATGGGATTGTTTCTGAGTCTGGCCACGGTGCTGGTGCGGTAGATGGACTCGCGCGGCGTCATCCAGTCTCTGTTCGGCGTGCCGCGGGCGTTGATCGGCACCATCCACGCGCAGGCGCTGCCCGGCACTCCCGCGAGCCGGCTGGCGGTGAGCGAGATCGCGAAGGCGGCCGCGGCGGAGGCCGAGATGTATGCGGCGGCTGGCTTTCACGGGCTGATCCTCGAGAACACGCACGATCGGCCGTACGTGAAGGCTGCCGCGATCGGTCCGGAGATCGTCGCCGCGATGAGCATCGTCGGCGCCGAGATCCGTCGCGCGTCGGCGCTGCCGCTCGGCATTCAGGTGCTCGCCGGCGCGAATCGCGCGGCCGTCGCCGTGGCTCACACGTGCGGCGCGGCATTCGTGCGCGTAGAGGGCTTCGTCTTCGCGCATGTCGCGGACGAGGGTCTGATCGAATCGAGCGCGGGGGATCTGCTCCGTTACCGGCGCGCGATCGGGGCGGACGGCGTGCTCGTCTTCGCCGACATCAAGAAGAAACACTCCGCCCACGCGATCACCGCGGACGTCGACATCGCCGAGACGGCCAAGGCCGCGGAGTTCTTTTCCGTCGACGGCGTGATCGTCAGCGGCATGGCCACGGGCAGTCCCGCGGATCCCGCGGACGTCCAGGCGGTGAGCGGCGTCGTGGGCGTGCCGACCATCATCGGCTCCGGAATCACGGCCGCCAACCTGGCCAGCTATCGCGGCGCCGACGCGTTCATCATCGGCTCGTCGGTCAAGAGCGACGGCGTCTGGTCCGGCGTGCTCGATGCCGCACGGATCCGTGCGATCGTCGACGCGCTGGCGTCGTGATCCGTGCGTTGCGTCACTTGCGATACCGCCTCGCCGCGGCGATCTCGGGAACGCGGACGCGACGTGCGCGGAGCTGCGGTAGCAAAAACGTAGCTGGACAGCGAAGACCGTCTTGTGCAGAGTCCTCCGCATTGCCAACGGGGCAAGTGGAGGACTCATGCGCATTCGTATCCTGCTGATGGCGTTGCTGGTCGCGATCACCGCCACCGCACACGCACAGTTCTTTCCGTATCCGGTCCAGAAGCGCACGTTGCCGAACGGGCTGGACGTGATCGTGATCGAGACGCCGGAGTTCCGGAACGTGCTCTCGTTCAACACGCTCATCCTGGCCGGCTCGGGACGCGAGAACGAGAAGGGGCGTACCGGCCTGGCGCATCTCTTCGAGCACATCATCTTCCGCCACGACCACGACACGCCGCAGGCCTACCAGGTGGCCGTGGAGAAGATGGGCGCGTTCAACAACGCGTACACCTGGTACGACGTCACGTACTACCACCCGCTCACGTTCACCGCGAACCTCGAGCAGCTCGCGGCGCTGGAGGGCTCGCGGTTCCGCGAGCTGCGCTACAGCGAACGCGTGTTCCGCACCGAGGCGGGGGCGGTGTACGGTGAATACCGCCGCAGCGCATCCGATCCCGGTCTGCGCATCGAGGAAGTGCTCGGCGATCTGATGTACGGGCCGGCGCACGGCTACGGCCACTCCACGATCGGCTATCTCGAGGACGTCCGGGACATGCCGAACGCGTACAAGTCGGCGGTCGCGTTCTATGACACCTACTATCGCCCGAACAACGCCATCGTCGTGGTCGCGGGCGACGTGAAGGCGGACGAAGTATTCGCGGCCGTCGAGAAGCACTACGGCCCATGGCAGCAGAAGAAGACGCCCACGCAGCCCGATCCGAAACCGGTCAATGGTCCGAAAAAGCAGCACGAAACGTGGGAGTCCGACATCCCGCCGCGCGTGCTGGTGTCTTACATGGTGCCGCCGTATGTGCCCGGCTCGGCGGAAAGCGCGACGATGGATGTGATGTCGGATCTGATGGGCGGCCAGACCGCGCCGCTCTACAGGAAGCTGCGCTACGAAGAGCAGGTAGCCTCGGCGCTCAGCGTCGACGACACGTCATCGATCGGCTTCGACGCGCGGCCGCTGTCGACGTATGTGACGGTGGCGAAGGACAAGTACGACGCGCAGGGACGGCCGCTGCTCGATCGCATCGATCGCGATGTGGCGACCGCGTTCGAGGGATTGGCGACGTTCTCCGCGCAGCCCGATTCCGCGGCGCGGCTGGAGGCGATCAAGTCGCAGCTGCGCTACGACATCCTCTCTTCGTTCAACTCGCCGTCGAACATCGCGGAGAACTTCGCCATGTACTACCGCTTCACGCGCGATCCGCAGGTGCTGGAGAAAGTGGCCGCGGGAATCGCGGCGCTGCAGCCGGCCGACATCGACGCCTTTGCGAAGAAGTACTTCGTTCCGAAGAATCGCGTATCGATCACGCTGGCCGGTAAGGGAGGTGCGCAGTGAAGCGCCTGATCGTCGTTCCTCTGATTTTTGCGCTCGCCTGCGCGACCGCCAGTCCGCCGCCTGCCGCTCCGGCGCCGAGCACCGAGCTCGTTCCACCGCCCGTCGTTACGCCTCCGCCGCCTTCGTACACGCCGGGGGAGCCGCGAGTGGCCACGCTCGACAGCCGCGCGCCGCTGATCACCATCCGCGTGATGATCACGCACGGCTCGACCTCCGATCCGGCGGGCAAAGAAGGCCTGGCGACGCTGGTTTCAGACGCGGTCACCGACGGCGGCTATCGCCACAACAACGACGTGGTGACGAAGGAAGAACTGGCGGAGATGACCATGCCGTGGGGCTCGGGCGCGCGTCCGACGGTGTTCTCGTCATCGCGCACGACCACGTTCTTCTTCACCGCGCCGCGCGAGGTGATCGGACGCTATGTCACGGACGTGCTCCGTCCGATGCTCACCGAGCCGGTCTTCGCAGCGGAAGAGATCGAGCGCCTGAAGAACGAAACGCTGTCGCAGATCTCGTCGCTGCGTTCCGAGGATCTGGAAGGGCTGGGATTGGCAGCCATCGATCAGTACGTGCTGGCCGGCACCGGCTACGCGCATCACGTCCTCGGCCGCGAGACCACGGTGCCAACGCTCACGCGCGATGACGTGCTGCGCTTCTATCGCGACTTCTATCGTCCCGAGAACGCCATCATCGGCATCTCCACGACCGATGAGGCGATCGTCAGTCAGGTGCGCGATGCCGTGCGCGCGATGAACCGCGATGCGACGTCGCCGTCTCCGGCGATCGAGCTGCCGAAGCCGGCCGCGTTCACCGGACGCCACGCGCTGGTGATCGAAGAGCCGAACGCTCCCGCGGCGTCCGTCCACCTCGGATTTCCGATCGACGTGAACCGCACCCATCCCGACTACTGGCCGCTCTACATCGCCAACGTCTGGCTGGGCACGCACCGCGATTCGTTCGGGCAGCTCTACCAGAAGATCCGCGAGGAGCGCGGCTACAACTACGGCGACTACTCGTACATCGAGTACTGGACGGGCCGCCCCAATTCGCTGTTCCAGATCTTCAATCAGCCGCGCGAGCAGCAGTACTTCTCGATGTGGGTGCGTCCGGTGAAGCACGAGCATGCCGTGCATCTGATGAAGGCCATCACGTACGAGCTCGACCAGATGATCCGCAACGGCCTCACTGCCGAGCAGGTGCAGGAGGCGAAGAACAAGGCCCGCGTGCTGTACCTGAATTTAGGCGAGACCGTGCCGCGTCTGGTGGGCGCGCGTGTCGACGACGCGTTTTACGGCGCCCAGAACGGCTTCCTCGACTCCTACATCGAGGCCGTGAATCGCGTCACGCACGAACAGGTGAACGCCGCCATCCGCCGCAATCTCAGCACCGCCAACATCAAGTACGTGGTGGTGACCAGCACGCCGCACATGCAGAACACGGTTGCGCAGATCCGCAGCAACGCGCCGGTGTTCGGCAAGAGCTGGCAGGAGTACGAGTTCACGCAGGCGAAGCTCGCCGATGGAACGACGGTGTGGCAGGTGCCGGAAGCGAAGATGCCGACCGTCCAGCTGGACGCGGTGTGGGCGGGGACGCCGCTGGACGTGCGCGAGGTGGAGACGACGAACGTGAAGGAGATGTTCCGGTAACGCGCGTCGCTCTCATGGTTCCGGCAGCTCGTAATCGAGGTGATACGAGTGGTTGCGCCCTTCCAGCACGATCTCCATCGTTCCGGTGAGGCCGGCCAGCTCGCCGGTGCCGGAGTCGGGCACGACGCGGATGATCATGCTGAACTCGCCGCCGCGCCGCATCGTGCCGTTGTGGATCAGGGCGAAGGAGCCCGTGCGGCCGCGTAGCGTTCCCGTGAATCGCTCGATCGCGGCATAGGCGCCCGAGCCTTCGACCTCGCCTTCGACGCTCATCATCTCGCCGGCGCTCGTCCCTTCCAGATCTCCGTGGAACTGCTTGCTCAGTTTCAATCGCGGGTAGACATCGCTGGACATCGGCTCGAGCTTCACCTCGAAGGAACCGCTGGCGCGTTGGAGCATCATTTTTCCTTTCTCGTGCGGCGTAGCGTAGATCAGCGTGAGGCAGAGGATCGCGATCGCCCGTTGCATGCGGTCATGTTAGGTTCCGTGAGCGCGCATGGATTGAAGGAACGCGACATAACGCGACATGGTCAGGGTCAAGCACGACAAGCCGCGAGGCATCCTCAATGTACGGGTCGCGGACGGACTGCGGCGGTACTGGGCGTCCGAGGATCTCGCGCCGTTCGTCGAGCATTACTGGATCGTGCGCTGGAACGTCGAGAAGCCGCAAACGGCGGAAACGCTCCCGCACCCATCGGTGCACATGGTCCTCGGGCGTGGAGACTCGGAAGTGGTGGGCGTGATGCGCGGCCGATTCACGACCCGGCTGGAAGGAATCGGACGCGTGATCGGGACGAAGTTTCGTCCCGGCGCCTTCCGCGCGTTCATCGGCCGGCCGGTGGCGTCGCTGCGCGACCGCCGATGGCCGCTACGCGAGGTGTTTGGAACCGATGGCGATGGATTCGCCGCCGCCGCGATCGCGCACGAGCAAGACACGGATGCGATTGCGGTGATCGAGTCCTTTCTCCGCTCGTTCCGTCCGGCGTTCACGCCGTCGATGGAACTCGCGGGTCGGATCACCGCGCGCATCGCGGAGGACCGAAGCATCGTGAAGGTCGAACAGATCGTCGACGCGTTTGCGACCGACGCGCGCCAGCTGCAGCGGCTGTTTCGCGAATACGTCGGCGTGACGCCAAAGTGGGTCATCCAGCGCTATCGCCTGATCGAGGCCGCCGAGCGCCTCGCCGCTGGTCCGGACATCGGCTTCGCCGATCTCGCACTCGACCTCGGCTACGCGGATCAGGCTCACTTCATCCGCGATTTCCGCAAGATCGTCGGACGGCCACCGGCGGATTACGCGCGAAATCTCGAGCCTGCGCCGCGTTAATCCCCACTCTCCGGTTCTTTGCCGATGACGACGAAGGCCATGAGAAACAGCGCCATAAATGCGATCAGGTCCACATCGTCATGATGGCGTTTGCGGGGCCGCAGCACATCGTACGGAAGGGAGCCGGTCACCCTGTACGAAAGTACGATGCGTCTCAATCCATACGCACGAGGCCGCGTCGCGTGGCCACTTTCACCGCCTCGGTTCTGCTCGTGACGCCGAGTTTTTCGAAGAGGTGGCCGAGGTGCGATTTGACGGTACGTTCGCTGATGCCGAGGGCGGTGCCGATCTCTTTGTTGCTCTTGCCGTCGGCCATGAGGCGGAGCGTGGCCAGCTCGCGCGGCGTGACCTGCATGCGCGCCATCCCCTCGGCCAGGGTGGCCGCGGCAGCGGGAGCGAGATAGGTCTTGCCGGCCAGCACGTCGTGGATGCACGTCACGAGCTCGTCGGCGGTGATGTCTTTCAACGCGTACGCTTTCGCTCCCGCTTTGAGCGCGCGCGTGATGTCCTCGTCCGTGTCGTAAGTGGTGAGGACGATCACGCGCGCCTGCGGATCGAGCGCGCGGATCTGACGCACCGCTTCGACGCCTTCCATCACCGGCATGCGCAGGTCGAGCAGCGTCACGTCGGGACGGTACTTCGCGAATGCCTCCACCGCTTCCGCACCGTTTGCGGCTTCGGCTACCACTTCGAGATCGGGCTCGTGGCTGATGATCTTCACCACGCCCGTGCGCACCAGGGAGTGGTCGTCGACGACGAGGACGGTGTTCATGGAGTGGGAATGCTGAACGACGGCGGCTCCCACGCCAGGACCACTTCCGTACCCGCGCGCGGCGCGGTGACGATGGTCAGCGATCCGCCGATGCGCTCGGCGCGCTCCTGCATGCTGGTCAGGCCGAAGCCGGCGCCGAAGCGCTCCTTGGCGATGCCGCGGCCGTCGTCGGCGACGACCAGCCGCAGTCCGACCGATCGCGTCGACGCGGCGTGCACTTTGATCTTGCGCGCGCGCGCATGACGCACGGCGTTGGTGAGCGCCTCCTGCGCGATGGCCACGATCTCGCGCTCGATGCTTCCGCCGAGCTCCGGCAGCTGCTCGATGACCAGCTCGATCGGCACGTCTGTCGTGCGTCGCGCGAGATCGGTGGTGCGCTCCAGCACGGCCACGACATCGCCGGCGCCGGCGTCCTGCGGACGCAGCGAGCCGACCGACCGGCGCGCCTCGATCATGTGCGTGCGTGCGAGATCGATCGCGGACTCGATGCTCTCCGCCGCGGCCGGCGGCATCGCAGGCACCCAGCGCTGAATCGATTGCAGCTGCATGAGGATGGCCGCGAATCCCTGCGCCAGCGTGTCGTGGATGTCGCGGGCGATGCGGTTGCGTTCTTCGAGAATGGCCTTGCGGCGCTCTTCGTCGCGCGCGCGATCGGAGAGACGGCTCTGGTGCAACGCCAGCGTGACCTGCAAGGCGACCGCCTCCAGCATCATGCGCCGCCACGGCGCCCATGCCGCTTCGTCATCGGCGGTGGAGATGGCCAGCCATCCGAGGTTGCGGGTGGGAAGCGCGATCGGCGCGATGGCCATCCACTTCAGATGGTTCGCACGATTGAACGCGCGAACGGAGTCGGGCAGGCGTGGATCGTCGCCGGTGTATTCGGTCGTGCCGCTCCAGCCGGGAGCGTAGGTGAGGAGATGCGCGGCCATGTCCGTGCGCGGCATGGTCAGGTTCTCCCAGTCCGCATCCTGCGCCGCGTAAAAACGCTCTCCCGCGTACGCCATCCAGAGCTCGCACTGGTCGCCCTCTTCGTCGAGGAGGAACACTCCGCAGCCGTCGTTTTCACCCTGCTCGATGAGCATCTTGATGAAGCCGCGGAAGAAGCCGTCGAGGTCGGGCTCGCGCACGAGCAGCTCGAGAGCCAGCTGCACGGTGTGCGTCTGCACCGCGGCCATGCACTCGGCGCGCTTGCGCTTCTGGAACTCGGCCTCGATGGTCGTGGCCGGGTCGATGACTTCTCCCATCGGGCATTTGGCGTCGTCTTCAGCGGCTGTGCTCACGCGTTCATTATGGCCCCGCCGCGCGGCGGAGCGAATCGTCCAAAAGTAGGAGATCGCTCTGCGTCCTTCGAGACGCGCCGCCATGGCACCACTGCCCGATTGTTCGCGAGCCTTGCGAAGCGCATCGTTTCGCACCATGAAACACGTACTCGCAGCTCTCATCCTCTCGCCGATTTTGCTGTCGGGCTGCACGCGCGCCGACGCACAGAGCTCCAACGCACCGCCGCCGCCGAAAGTCACCGTGGCCGAGGTGGTCTCGCGCGAAGTCACGGAATGGGATGAATTCACCGGACGGCTCGAAGCCGTGAACGCCGTGGACGTGCGTCCGCGCGTCTCCGGCTACGTCTCGGCCATTCGCTTCGATGAGGGAGCGATGGTCAAGAAGGGCGATCTGCTCGTCGAGATCGACGCCCGTCCGTTCCAGGCCGAAGTCGATCGTCTGCGCGCCGAGCTGATGCGCGTGGAAGCCACCGTGCGCCGCGCGCAGAACGACCTCGAGCGCGCGCAGCGGCTTTCGTCAGACAAAGCGATGTCGCCCGAAGAGATCGACCGGCGTGCCGCGTTCGCGGAGGAGTCGGCGGCGCAGGTGCAGGCGGTCCAGGCAGCCTTGCGCGCGGCCGAGCTCAACCTCGAGTTCACGCGCGTCACCTCGCCGATCGCGGGCCGCGTCGGACGCGCCATCGTCACCGCGGGCAACCTCGTGTCCAGCGGACCGGGAGAGGCGACGCTGCTCACGACGGTCGTCTCGCTCGACCCGATTTACGCGTCGTTCGATGCCGATGAGCAGACCTTCCAGGGCTACGTCAATTCGGCGCGCGAAGGGAAACGCGCCAGCGCACGGCAGATCGGCTTGCCCATTCAGATGGCGTTGCCGAGCGATCAAGGCTTCCCGCATCGCGGTGAGCTCGACTTCCTCGACAATCACATCAACTCCTCCACCGGCACCATTCGCGGCCGGGCCGTGTTCCGCAATGCCGATCGCAGCCTCACGCCCGGCTCGTTCGTCCGCCTGCGTCTGCCCGGCAGCGCCAGGTATCGCGCGCACCTGATTCAGGACCGCGCCGTCGGCACCGATCTCGACAAGCGCTACGTCTACGTGGTCGGCAAAGACGGCAAGGTCGAATACCGCGTCGTCCAGCTCGGACCGGTCATCGATGACTTGCGCGTCGTGCGCAGCGGCCTTGCTGCCGGCGACGTGATCGTGATCAACGGCCTGCAGCGCGTCCGTCCGGGCGTGCAGGTCGAGACCGAAAAGGCGGCGATGGCTTCGCCCGCCGGCGAGGCCGCGTCATGAGGCTCGCTCAATTCTTCATCACCCGGCCGATTTTCGCGGCCGTGCTTTCGCTCCTGATCGTCATCGCCGGCGGCATGGCTCTGTTCCAGCTGCCGGTCAGCGAATATCCGAGCGTGGCGCCGCCGACGGTCGTCGTCACCGCCGCCTATCCGGGCGCCAATCCGAAGGTGATCGCCGAGACCGTGGCCGGTCCGCTCGAGCAGCAGCTCAACGGGATCGAAGGCCTGCTCTACATGTTCTCGCAGTCGACCGCGGACGGGCGGATGCAGCTCACGATCACGTTTGCCGTGGGCACCGATCTCGACAACGCGCAGGTGCAGGTGCAGAACCGCGTAGCCCAGGCGCTGCCGCGATTGCCGCAGGAGGTGCAGCGCATCGGCGTGGTCACCGAGAAGTCGTCGCCCGACTTCATCATGGTCGTACACCTCCTCTCGCCCGACAACCGTTACGACATGCTGTATCTCTCCAATTTCGCGCACCTGCGCGTGAAGGACGAGCTGGCGCGGATCGGCGGCGTCGGAACCGTGCAGGTGTTCGGCGCGGGCGAATACAGCATGCGCGTCTGGCTCGATCCCGATCGCCTCGCGTCGCGCCAGCTCACCGCCACCGACGTCGTGCGCGCGATCCGCGAGCAGAACGTGCAGATCGCCGCCGGCGTCCTCGGCGCACCGCCCGCTCCGAGCGACACCACCTTCCAGCTCTCCATCAACGCGCAAGGACGTCTCTCGACCGAAGAAGAGTTCCGGAACATCGTCATCCGCGCCACGCCCGAGGGACAGATCACGAGGCTCGGCGATGTGGCGCGCGTGCAGATCGGCGCGGACCGCTACTCGATGCGCAGCCTGCTCGACAACCAGAACGCCGTGGCCATCGGCGTGTTTCAGCGT
Organism: uncultured Acidobacteriota bacterium; assembly: GCA_946887105.1. The sequence goes on along the minus strand of CAMPKJ010000094.1, from coordinate 2,831 downwards.
CCCGGCACGAACGCGATCGAGGCCTCGAATGACGTTCGCGCGACGATGGAGCAGCTGAAGAAATCGTTCCCCGCGGGCGTCGACTACAAGATCGTCTACGACCCGACCATCTTCGTGCGCCACTCCATCCGCGCCGTGGTGCAGACGCTCTTCGAGGCGATTCTGCTGGTCGTGATCGTGGTGATCGTGTTCCTGCAGACGTGGCGCGCGTCGATCATTCCGCTCGTCGCGGTGCCGGTCTCGCTGATCGGCACGTTTGCGGTGATGCTCATGCTCGGCTTCTCGCTGAACACGCTTTCGCTGTTCGGCCTGGTGCTGGCCATCGGCATCGTCGTCGACGACGCCATCGTGGTCGTGGAAAACGTCGAGCGCCACATCGAGCTCGGCGCCTCTCCCCTCGAGGCGACACGCGAGGCGATGAAAGAGGTCTCCGGCCCGATCATCGCCATCGCCCTCGTCCTGGGCGCCGTGTTCATTCCGACGGCGTTCATCAGCGGCCTGACCGGCCAGTTCTATCGCCAGTTCGCATTGACGATCGCCATCTCGACGGTCATCTCCGCCATCAACTCGCTCACCCTGAGTCCCGCCCTCGCTTCCCGCCTGCTTCTTCCGCATGGCGCGCCGCGCGACCGTCTGCAGCGCGTCATCGATCGTCTCTTCGGCTGGTTCTTCCGCATCTTCAATCGCGGCTTCGCGCGCGCGTCGTCCGCATATGGCGCGGGCGTCGGGCGCGTGTTGCGCGTCTCCGCGGTGGCGCTGGTGATCTACGCCGGCCTGGTTGGCCTGGCCTGGTTCGGCTTGATGAAGGTGCCGCGCGGATTCGTTCCGCCGCAGGACAAGTCGTATCTGGTCGCGTTCGCGCAGTTGCCGGACGCATCGACGCTCGATCGCACCGAGGCGGTGATCCGCGAGATGTCGGACATCGCGTTGAAGCATCCCGGCGTGGCGAACTCGGTCGCGTTTCCGGGACTCTCGGTGAACGGCTTCGTGAACGCGTCCAACACCGGGATCGTGTTCGTGACGCTGAAACCGTCCGAGGAACGCGAGAGCGCAAATGAGATCGCGGCTGCGCTCAATGCGAAGTACTCCGGCATCCAGGAAGCGTTCGTGGCCATCTTCCCGCCGCCGCCCGTCGAAGGACTCGGCCAGATCGGCGGATTCAAACTCTTCGTCGAAGATCGCGACGGTTCAGGATTCGAAGAGCTGTACGCGCAGGTGCAGGGCGCGATTGGGGAAGGCTACAAGCGCGAGGAGCTGGCCGGACTCTTCTCCAGCTTCCAGGTGAGCGTGCCGCAAATCGACGCGCAAGTGGATCGCGAGCGCGCCAAGACGTACGGCGTGAATCTCACCGACGTCTTCGACACGCTGCAGGTGTACCTCGGATCGCTTTACGTCAACGACTTCAACCGCTTCGGCCGGACCTATCAGGTCAACGTGCAGGCGGAGTCGAAGTTCCGTACGCAACCCGAAATGATCCGCCGCCTGGAGACGCGCAACAACAGCGGCGGCATGGTGCCCCTCGGATCGCTCGTGACCGTCAAGCGCGGATACGGACCCGAGCAGGTCATGCACTTCAACGGCTTTCCCGCCGCGGAGATCAACGGCGGACCGGCGCCCGGCTTCAGCTCCGGTCAGGCGCAAACCGCGATTGCGAGCGTGCTGAAGGAAAAGCTGCCCGGCGGCATGACCTTCGAGTGGACCGAGCTCGCCTACCAGGAAATCCTCTCCGGCAACACCATGCTGCTCATCTTCCCGCTGTGCGTACTGCTCGTGTACGTCGTGCTGGCCGCGCAGTACGAGAGCTGGACCATGCCGCTTTCGGTCATTCTCATCGTGCCGATGACCATCCTCTCCGCGATCGTGGGAGTGTGGGTCACCGGCGGCGACAACAATGTCTTCACGCAGATCGCGTTTCTCGTGCTGGCCGGACTGGCGTGCAAGAACGCGATCCTGATCGTCGAGTTCGCGAAGCATCGCGAGGAGCAGGGCGACGATCGCGTGACGGCCATTCTCGAAGCCTGCCGCGTGCGACTGCGCCCCGTGCTCATGACGTCCATCGCGTTCATCATGGGCGTGCTGCCGCTGGTCTTCTCCTCCGGCGCAGGCGCGGAGATCCGTCAGGCCATGGGCATCGCGGTGTTTGCGGGCATGCTCGGCGTGACGCTGTTCGGCCTCTTCCTTACACCGGTGTTCTTCACCGTGATCGGCAACATGGTCGAGCGCTTCAGCGCGAAGCGCGGCACCAAAGCGGTTCCGGCAGCCGTGACGGCGGCGCTGGCGATGGTCGTGTTCCTCGGCGGATGCACGCTGCGTCCGTATCAGGCGCCGGAAGTGGCGCCGGTCGCGGTCAAGCACGTCATCCCCGAGATGTTCGACCGCAAGCCGTACGACCCGCAGTGGTGGCAGCAGTTCGAAGATCCGGCGCTCGATGCGCTCGAGGCGGCGGCGCTGGAGTCGAATCACGACGTGCGCATCGCGCTGGCGCGATTCGATCAGTCGCGCGCGTTTCTGCAGGACGTTGCACTCGATCGCTATCCGGCTGTGACCGCAAATGCGTTCGTCGACAAACGCGAGGTGCAGCAGGTCGAGACCACCACGTATCGCGCCGGCTTCGATGCGTTCTGGGAGCTGGACCTGTTCGGCCGCGTGCGCTCGCAGGTCGATTCGGCGCGCGCGAACGCGCAGAGCTTCGAGGCCTCGCTCGAGGACATCCGCGTGATCATCGCCGCGGAAGTGGCGCGCAACTACTTCGAGCTGCGCGGTCTGCAGCAGCAGCTCTCCGTCGCCGAACGCAGTCTCGTCAATCAACGCGAGACGTTGCGCCTGACGAC
>CAMPKJ010000093.1 GCA_946887105.1 uncultured Acidobacteriota bacterium | reverse complement strand
GAGTGAAGGGTGAAGAGTGAAAGGAACGCGTGGTCCCTTTCACCCTTCACCCTTCACTCTTCACACTTTCGTTCACTTCCAGAAACGGATCTCGAAAATCGGGCGACCCTCTTCGCGATACTTCGCCTCGTAGTTCGTGCGCGGGGGATCATCCGGGCCGGGAATGCGCCGTTCGGTTCGTTCGAACGCGGCTTCGACGAGCGGCGCGGCGCTCTCGAAGTACTCCTGGTGATCGGTGACGTAGATCCCCATCCCACCCTCCACCAGGACGCGGCGGAACTCCGCCAGCACTTCGGGGCGGATGATGCGCCGCTTCCGCTCGCGCTTCCGCGGCCACGGATCGGGAAAGTAGATGTGCAGCTCGGCGATCGACGCGTCGGGAATCATCTTCTGCAGCACGAGAAACGCGTCGTGATTGATCAGCCGCACGTTGCGCAGGTCGCGCTTGAGGAAGCGATCGCGGATGACGCGGTGATAGTGCAGCGATTTCTCGATGCCGATCACGTTCACGTCCGGCCGCTCCATCGCCGTCGCAAGGAGAAAGCGTCCCTTCCCCGATCCGATCTCGAGAATGACCCGGTTCGCGTTGCCGAACCACGCCTGCAGATCGATCGGCGAAAGGCCGCTCTCGCGCGGATTGAGGGTCAGCTCGGATTCGGTGAGTCGCGTCATGCGGCGCGGAAAATAGCATCAGTCACGCCTGCGCGGCGCGCCAGAATGGCGTCGCGTCGACCATCCGCCGGATCTCGCCGAGGAGCGCCGGATCCTGGCGCAGACGCGAGCGGATCCAGCGCACGAAACGAAGGTCGGCGCCGTCGTCACCGCGCTCGCGGAGCTGCGCGAGCCATGCGTCGGGATCGCCGTCGTAGACGCGCACGAGCACGTGAAAGCGGAGGAACTCCGCGACCACGGAGCCGTCGCCGAGCGGCATCTGCACGACGTTCGTGTCGCGAGTCCCTCGCTTGCGCGACGCGGCGCGCGTGAACACTTCGGTGATGTGCGCGGACTCTTCGACGCGGTGGGCAATCGAGCGGATCCGGACCGTCCGGCGCGCCACGCGCAGCTCGTCGCCGACGTTCATCGGGGGAAACGGCCGGCGTGAGACGCGGCGCATCGCAACCTGCTTCCGGGCGCCGGGTAGATACACCAGTAGCACGTATAAGTTCCTATCTGACAGCGTTTTGGCACTTAAGCGAGTCAATCGCAGCTCCTCATCAAAGGAGTGTGCGGAAATCCACGTTTACCTACCTCCGGCCATGCTAATGTTCGAAAAAGTACGTTTCCGGCATGACTCAGCTCGCCACCACCCGTCTCGACGAACGACAGTTCGAGGCTGTCTATGAGCAGTACTTCGGACTGCTCGTCCAGATTGCCTCGTTCAAGTTCCGCGTGCCCGAATCGGATGCCGAGGCGCTCGCGCACGATGTGCTGATCAGCTATCTCCGGAAGTCGGCGACGGTGCTGGAGCTGCGTTCGTGGCTGGTCGGCGCGATCTGTTACGCGAGCCGGCACTACTGGCGTTTGAACGGCCGGACGGTGGCGGTCGACGATGAGTCGGATGTCGAACGCGCCGATCCCGCATCGCTGCGCATCGTCGACAGCCTCACCGATCAGCTGGCGGCACGCGAGGCGCTGGAATGTCTGACGCCGCGCTGCCAGGAGGTGCTGCACATGCGCTACTTCGAGGGATGCACGGTGGCGGAAGTCGCGGGCCGCCTGGGTGTGAAGCCGAAGTCGGCGCAGAAGCTGATCACGAAGTGCCTGCGCCGCGCCGAACGGCTGTACAACGAGAAGGGACGCGCGCGGTGAACGACCGGAAACTGGTGCCCTTTGCCGCCGCATTGCGCCGCCCCGATCCGGCGCGCGTCGCCGAATTCGCGGAGACCGCCCGCCGCCTGCAACGCGAGCGCGCCGCATCCGAGGACATCGTCATGCGCGCGCTGCGCGACACCCCGCGCGCGCAATGGCCGCAGTTGGGCGAGCGAACCGAGATGCAGACCAGCGGCGCGCTGGAGCGATTGGGCCAGGAAGTGGAGAAACGCCTCGATACCGATCCGCGCGAAGCACTGGCGATCGCGGAGCTCGCGTCGTCGATCGCAGACGCCCTCGCGCCGCGGTCGTATCCGGCCATCATCGTCGCGCAGCTCCGCGCGCACGCCTGGAAGGATCGCGGCCAGGCGCTGTCGTATCTCGGGCGATACGACGAAGCGCTGCGCGCACTCGATCGCGCTGAAGCGCAAATGGAGACGTTCGGCACGCTCGCGCACGATCGCGCCGTGGTGCGTTTTTGCCGCGCCACCCTCCTGCAGCACTTGCGGAGATTCGACGAAGCCCACGCAACGCTGAATGAATGCCGTGGCGTCTTCAATGCGCACGGCGATACGACGCTGTACGTGAAATGCACGCTGGCGACCGGGAACCTGCTCGTTCGCAAGGGCGATTATCGGGCGGCCCGTGAGGTGCTGGGGCCTCTGGTGAATGCAGATTCGTTGATCTCCGCGAAGGCCCGGATGGCCATCGGGTGGTGCGCGGTGCATTTGGGCGATGCTGCATCGGCGATCAGCCACTTCTCCGAGGCGGCGCGTGGATGCAGGGAGTTGGGTCGCGACTTAGAAGCCGTTCGCGCTACCTACGGTGCGGGCTCTGCGATGTTGAGGCTTCACCGATTCGAAGAAGCCATCACGACCCTTACAAATACTCGCGAGATCTTTCTTGCACACGGTCTCATCGAAGAAGGAGGCCTCAGCGGCTTGGGAATCGTCGAGGCGCAACTCGTCCTCGGTGCTGTAACGGAAGCACGTGCGCTCGCTGCGTTGATCGTGCACGAGTTCACCGCCGCCAACCTCAATCGTCGCGCCGTCGCTGCCCTCGCCTATCTCAACGATGCGATTGCCGCAAGCGACGCGACGCCCGAGGTCGTTCGCGATGTTCACGTCTACATCCACGCGCTTCGAACCGATCCGACCCGCGAGTTCACGCGGGCAAATTGATCAAGGGCGGGGATCCGACAACCCATCGCCCTCGGTCTTGATGCTGAACATCTTCTTCAGCACCTTCACGATCGGATCGATTCTCCGCTCGAACCAACGGCCGCCTTCGCGCGGCTTCGCCTCCGCCGGAACCGCCAACGCCATCACGATCGCAACCGCGACCGCACCACGAGCCACGACATTCAACGCACCACGCATGAGAGCCTCCTGTCCGGCACGCTTGCGGCCGGTTCTTTCGAATTAGGAGGGCGCCCTCTCAACTCGCGGTGTGACGCCAATGCGACTTATGCCCCCATGTTGCCTGGAGCAGAAGATTGCACACCTCAGGGGCTACAGGAGAAGGATGAGGCTCCTTCGATCCCGCGGCGTGATGGAATCGGGACGGATGCGGCGCCGGTGTTCCTGTGCCGGCCGTGCTGCGTCCGTGCTCAGCTGCACAGCGGTGATGACGAACGAGGCGCTTGCGCTGCGGGGCGCACCGCTGTGTCAGCTGCAGCACGGCATCACTCCGCACCGAGCCGTAACGAACCACTGCTCCGAGCTTCGCTCGGAGCAGTGGCGTACCGGTCAGACGCGAGGGTGGCCGGACGGCGGCGGCATTTCCGGCAGCGGCTGCGCTTCCGTGGAGTCCCCGGCCTCCGTGTCCTTCCGGATCTCGAGGTGCGGGGTCGTTTTGTCCGAGTACACCAGCGGCGCGCCGTTCGCGTACAGAGCGACATCCGTGACGCGCGCGAACTCGCAGTAGTCGACGTAGAGGATGTTCGGGTCGTAGCCGCTCGCATTCGGCATGGCCAGGTGTTGCATGAAGTCGCCGAGATGGCGGTTGATGTTCTTCGACACCTGCCACACGCCGACGCCAACGGGCGAGGTGCAGGTCCAGGAGAGCAGGAACAGATCGCACGGCACGTTCGTGTCCGGATCGCAGTAGCCGTTGTAGGCGTCGTATTTCTCGGTCTGATCCTTCTTCACGTCCTCGTAGTTCGCGTCGCTCGAATACTGATCGAACACGCGGAGCTGTCCCAACTCCGCCGTGTCGCTGGCCGAATTGCGGAACACCCAGAAGCCCTGCACCGGATCGTCGACCGGCCAGTCTTCGTCGACGACCACCAGGATCTTCATGCCGCTGCTGATGTACTCGGACAGCGTGATTTCCGCGAGGCGCTTGTCCGTCCGCTGGGTCTTGTACATCCACGGATCCAGCTTGCCGATCACCTCGTCCACGAACGAGAACCAGGTGCCGGAATCGACGAAGTGCGTGAAGTGCGAGAAGTCGAGGATCACCAGTTCCTGGTGACCTTCATTGCAGAAGTCGGCGATCTGCTGGAGCACGTCCGAGAGCAGCGGCCCGTTGATGGTGCCGTGGTGGATGTTGAACACGGGATCGTTCCATTCCACGCGCAGATCGAAATAGCGCACGCCGGCGGCGAGCTGGCCGTAGATCGAGAGCTCCTGCGTCTTGCCGAGGGTCGAGAAGCCGCCCGTGTACATGCCTGCATCGTGACTGCCGGGGATGAAGAGCTGCTTGACCATCTTCGAGCCGATCTGGTTGAGCCGGTCGTGCATCCAGTTCGCGCGATCGGTGATGAGTGACGTCGAGTACCAGAGACGGTTGACCCATGGCGCCCAATCGCTCTGCGCGATCCGCACCGCGGACGTTCCCGCCGCCGCGACCGCGGGATGGACGCCGTCATCGAAATACGTCGCCGGATCCCACGTGACGGTCTTCGTCGAGGCATCCAGCCGTCCGAACATCTGTTTCAGGTTGACCGATCCCTGGTTGTACACCGCCACCACGAAACCGTTGTTCGTCAGCGCGACGCACGGCCGGAATCCCTCTTCCGCGACGAGATCCGTGACCGTTCCCCAGGTGATGGTCTCGACGTCGGTGCTCAGCTTTCCGACACAGCAGCGCAGTTTGTACTTCCCGTCGACATTGCGTTCCCAGACCGCGATGACGTTGCCGTCGTTATCGATGGCCACCTTCGGATACTGGCCTTCGCCGAGATCCTGTTCGGCGCGAAACTGGACGATGGTCTTGCCGTCTTTCGTGGTGATGGAACCGCGCCGGTACCGCACTTTGTCGCTGTCTTCGGCGTACACGGTCACGATCTCGCGGCGGTCGTTGATCGCCACCGCCGGATCGTGTCCGTCGTCGTCATAGGAGATCGATTCGCTCCACGCGACCGCCGGGCCGGTGAATTTGCCGTACATGACGAACAGCTTGTCGCCGACCTCGCGTTTGTGGACCTCGACGACATCGCCGCCGTTGTTTTTCGCCACCGCCGGCTGCGTGCCGCCGGTGTACGGTTTGCGGTCGCCGCCGGTGTCGTTCCAGTAGACCTGCGCGTCGCGGAGCTGGCCCGTGCGCGAGTACAGGCTCGTCCCGGCCTCGTTCTTGTGAACCTCGACCAGGTAGCCGAATTCGTCGATGGCCACGCCGGGATCGGCACCGCCGTCGAATTCGTATCCGAGACCAAAAAAAATACTTTCCATTTCTCTCCTCGCCTTCAGTGCAGGTCTTCCCACAGCCGCACGTACGTGTCGTAGCGCGCGTGATTCAGCACCCCTGCCTCCACCTGGGCCTGCACCTCGCAATCGGGCTCGTGCACGTGCGTGCAGTTCGTGAAGCGGCACGATTCGCTCGGCTCGTCGAATTCGGGGAAATAATCGCGCAGCGACTCGCGGTCGAGGTCCCATAGGCCGAACTCGCGGATGCCGGGCGTGTCGATGAGGAACGTTCCGCCGCCGAAGTCATAGAGCGTCGACGCGGTGGTGGTATGCCGGCCCGTGCCGCGTTTGCGATTGAGGGTGTTCGTGGCCAGTTGCAGACGCTCGTCGAGCGCATTGAGGAGCGACGACTTCCCGACGCCGCTATGCCCGACCAGTGCGGCCATCTTCCCCTCCACGGCAGCGCGCAAGGGTTCCAGACCTTCGCCGGTTTTCGTGGAGCAGCCGATGAGCGGCACGCCGAGCTCGAGATAGGGCGCGAGCTTGGGCAGCTCGCGCTCGCGCTCTTCCGGCGTCAACAGGTCCACCTTGTTCACGCAGATCACCGGCTGCGCGCCGCCGCGCTGGATGGCGATCAGAAAACGATCGATGAGGCGCGGACGCAGGGGCGGCGACTTGAGCGACACCACATGAATCACCACGTCGACGTTCGCCGCGATGAGGCGCTGCATGTGTTTGTGCAGCGGATCGGGACGCGCCAGCACGGTCCGTCGCGGCAGCACCGCCTGCAGGCGCCACACGCCGTCCTCATCCGAAACGCGTACGCGATCGCCCACCGCCAGCGCGCTCTTCTGGCGCACCGCCAACTCCGGCGGAATCACGCAATCGAGCTCCTCGCCGTCGCGCAGCACGCGACAGCGGCCGCTGCTCACGCTGAATACGACGCCGCTGCCTTCGAGCGAATCGTCGGCGTCGCGCGCGATCTCCTCATCGTGCAGCACGAGTTGGCGCAGCACGTCGCCGATGGACGGACGCTTGACGGCGTGTCCGTGCTGGTCGAGCAACTCTTCCCAGTTGTCCTCTGTGACGCGCTGCTCGCGCACGACGCGCTTGTCTTTGCGGAAGGCCTGGCGGATCTTGCCGGCGCGTTTCTTCGATTTCATCGGGAGCGTGAGGCGGCGCGAGTATAGGTTACAATCCGCGACATCGTCCAAACGGGGGATCTCCACATTGGAAAAAGCGTTCGTGCTGTTGGCGGACGACAACGAAGCCACCTGCACGCTCATGACGGCGCTGCTCCAGGCGGACTTCGTTGTTCATGTCGCGCGTGACGGCGGCGAGGCAATCGACCGCCTGAAGACGCCGCAGCCATATGCGGCGATCCTGCTCGACTTGCTGATGCCCGCGGTCGACGGCTATGCAGTGCTCGACTTCCTGACGGCCGAGCGCCCCGATCTCCTGAGCCGGGTCATCATCGTCACCGCCGCGGTCAACGCGCGTGAGATGAAACGCGTGCAGGGTTACGCGGTGCGCTCCGTGATCCCCAAGCCTTTCGAAGTGGACGTGCTCCACAATGCCGTTCGCGAATGCGCCGGCCTCGGCGGCCCGCCCAATCTCCGCGGACCGATCATCTCCGGCGGGATGTTGCTGCTGCTGACCGAAGTGCTGAAGCGCGCATCACACCTTCAATAACGCGATCAACTGCGCGCCGGTCACCACCGTGGCGATGGCCATGGCCTCGAAGCAGCGATTGCCGCGGATCTCGGAACAGGCGGCCACGACGGCCGCGACTTCCAGCGGATCGAACGGCTTCCGGACGATGCCGTGGATGCGTTTCGAGTCCAGACAGTCGAGGATGTCGCGCTCAGCGCCGCTCACCACCAGCACCACCGGCGCGTTCAGCGCCTCTTCATCGATGCCATCGAGCACGCCGAAGCCGTTCACGTCCGGCATCAGGATGTCGAGCAGCACGACCGCATAGGCATTCCCGCGCAGCAACTCGAGCGCCTCGCGCCCATTGGCTGCTTCGTCGATGGTCAGCGATTTCCCGCGCAGCGCCTGGACGAGGATCTGCCGGACTGCGCGATCGTCGTCGATCACGAGAACACGCCGGTGCTGCTCGATCGCCATCTCTGCCCTTATTGCTGACGGCGCGATACTGCAGGGCGTTTACTCCAGTGTCAACCTCGGCCGGCCGAATCGCGACGCGGAAACCGTCACGCCCTGAACGCCGCGCAAGGCCTGCTCGAAGTCGGCCACGGTCAACGGCTGGCTGTAGAGAAATCCCTGCATCTCCGAACACTGCTCGCGTCGCAGGAACGCCAGCTGCTCCTCCGTCTCGACTCCCTCCGCGATCACGCGCAGGTTCAGCGCGCGAGCCATGGAGATCACGGCGGAGATGATCGCGGCATCGTCGCTGGTCAGATCGCGCACGAAGTCCTGATCGATCTTCACCGTATCGATCGGGAATCGCTTCAGGTAACTCAGCGATGAGTAGCCGGTGCCGAAGTCGTCGATGGAAATGCGAACGCCCATTTCCTTGAGGCGGTTGAGAATGGACAGCGACAGCTCGGCATTCTGCATGGCCGTCGACTCGGTGATCTCGAGATCGAGCAGCGGCGGGGGGAATCCGGTCTCCTCGAGGACGCGCTCGACCGTGCCGACCAGTTCCGTGTCCTGGAACTGGCGCGGCGAGAGATTCACCGCCACGCGCAGCCACGGATGTCCGGCGTCGTGCCACGCCTTCATCTGTTTGCACGCGGTGCGCAGCACCCACGCGCCGATCGGCACGATGAGCTGCGTTTCCTCGGCGATGGGGATGAAATCCTCCGGCTGAATGAGGCCGCTCTCCGGATGATTCCAGCGCACCAGCGCCTCGGCGCCGGCCAGTTGTCCGGTGGCGATCTCCACCATCGGCTGGTAGTGCAGCACGAACTCTTCGCGCTCGAGCGCGCGCCGCAGCCGCCGCTCCATCGCCAGGCGGCCTTCGGCGATCTCGAACTTCGCGGGCGTGCTGAACTGGAAGTTGTCGCGTCCGAGCTCCTTCGCGCGATACATGGCCCGATCGGCGTTCTTGAGCAGCGACTCCGCGTCCGCGCCGTCATCGGGAAAGATGGCGATGCCGACCGACGTGGTGACGTACAGCTCGTGCTCGTCGACGAGCACCGGATGGCGCACCGCCTCCAGCACCTTCTGTGCGACGGACGTGGCGCCGCGGCGGTCGTGAAGATCGGAGAGCAGGATGGTGAACTCGTCGCCGCCCATGCGCGCAACCGTGTCCTCGGCGCGCACGCACGTGACCAGCCGCGAGCCGATGACCTGCAGCAGGCGGTCGCCGACCGTGTGGCCGAGGGTGTCGTTGACGAGCTTGAATTGATCGAGATCGAGGAACATCACCGCGGCCGCGCGCGAGTTGCGGCGCGCGTGCGCGAGCGCGACGGTGATGCGATCGCGGAACAGCAGGCGGTTCGGCAGATGCGTGAGGGAGTCGTGGTACGCCTGATACTCCATCTGCTCCTGCGCGTGCTTGCGATCGGTGATGTCGATGATGGTGCCTTCGAGCGTGTCGCCATCGAGCAGTGACACGTTTTCGAGCACCCACACCGTGGAGCCGTCGCGGCGGCGCATGCGCAGTTCGAGATTGCTGATCTGTCCCTGATCGCGCAGCGTCTGCACGAGCCGGTCGCGCTCGGCCTCGTCGAAATAGAAATCGTGCGCGTCGGCGGCGAGAAACTCATCGCGGGACTCGAAGCCGAAAATGCGTGCACAAGCATCGTTGCACTCGATGATGTGACCGTCGGCGCCGGTGCGGAAGACACCGGCCAGGTTGCGCTCGAAGAGCAGCCGGTAACGCGCCTCGCTGGTCTTGCGCTCGCTGACGTCGCGGCCCATGCCCTGCACGCCCACCGGCTTGCCGTCGCGATAGATCAGCCGCGTGCTCAGCTCGAGCGGGATGCGCCGCCCGTCCTTGGCCATCATGTCCACTTCGTAGAACGTGGCGGTGGCTTCGCCGCGCATCTTCTTCTCCATCGCCTCGCGCGCGCGATCGACGTGCTCGGGGACGACCAGCGACTGAATGTGCGTGCCGAGGAGCTCGTCGCGCGTGTAGCCGCTCACGCGCTCGCCGGAGATGTTCATGGAGGTGATGCGGCCCTCCAGATCGTGCGTGTAGATCAGATCGTTCGCGTTCTCGAACAGCTCGCGATACCGCTCTTCGCTGAGGCGCAGCGCCTCGTCGGCGCGTTTGCGCTCGGTGATGTCCTGGGCGATGACCAGGCGCGCCGGACGGCCGCCGGAGACGAACTCGAACGACGTCACGTCGACGTCGATCACCGAGCCATCCTTCTTGCGATGCTTGAACTGGCGCGGGCGCTGGCGCTCATCGAGACCGTGCAGCGCCGCCTGCATCGCCGGCACTTCTTCCGGCGGCCGGATGTCGGCGATGGTCATCGTCAGGAACTCGTCGCGCGGGAAGCCGTAGTGTGCGATCGCGGCATCGTTCACGGCGGTGAAGCGCAACGTCTCGCAGTCGTACACCCACATCGGCAGCGGATTGAGCTCGAACAGCGTGCGATAGCGATGTTCGCTTTCGCGCAACGCCTGCTCGGCGCGTTTCCGCTCGGTGAAGTCGTTGGCCACGTACACGACGCCGACCGGCACGCCTTCATCGTCGCGGAGGAACGACGACGCGGCCAGCACGTCCACCCGCGAGCCGTCGGATGCGCGCCACACCATCGGATGCTCGAGCACGCCCATGCTGTTCAGGAGCTGGCCGGTGGTGAGGTTCTCGTCGCGCTGGAGGACGTCGCGCAGATGCGCATCGCGCAAGCCGCCGGGCTTGTACGCGAGCAGGCGCTCCGCGCCGCGGTTGACGACCCGAACGCGTCCGTTCATGTCGCTGACCACGACCGCACTCTTCATCGTCTCCAGGATCTGTCCCGCCGCGTATTGCGGCGTGATGTCGCCGAGCTCGAAATGCCATACGGCCGTTGCGGCCACGATCACGAACGCCAGCGCGGCAATCGAACCGATCGGCTGCAGATCGATGCCGACCGATGGCAGATAGTCGAGCATGGCCATCGAGCCGAGCACGAACGCCAGCAGCAAAGCGCCGGCGCGTTCGCGCGCGGGTCCCTCGGCGCGGCGGTACATCCGCCAGAAGATATGGATGCTGGCGATCACGATTCCGGAGAAACAGAGCACGATCAGCCCGCCGATCGGACGTCCGAGGGGGTAATGCCCCCACGCGAACCGGCGGACGCTCGGGATCAGCCGCTCGGTGAGAAATCCGAGCAGACCGGCCACGGCGCACGCGAGCCAGAACAGCCGGGCCGGCAGCACGTACGGTTTATGGCGCGCAACGAGCGTGGTCGCGAAGTGAAAGACGGCCGCGGGCATGAGCGCGGCGAAGAGAAAGCCGGTACGCGCCCAGATCACGGCGATGCGCGGATCGCCGGCCGCATACATGAGCGCGAACGCGCCCAGCCAGCCGCCGGCGCAGAGCGTCACGACGAAGAATCGGCGGCTGGGAGCGGAGGAGCGTCCGCGCCAGAGCACCGCCGTGCCGAGAAAGAGAATCGCCAGCGCGGCGAACGCCGTCGCGAACGACAACGCGTTCGGCGAGTAGCCGGAAGCCGCGAAGAGTGATTGGAGGTCGGGCACGGTCGGGACGCTTGCGAAGGATGGTAACGCGTCCGCGACGGGGACGCTTGTGACCACCCCCACGGATGCCGGTCACGCCTTCGTCACGGATAGTCGCGTTTGCGGAAGAACGAATCGTGTTTCGCGCCGCCGTCTTTCGACGTCACCTTCGTGACCGGCTGGCGATCGGCGGGATCCGCGTCCGGATTGTGGCCGTTCCGCGAATTGCATTCATCGAGCTGGACTCCCGAGGTGTATCCGCCCTGATGCGGCGCACTGTTTTCGGAGTCGTGCCGCGATTTATAGAACTCCTCATGCTCCGGCGCCGGGGCCGACTTCGGCGGATTCACTTCCTCCCCGGTCTCGCCCGTCACCCAGTCCTGACCGCTCCCGTAGCTCTGCGGCTCATTCCCGTCCTGTGGCATGGCTGCCCTCCGGCTCGCGGGCGTTGCATACAATGGACCGATGCGCCGCACCGCAATCCTCATCTTGTTCGTGACTTTGTCATTATCCGCCGCCGCGCCAAAAAAGAAACCGGCCCCGACGGTTGCGCCCGGCGACATCCCTCATTCGATCGCGCAGTTCCTGCGCACACTGTCGAACGACGGCGGCCGCACCGTGACGTTCAAAGCCAGCGCGAGCGGCATGCGCTTCTTCTTCGAAGAGCCGGGCGGCGTGACGGTGTATCGCTATGCCGGCGGCAAGTATGTGAAGGAAGCGTTCCTCGCGGGAAGCAAGCTCCCGACGGTCGTGAAGCGCTACGCGAAGATGTAGCGCTTACGGAGTGCCTCGGAGTTCCTCGGGTTCCTCGGCGTTCCTCGGGGTTCCCCCTCCCACTCCGAGGCACTCCGAGGAACTCCGAGGAACCGGCCTCACCCAACGACCGCGGTACACGCGCGGCATCGGCGTGCATCGACCGGCAACATCTCCAGACACTCCGGGCACTGCCGCGTCGGCGCCGGCGGCGCTTCACGGATCAGCGTCCGCAGCAGCACCCACACCACGAACATGATCAGCACGAAGTCGACCAGCGTGCCGAGCAGGTGGCCATAGAGAATCGCGTTCTGGTCCGACAACACCAGCTTCGCCTCGCGCCAGCTTCCCGACGGCAGTACGAGCCCGATGACCGGCATCACCAGGTCGGCGACCAGTGCGGAGACGACATTGCCGACCGCGGCGCCGGAGATCACGCCGATGGCCAGCGCCATGGCGTTGGACTTCGTGACGAACGCTCGAAAATCTGCAAGCACGGCTTACCTCGCTTCGGGACGGAGCAGTTCCAGAACCATGCTGACGGCGCCGCGCACGCCCGTGCGCAGCACGAGTGAGGCATCGGACGGCGCGAACTTGCTGGAGTGCAATCCCGGCTGCGTTCCGGCGGCGAGCTTCGCCGGATCGCCGGCACCCAGCGCGAGCAACACCGTCGGAATCTTGCCGCCGTCGCTGAAGCGGCCGAAGTCTTCGCTGACCATGGCCGGATCGATGTGCAACACGTTGTCGGTCCCAAGCTCGCCGCGCAGCGCGCCCGCGACGCGCTCCGTCAACGCGGGATCGTTGAACGTCGACGCAACCGATTCCGCCGGTAGCGGCTCGAAGACCGGCGCGCGATCTTCCGGAACGCCGGCCACGAGCGCGATGCCTTTCGGAATGCGCTCGATCGATTCGAGCACGCGCTTCCGCACCTCGGGGCTGAACGTGCGCACGGTCAGAAAGAGCCGCACTTCATCCGGAATGATGTTGCGCTTCGTCCCGCCTTCGATCTTGCCGACCGTGACCACCACCGGATCGAGTGGCGAGCGCTCGCGGCTGGCGATGGTCTGCAGCGCGAGGATCGTCTCCGCCGCCATGACCACCGGGTCTTTCGTCGAATGCGGCGCGGCACCATGACCGCCGACGCCGCGGATGGTGAGATTCAGCGAGTCGGTCGCGGCCATGAACTGGCCGGGCCGGTACCCGATCTTCCCCGCTTCGAGCGTGGCCCAGTCGTGCAGCGCGATCACGAAATCGGGTCGCGCAAACCGCTCGTACAGTCCATCCGCGAGCATCCCCTCGGCGCCGCGCACGATCTCTTCCGCCGGCTGGCCGATCAGCATCACCGTCCCGCGCCATTGCGACTTCAGATCCGCCAGCACTTTCGCGGTGCCGAGGAGCGAGGTCATGTGCACGTCGTGCCCGCAGGCATGCATCACGCCCGCGTTCTGGCTCGCGTATGGAAGTCCGGTCTGTTCCGCGACCGGCAACGCATCCATGTCGGAGCGCACCATCACCACCGGACCGTCCCCGTTGCGCATCACCGCCACGACGCCATAGCAGGTCGTGCCGGGCTCCTTGTACTTGCCGACCTTCTCCGTGACCTCGTAGCCGAGCTCGCGCAGCCGCGTGGCGACGTACGCGGAGGTCTTCACCTCCTGCGTGGAAAGCTCCGGCATCGCGTGCAGCGCCTTGTAGGTATCGAGCAGCGTGGGGAGCTCGCGCTGGACGCGTTCGTCGAGCGACTGGGCGGCGGCGGAGAGTGAGATGGTGGCGAAGAGGGCGATGGCAAGCGAGCGCAGCATCACCGTAGTCTACGACGCCACGGTATCGCCGCTGCTCTCGATCTCGCTCGCCACTGCCACCAGGTTCTTCCCGTGCTTCTTGGCCCAGTACAGCGCCATGTCGGCGCGGGAGATGAGATCGGCGGAGGTGACGCCGTCGTGCGGATAGACCGCCACGCCGATACTCACGGTCACGAAGAGCGTGCGGTTGAGGCCGGGCAGCGGGAACTCGCGGCCCTCCACGATCTCGCGCAGACGGTTCGCGGCGTCGCGTGCGGAGCTCGCCGGCGTGTCGGGAAAGATGATCGCGAACTCTTCGCCGCCGTAACGCGCCACCACGTCGCTGTCGCGCGCGTTGGTCATCAGCTCCTCGACCAGACCCTTGAGGATCTCGTCGCCGACCGGATGTCCGAACGTGTCGTTGACCTTCTTGAAGTTGTCGAGATCGAACATGGCCAGCGCCATCTCGTGTCCCGTGCGCGAGTGGCGATGGATCTCCTTCGACAGCGCCTCCTGGAAGAAGCGATGGTTGTACGCGGGCGTGAGCGCGTCGATGAAGGTGAGGCGCTTGATCTCCTCGTACTGCCGCGCGGACTGAATCGCGGTGACGGCCTGCGTGGCGAAGATCTCCAGCGTCTGCACTTTCTCGAGATTGGGGATGCGGCGATCGTGCGGCTCGCGCACGGAGAGGAATCCCAGCATCTCGTTGCCGCGCATCAGCGGCACCAGCAGCAGGTCGTTCTCGTGCCACTCGTCCGGCTTCAGGAATCCGTCATCGACGTCTTCCGGCCGCACGAAGAAATCGTGCTCGCTCTTGCGCAGCGCGGTGTGCGAGACGAAGTACGAATTCGAGGCGCGGAACTCGGGATTGAAGAACGCGGCGATCTCGCTCGGCGGCACGGGACGCTTGCGGACGTCGTCCCAGACATCGTCCATCCCCGCCTGCGCGCGCCGCACGTATTCATCGCGCCGCGGATCGTGCAGCGCGAAGACGACGTTCTCGAATCCGAGCGCCTTGCGGATGGCCTGGGCGATGCGGGTCAGCGCGGCGTCGATCTCGAACTGGCCGATCAGACTGTTCGACACCTCGAGGATGGTGCTCATCGTCGCGGCGTGACTCTCGAGCTGGATGGTCTTCTCGCGCATCTCGCGGCGCAGCAGCTGGTCCTGCAGCGAGAGCGCGGTCTGATTCACGAGCAGCGTCAGCAGATTCAGGCTGCCCGCCTTGAGGATCGACAGATCCTCGGTCTCGAACAGCAGGATGCCGTAGATCACCTCCGGCGTCTGGATGCCGATCAGCACCTGGATGGCGCTGCCGCCGGAGAGCGGAAACTTGCGCATGTCGCTCTGAAACACGAACGCGCGGCTCGGCGCCGATTGCGCGAACCCCGCCGAATCGACCCAGCGCATGATCTCCTGATCGGTGGGCATGCACTCGCCGAAGCGATACACGGTGCCCGGCACATCCGGATTCGATTCCCACGTCACCACCGCGCACGCCTTCATCCGCGCCAGTTTCGAGAGCAGCGACATCAGCCGGCGCAGCGTTTCGTGATCGGTCTCGGCGGAGAGGATCTGCGTGGAGCTTTCGGTGAGGATGGCCAGCTCGCGGTTGCGGCGCAGCAGCTCGACGTTCTGCTGCGACGACTCCACATTGACGCGCATCACGTACGCCAGGATCAGCACCGGCACGAACGCGATGGCGAACCCGGCGATCCCCGACGTCGCGTAAAGCATCGCTTCGATGGCTACCACCGGCGTGACGAACAGCAGCGTCTTTCCTTCGAGCAGCAGAATGCGACGGACGTCGATCGGCGACGCGTCCTCTTCGAAGTAGCGCCGCACCGAAACGAAGAGGAGATGCACGCCGACGTAGCCGACCAGCAACAGCGCAAATCCGGCCATCTTCGCGGCCGGCTCGGCGTCGTTGGCCACGGCCACGGAGTAGAGCAAGCCGACGATCGAATACGACAGCGCCAGTTGCGCCGCGTTGTAGAACGGCTCGAGCCGCCACTGCTTTTCCGTCAGCGCCCGGTAGGCCGCATGCGCCGCGGTTCCGGCGAACACGGAGACCAGCGCAACCGCCGGACTGTGGAAGATGACGATCGCGCCGAACACCACCGCGGCCTCGAATCCGATCGAGGCATCGCCCATCTCGATGCGCAGGAACGCGGCCACCAGCACCAGCACCGCGAACACGAGCGCCGTCTGCAGTTCCGCCCCCGGCCGCACCACCACCGCACCGGCGTGCAGCAACGCGGTCAGCGCGATGACGCCGACCTTCCAGGAATGAAAGAGCGATGCTCGGGACATGGGGACGGGTGCATTCTAGCCCGGGCGGCCTGCGGCCGAGACTTGGAGTCGACGAGTCTTAGAGTCTTAGGTTAGAGGCGCATGAGCCACCGACCCTGTAAGACTCTAAGACTCTAAGACTCCTGAAAACGGCAGTTGCCATGGTAGTAGACC
>CAMPKJ010000092.1 GCA_946887105.1 uncultured Acidobacteriota bacterium | reverse complement strand
CGGCGGCTCCGGCGACACGCTCGACCGCCTGCACAAGATGGTCGAGGAAGAGCGCGAAGTCGCGGCCGGACGGGCCCGCGTGGCGCGCGACTCCCTGAGCACCGCCGACATCATGGTCAAGGACGACGAGCAGAAAGCGCTCGCCGAACAGGCGCTGGCCGACTTCGCCGCGAAGGAAGGCTTGACCATCGAGGCCGACACGACCGGCACCGCGGCGCCGGCCACTGAGACCGTGAAGGCGATGGGGCCGGCCACCACCGAGTAGCCGTGCGCTATCTCCTTCGCGCCTTTTTCGCCCGCCCCGACATTCCGCTGCTACGGCTGCCGTGGAACGCCCTCGGCGTGCTCGCGGCTGGCGTGGCCGGCTTCTGGGATCCGGCGATCTGGGCCGTCGCGGGCGCGGGCGAGTTCGTGTATCTGCTGACCATGGCCTCGAACCCCGGCTTCCAGCGCTGGCTCGAGGACATGCGCAACGAGGAGCTGCGCGGCGATTCCGAGGAGGCACGGAGACGGCTGCTGAAAAACGTCGGCGGTGCGGCGCGGCAGCGGTACGTGAAGCTGGAGGAGAAGCGCCGCCGTCTCGAAACGCTGTTCCGCGAGTACGCGAGCGACGACCTCTTCTTCGAGAGCAATCGCGATGCGCTGCAGCGGCTGACGTGGCTCTACCTCAATCTGCTGGTCGCGCAACGCAACATCGTGATCGCGCCGCAGTCCGACGCGCGCGACCTGCAGAAACAGATCACCGCATGCGAGCGCGAGCTCGCGTCCGCCCCCACCTCGGCCGCACGCGCTTCGCAGGAAGCGACCATCCGCTTGCTGCGCGAGCGCCTCGACAACGTCCAACACCGCGAGACCTCGCTCGCGGAGATCGACGCCGACCTCACCCGCATCGAGACCCAGTTCGAGTTCGCGCTCGAAGAAGCGAGCCTGCGCGGACGTCCGAACGCCATTTCCTCCAATGTCGAACTGACTTCGCGCCTGCTCGAGAACCTCGACCAGTCCAGCACCACGTACGGCAGCTCTTCGACAGGACAGTTGCAATGACGAGTGCCTCGGAGTGCCTCGGAGTGCCTCGGCGTTCCTCGGGGGAATGCGCGCGGTCGTTACGCCCTCCGAGGAACTCCGAGGAACCGAGGAACTCCGAGGAACCGAGGAACCGCTCGTGATGCTGCCGCCGTGGGCTGCCCGCCTCGTCTCGCTCTACCAATCGCACGCCGCGAATCAGTTCCTGTTGCACGGCAACGTCAACGACCGGTACCTGCTCGATGCGCGCACGCTGGGCAGTCTCTACGAGTTCCTCTCGCGCGTGATCCTGCCGCGCTTCGACGTGGTGCTGAGCTACGACGTCGGCAACGGCGTGCGCATCGAGAAAGGGAACGAGATCGTCACCAAGTGGCCGGCGTTCAAGGAGAATCCCGAGCTGCCGCGTGCGCCGCGTGCCGCGACCGAATGGCTGACGCGCTTCTTCCGCTACTCCGCGAACCTGGCGCGACTCGGCCATGACTCGTACCAGGTCGGCTTCTACATGAAGTCGGCGCATCTCGTCGCGCCCGCGCTTCCGGGCGCGCTCAACTACGACCTCAGCGCGCTGGCGATGCTGATGCGCGACTGGGCGGCCGACGATCAACTCACGCGCCATTCCCTGGCCACGTTCCTGGTCGCGGAGAACCTCAACGATCTCCATCCGCTGCTCGTCAATCATCCGCGCGCCGCGCCGATCGAAGTGCCGCTGCCGTCGACGAACGAGCTTCGCGATGCGCTGCAGTTACTCGCGAATGAACACGGATCCGTGCTGGCCGAGTTCGCGCCGTCCTACGACACGCTCGCGCATCAGCTCACCGGCACCACGCTCACGTCCGTCGAGAACCTGCTGCGCGTGAAGTCGCACGCGCGCGAAGTGCTGCACGCGCCCGATCTCGTCTCGATGCGCAAGGAGCTCGTCGAGAAAGACTCCGCGGGGCTGATCGAGTTCATCGAGTCGAAACGCACGCTGGACGATTTCCACGCGCAGGAGCGCCTCAAGAACTGGCTCCGGCAGGACATCAAGCTGTGGCAGATGAACGACGTGCAGGCGCTGCCGATGGGCTACCTGCTCTGCGGTCCGGTCGGCACGGGCAAAACGTACCTCGTCGAATGCCTGGCGGGCGAAGCGGGCGTGCCGGTGGTGAAGCTGAAGAACTTCCGCGACAAATGGGTGGGCAGTACGGAAGGGAATCTCGAGAAGATCTTCCGCCTGCTGAAGGGACTGGGGCGCTGCTTCGTGTTCATCGACGAAGCCGATCAGGCGCTCGGCAAACGCGATCCCGGCAGCAGCGACTCCGGCCTCTCCGGACGCATCTACGGCATGTTCGCGGAGCAGATGAGCAATCCCGCGAATCGCGGAAAGATCGTCTGGATCCTCGCGACCAGCCGTCCCGATCTCGTGGAAGTCGACCTCAAACGCCCCGGACGCATCGACGTGAAGATCCCGATCTTTCCCGCCACCACTGCCGCGGAAGGATTCACACTCCTGCGCGCGCTCGCGAAGCGCCGCGGCGTAGAGCTGCAGGAGAGCGACTTCGCGGCCGTCGCATCGCTGATCCCGCAACTGCTCACGCCGGGCGCCGCGGAGTCGATCGCGGTGAAGCTGTATCGCGCGGTGCGAACCGAAGGCCTGACCCCCATCGACGCATTGCGAGCGACGCTCGATCAGTATCAATCGCCGGTGCCGGCGGACGTGATGGAGTTCCAGATCGCGCTCGCGGCGCGCGAGTCGAGCGACGGCGAATTCGTGCCGGAGATGTTCCGTCATCTCCGCTGAGGCCGTCTTACAATCTGCCCATGTCACTCCTGATGCAGCACAAGATCGCCTCGACTCCGCCGCGGCTCGAAGGAAAGGAAGTGCTGGTCGGACCGGATCCGGCGCTCGCCAAGGTCAAGGGAGTGATGTTCGGCGGGCGGAAGCAGTTCCTCGTGGAGATCCTCGGCGAAGCAGGATTCCAGGCGCTGGTCGAGAAGCTGACGCCGCGCACGCGCAGCTACGTGAAAACGCCGCTCGCGTCCAGCTGGTGCGAGTTCGAGTCGCTCATCGAGCTCGACAAGGCCGCGCACCAGGAGCTGAAGGCGAAATACCCGAACATCCTCGCGCTGATCGGCGCCGCGTCCGCGGAGCTCGGCATCGGCCGCATCTACCGCTCGCTCGATACCGAGAGCCTGGTGCAGTTCCTGGAGAACAACGCGCAGTTCCACGATCAGTATCAGAAGTTCGGCGCGGTGCGCTTCGAGAAGACCGCCAGCGGCGCGCGCATGATCTATTCGAACTATCCCTGCTACAGCCCCGTCTACTGCGCCAGCGCCGCCGGCTATTTCATGGAGTGCATCCTCCGCCACGGCAGCACCGATCCCACCGTCACCGAGACCAAATGCCAGTGTCTCGGCGAGAAGACGTGCACGTTCGAAATGACCTGGCGGTAGCGCTTCGCGCGCGAGGCGATGGGCGCCCGCCGATCCAATGCTATTCTCGGCCCGCTGCCTTATGTCCGACGAAAACAAGACGGTCGAAGCGCCCGTCCCCGAGCTCGATGAGCGCGCCATCGGGAAAAAGTACGGCCTGCGCGAGCTGACCTGGCCCGATTCCGAGCAGATCAAGTCGCTCAATGCCTTCCTCACGGACGCCGTCGAGCACGGGCGCTGCGGTCCGGTGCCGAAGACCGCGGTGATGATCGTGCTCGATTTCCTGCAGGCCACCGTCAACCGGCAGCACATCACCAAAGGCCCGCGCATGTCGCAGGACGAGTTCGACGTGATCCAGGCGCCGTACTACATGGCCGCGCGCATCGTGTCCCGGCTCCAGCGGATGCGGCAGGAAAGCACCAGAGGCAAGGTCTACCAGGCGACGTACATCTCGCTCAACCAGTTCATGGAAGTGCTGCGCAGCATCCTCGATCCCGGCTGTTACTGGATGCGCATGAAGACCATCCCCGAAGGCGTGCGCGAGGCGATGGAAGCGCTGCGCGATTTTCTGGTCGCCTTCGCCGACCAGCGCCGCAAGGAACGGGCCGGGTAATGTCCCGCTATCTGCAGAAGATCTCGCTCCGCCCCTACAGCGACGCGGAGATCTGGACCGGATGGGATCTCGAGAACCGCAGCGGCGAAGTCGACGGGCTGATCCTCGCCGACGGCATCTCGGACGACGTGCTTCGCGCGACGTACGGCGTCACCGAGTTCCAGAAGATCCCCGGCGAGTATCTCGCCGCCGGCGAGTTCCGTCCCAGACACGGATGACGCTCGAGCTCGCCCTCCTGACCGGATCGATCGCGGTGATCGTGACGCTCTTCGGCCACGCACTTCTGCGCGGCCGCTCCGTTACACTGCCCGCGCCCATGCTCTTCGCGCTCCGCATCGCCCTCGGCATCGTCTTCGTGATCCTCGGCATCATCGGATCGCTGCTCCCGGTCATGCAGGGCTGGCTGTTTTTTCTGCTGGCGGCGCTGGTGCTCTTCCCGCGCAGCCGCTTCGCCGTGAAGGCCTGCGAAAAAATCGAGCCGCGCATGCCGCGCATGGTGGCCTGGCTGCGCCGCCGCGGCATCGGCATCCCGCATGATCACCATCACGATCAGGCGGTCCGGCGCGATCGGTAGAAGACCACGGCGATCGCGAGCAGTACCAGCGTCGCCAACGAGATCGCCCGCCCCTGCACGAACGGCTCCGGCAGATACACGACGCGCACCTCGTGTTTCCCCGCCGGAATGCCGACCGAGAGGAACGCGTGATCCGCGAGCTGCATCCTCACGCGACGTCCATCGATGTACGCACGCCACCCCGGCCACGACGACTCGGTGACGACGATCCGCGAATCGGTCGCGCTGTCGGTCTCGATCTCGTACCGCGTTCCGATGCGCCGCACGTTCAGCTGCGCCTCGCCGTTGAACGCGATGTGCGGCGGAATGTCGTTCGTGTAGATCCAGGCCACGTCCGCGAAGTCAGTCGCCTGCGCCATCTCCGCGAGCGCGGTGTCGGGGTTGTCGATGTAGCGGATGTGGCGCGGAACGAACACGCGCGGAATGGCGCGGCTGTTCTCCATCAGCCGCGATCCGCGATCCTCGAAGATCACGCGCCATCCTTCCGGCGGTTCCATCGAAGCACGCGTGATGGCGTGACGCACGCCGAGCAGAGAGAGGAAGGGACGGGAGAGATCGTGGACGTCGCGGTAGTTGCGCTTCGAATCGGGACACCACAGCGGGAACGTGGCCTCGTAGCGGCCGAGGCGCATCGAGTCGTAGCCGCGGATGTCGTCGAGTCCGTACATGCCGGAGATGTTGGGGATGAAGATGTTGTCCACGCCGATCGCGCGATAGAGCGGATCGCGCGGGATCGCGTCGATGAGCGGAACCGACGCGTAGAACTGATGGCGCGGCACGGAGGGATAGATGTTGCCCTCTTCGACGACGCGCTGCGCGACGATGGCGCCGAGGAGAATCGCAAAGGCGGCGCGGTGCGATCGCTTCGACAGCGCGATCGCGAGCGCGATGAGCCCGAACGACTCCGCCGCGGCACCCGCGATCAGCAATCGCGCATCGACACCGATCTCGATCTGCGGGCGCCACAACGTGATGGTCGGAATCGCCAGCGCGATGCCGGCGATCGGCACGACCCACCGCGCGTGCCGCAGCGAGGCGAGCGCATCGAACGCGATCGCGGCGAGCAGCGACAGCGCGAGCGCGGTCACGAATCCGAGGCGCCAGTTCAGCGTGATGTCGAACAGCGGCAGCGCGTGCAGCGCCTTCCCCACCGGAGGCGCCTTCCAGCTCGCCAGCATCGTGAACAGCGCCAGCAAGGCTAGGAAGCGAACGTCGCGGCGGCGCCACAGAAACACCGCGGCGACGAGCGCCATCGTCAGGATGATGCTGCCCGTACGCGCCGTGCCGAACTCCCAGTCCTTCGTCGCGCGATGCCATGACGCGCCGCCGGAGTACGGCAGGAACGTCGCCCGCACCGCACGCCACATCTCCTCCGGCGGCGCCGCCCACTCGCGCGTCACCTGCGACGCCTTGCGCAGATGCTTCTCCACTCCCGCGTCGAGCGAGGCCATGAACGGCAGCAGAAAAATCGCCGTGAGCGCGAGCGCGATGACGCCCGCGCCGATGGCCATCGCGGTGGGACGCCACCATGCGCGCCTCGCCGCGAACAGCTCGAACAGACCGTACACGCCGCCGGTGGCCACGATGTGCAGCGTCGTCTCCGGATGCCCGAACACGATCGCCAGCACGAACGAGAACGTCAGCAGCACGAACGCGCGCAGGTCGCGATCGCGAATCAGGCGCCGCACCGCGAGCAGCACCAGCGGCAGCACCGTCCAGGTCCGGCCGAGCGGCCATCCGGCGTTGAACGCCATCGCGCTCGAGAACGTGAAACCGGCGGTGGCGATCAACGATCCGCGCTCGCTGCAGCCGAATTCGCGCGCGCAGCCGTACGTGAACAGCGCGCAGAGGAAAAACGTCATCGACACGCCGAACGTCGTGGCGATGTCGAGCGGAAGCAGGAGCGCGATCAGGTTCAGCGGATCGTACGGCGCGGCCTGCGCGCCGCCCGCGAGCACCGAGCCGCAGTGCGAGGCCGGATTCCACAGCGGCCATTCGCCGCGCGCGAGCGATTCGCGCACCTGGTTCTGCCACGGCGCGAGCTGCATGAACAGGTCGAGCAGGATCTGGTTGTGGATGCCTTCCTTCGCGCCGTGATCCTGCCCGTACGCGAGAAACGGCTCGACGATGTACAGCAGGTCGTACGGCCCGTACGCGCGGTTCAGGATCAGCGCCGGCCCGGTGAAGAAGAGCGGCATGACCACGATCGCGATCGCAGCCACGCGCGTGACCGGCGTGACCCACCGATGAAACGCGAACAGCGCCGCGCCGGCCACGATCCCGTACAGCGCGAGCGCCGACGGCAGCGGCAGCGATGTCCGCGAGACCACCGCGATCAGCGCGCACGCGGCGATCGCCATCAGCGCGATCGCACCCTTCCGCCATCGGTTCCGCAAGCGCGTGAAGCATACTGCGCGCGGCCGATGTCGACGAATCACCGCTGGCTCTGGGCGCTGGCGTTGCTCACGCTCCTTCCGCTCGCGCGCGTGGCGAGCACGCATCGCGTGTTCAGCGCCACCGCCGACGAGCCGGTGCACATCGCCTCCGGCTACGACTGGATCACGCGCGGCGTGTACGTGTTCGATCCCGAACATCCGCCGCTCGCCCGCGGTCTGTTCGGCCTCGGCCTGCGCGCAGGCGGCGTCGTTTCCCCGCCTCCCGAAGATTGGCGAACGATCCAGCCGACCTGGCTCGCCGCGGCGCGCGGGATGGATCTGCTGTGGCATCGCGGTCCTGACACAGGCGCATACACCCGTAATCTCGCCAACGCACGCCGCGGCAATCTCGTGTTCCTGCTCCTCGCGCTGATGACGATCGCCGCATGGGCATGGCGCACGTACGGACCAGCGGTCGCGCTGATCGCAGTCGCGCTCTTCGGCTCGCTGCCGCCGATCCTCGCCCACAGCGGTCTCGCGACCACCGACATGGCCGTCGCGGCCACGCTCCCGCTGGCGCTGTTCGCGCTCCACCGCTGGCTCGACCGGCCGACCTTCGCGCGCGCGCTGTTCCTCGGCGCCGCCATCGGAATCGGTCTCGTCTCGAAGCTTTCCTTCGTTCTCTTCTTCGCCATCGGCGCGGCCGTGGTGATGTACTTCACCCGCCCGTCACGTCCGCGCGCCAGTTACGTGCTCGCCATCGCGGCGCTGCCGCTATTCATCGTGTGGGCGTGTTACGGCTTCGACCTCGGCACGTTCGTGACCGGCCTGAAATGGGCGAAGGCGCATCAGGACCGCGGTCACATGGCCTTCTTCCTCGGCGAACGCGGCGATCGCGGCTGGTGGTATTACTTTCCCGTCGCGATCGCACTGAAGACGCCCCTCCCCTTCCTGCTTCTCTTCTTCTTCGGCGCGGC
This sequence comes from uncultured Acidobacteriota bacterium, assembly GCA_946887105.1. The sequence continues at coordinate 8,119 of CAMPKJ010000092.1, read as the reverse complement.
GAAATCGATCCACTCGCAGTTCGTCTGGATTCCGGTCGCGCTGCTGATGTCCGTGCTGCCGGTCTCGCTGAACATCGGCGTACGCCACGTGCTGGTGCTCTATCCGTTCATGGCCATCGTCGCGGCGTTCGGCGCGCGCGAGCTGTGGCGCCGCAATGCGGGCCGCGCGGTGCTGATCGCGCTGCTCGCATGGCAGGCGATCGGGACCTCGCGCGCCCATCCTGACTATCTGGCCTGGTTCAACGAGGTTGCCGGTTCACATCCGGAAAAGCTTCTCGGCGACAGCAATCTCGATTGGGGACAGGACATGTTGCGACTCTCCGCCGTGGCGGCCGAGGAGAAGATCCCGCAGCTTTCGATCCTCCTGTTCGGACCGGCCGGCTTTGATCGCGTTCCGCTGCCGCCGCACCAGCCGCTCGCGCCGCGCGTGCCGACGCAGGGATGGATCGCGGTCAGCGAGACCGCGCTGCAGCTCGCCGATCCCGCCGATTATGCCTGGCTGGCGGCGCATCGTCCGGTGCGTCGCGCCGGCAAGTCCATCCGCCTGTATTACATTCAATGACACCAATGCCCAAGCAATACGACAAAGCCTATTTCGATCGCTGGTACCGCGGACGCAAGACGCGCGTGAGCACGCACGCCGAGGTGCGGCGGAAGGTGGCGCTCGCCGTCACCGTGACCGAGTACTTCCTGCGCCGCCCGATCCGCACCGTGCTCGACATCGGATGCGGCGAAGGAGCGTGGCTCTCGCATCTGCGCGCGCTGCGTCCGCGCATCGCCTACATCGGACTCGACTCCTCCGACTACGCCGTGCAGCGCTTCGGCGCCGAGCGCAACATCCGCAAAGCGACGTTCGGCGAGCTGCCGAAGTTGAAGCTCGGCGTACACGACCTCGTGGTCTGCTCCGACGTCCTGCACTACGTCCCGGACGACGAGATCCGCGCCGGCATCAGGACCGTCGCCGCGGCCACGGACGGCGTCGCGTTCCTCGAAGTGCTCACGCGCGAAGACGACGTCACCGGCGACCTCGAGGCATTCTTCCGCCGTCCTGCCGCGTGGTATCGAAAACTCTTCGCGAGCGCGGGGCTCACGTTCGTGGCGCCGTACTCGTGGGTCTCGCCGGCGTTCAAGGACGCCGTCGCGGAGTTGGAGTCCGCGCGCTAACGCACCAGCTTCGCGACCAGATCCGGCAGCGTCGCCACCTCGAACGGTTTCCGCAGCACTCCCGCGACCGCCGTGCGATCGATGAACTGCAACGACTCGTCCGACGCCGCGGTCATGATGAACGTGCGCTTCAGCAGTTCGCCGCGGCGCAGGACGATGTGGCGGAGCACGTCGAAGCCGCTGAGATGCGGGAGCATGAGATCGAGCAGGATGCAGTCGTACTGTCCCTTCTCGAGGTGCTGGATGGCGGCGTCGCCGTCGGTGACCGTGACCACCGAGCACGTTGGGCGCAGCGCCATCTCGATGCGGTCGGTGATCATCGGCTCGTCCTCGACGAGCAGCACGCGCGCCATGGCCGGCGTCGCGTCGTTCGTGAACTCGGCGTCGCCGATCTGTTCCGCCTCGCGCTTGCGCGCCACGACGAAGCGGGTCACGGCGCCGATCAGCTTGTCGCGCGTGAGCGGCTTGCAGATCCATCCATCCGCATCGGACGCTTCAAAAAGCCGGCGCACGTGATTCTCGTCGAGCGCGGAGACGAGCACGATGGGGATGTTCTGCCGCGCCCGGATCAATGCGCCGAGGCGGTGGCCGGGGATCTGCGGGAGCTCGATGTCCACCAGTGCCAGATCGGGTGCGGAGCTGGTCAGCACCGACGCCAGTTCCGACAATGAGCCCGCGCTGACCGTGGCAAACCCTTCCGCCGCGCACAACCGCGCGGCCTGCGCGCGGAACGAAACGTTGTCGTCGACGATGAGCACCGTGAGCATCGAGGTGCCGAACTGTACCGCGTTTCGAGAGTTCCTCGGAGTGCCTCGGCGTGGAACGATGGCCGAGGAACTCCGAGGAACCCGAGGAACCCGAGGAACCGCTCCCTGGGTTGACTCTTGCACAACGGCTATGCGGAAACCCATGCGTGCGACGAAGCCCGCTGTCCTGATCACCGATGACGACGCGGGCATTCGGGGACTGCTGTCCACGCTCACGCGTCAGACGGGCTGCACCGTCGATACCGCCGCGAACGGCGTCGAGGCCATCCAGAAGCTGCGCGCGCGCCCGTACGACCTGTTGCTGCTCGATCTGATGATGCCGATCATGAGCGGCTACGACGTCGTCGAAGAGATGAAAACCATGGAGCGGCGCCCCGCGGTCATCGTCGTGACCGCCATTCATGACGACGACGCCACCAACGATCTCGACGGCAACGTCGTCAGCTCGATCCTCCACAAGCCCTTCGACGTCCGCGCCGCCTCCGATTTCATCCGCGTCACCGCGTCCGCGGTCCACGACGAACGTGCGGCGTAAGACGCGCTACTTCGCGATCCGAATCTCGTCCAGCGGCTTCTTCGCGATGTCCGGCACGCGGCATCCCTCCACCGGAAAGCCCACCGGCACGAGCAGGAAAGGCTTCTCGTTTTTCGGGCGCCCGAGGATCTCGCGCAGAAATCCCATCGGACTGGGCGTGTGCGTCAGCGTCGCCAGTCCGGCGGCATTGAGCGCGGCCAGCAGAAAGCCGCAGGCGATGCCGACCGATTCGTTGACGTAGTAATGCGTCACGTGCGAGCCATCGGGCGCGATGCCGTAGTCCTCTTTGAAGATCACGATCAGCACCGGCGCGATCTCCAGGAACTCCTTGTGCCAGTCGGTCTGCAGCGGCGCCAGCGCCCGCAGCCACTCCTCCGGCATCCGTCCGCCGTAGTTCTCCTGCTCTTCTTTCTCCGCCGCGATCCGGATCTCGCGCTTCACGACCGGATCCGTCACCACCACGAACTTCCACGGCTGCAGATTCGCTCCGGAAGGCGCCGACGCCGCGGTCTCGATCGCCAGCTCGATCGCTTCGGGCGGAACCGGATCGCTCGAAAACTCACGCACCGTGCGCCGCAGCCGGAGCGTGTCGCGGAATGCCCGAACCGCGGCGATCATCGCATCGGGCGTCATCCGTGGGCGTGTGTAAGGAATGGTCGGAAAGTCGTTCATACCGTGCGGCAATGATGTTGCACTGTCGGGCCCGATGGAAGGGAAAGAACGATGAAAAGGATTCGAATTCTGGCGCTCGATCGAAAGCCTGTCATCCCGAGCGTGAGTCGAGGGACCTGGGCGGCGGGTGGCACGAGGCACATGCATAGCGCCGCACACCCGCCCAGGTCCCTCGGCTCACACTCCGGATGACATCAAAAACGCGGCGATCGCCTCATTCACCAGCGGGGCGTGCGAGATCGGTCCCATGTGTCCCACGCCCGGAAACGATCGCGCCGTTGCATGCGGCAGCGCGTCGCCGAGATGTTCGACGACGCGCCGTTCGGCCATCGGACTGTTCTCACCGCCGAGGATCAGCGTTGGAACGGTGATGGTCGCGTACGTGGCGCGGCCGGTGCGATCGGCAGCGAGCGAGATCACTTCCTGAAAGACCTTCCAGCCGACGGCGCGCATGCTTGCGCGCGTCTCTTCGGGAAGCCGCGCCCAGGAGCCGGCGCCGTTCCACCAATCGACGAAATCGCGCAGCCATGCCTCGTCGGCGCCGGTGGCGTCGGGCACCCATTCCTGCCGCACGCGATCGAGCTGCGCACGTTCGGCCGCGTCCGCGACGTCGTCGAGGATGCCGAAGGCCACCGGCTCGTACGCGGCGATCGAGCGCACCAGACCGGGACGCTGCAGCGCGAGCTGCAACGCCAGAAAGCCGCCGTACGAATGTCCGACCAGATGCGCCGGCTCGTCGAGCAACGACTCGAGATACGCAATGTCTTCGCGGAAGTGAAACGGCTTCCCCTCCGGCCACGGATCCTTTCCGTAACCGAGGAGGTCGGGCGCGAGCACGCGGAAGTCGGGCGCCAGTGCATCCGCGAGCTTGCGCCACTGGCGTGAGGTGAATCCGCCGCTGTGGACGAGGAGAACGGTCTGCTTGTTCATTCGACTCCTGCGGCACTCCGGACCGGCTTCTGCTCGCGGTAATCCGCCGGGCGGACGAAGGCCGCATCTTCGGCGGCCGTCTCGCGAAGGTCCGTGACCGTGATTCGCACCATCTCGTGCATTGCAGGACCGCCCTCGTACGTCCGCTGCGCATCGAGCGACATTTGAACGGGGAATCCGGCGATCGAAGCCTCAGCCTTTCTCATCTCCGCGTCGACGGCGGGATGGCCGGTCTCGGGAAGCAGCGGCCCGAGCCAGTGACCGCGGTCGAACGCATCCGTGGTGCTGACCTGAAAACTGGCGACGCACGAGACCTTCAGATGATTGCGCCCATAGGAGATGTGAACCTCATACGAGATCTCTCCGGAGTAATGGCGCTGCGGCGGTTCCAGCACGGGCGGGTCGAGCCGAACCCGCACCTTCCTGGCCTTGCCCTGATACACAGGATCGAGAAAACGGGAGTTGAGGGCAAAGGGGTTCGCGGGCTCCAGCTCGTACCAGGTGCGATTTCGCGTGTTCAACGCGATGATGCCGGAGCGGTCCGCGCGCAACAGCACGTCATAAACCACGCCTTCTCCGGACGGACCGTCGATGACGGACGCACGCGCGCGGTCGCCGCTGGTGACGACGGTGTACGTCTGATTCTTGTCGACATCCGCGGAACGGGTCGTTTGAACCTGGTACGCAATGCCATCCGCCGCCATCGCGGATGCCGCGTTCAGTGCGATCAGCAGCGCGCATGCAGCGAGATTCCGCATGTCACTGATCCTGCGCGCGCGTCTGCCGCGCACCGATCCACACCAGAATCGCCGTCACCAGCAACACGCCGCCGAACACCGCCACGTAATTCGCGGTCCGCGCATGCGCGCCTGCCCATGCGTAAACGATCGCGGGCAGCACCGAGCCGGCGGCGGCGGCGAGCGTGGTCTGCCACCACGTCAGCCGCGAGCTGCCGGCCAGAATGGCCACGGTCTCGGCGAGGATCGGCACCGGCCGCGTGACCGCCACCGCCGCAACGCCCCATCGCGCGAGCAGCGCCGACGCGCGTTCATGCTCCTCCGGCAACAGCAGACGGCGGATGCCGCGCGTGCCGGCGCGTCCGATCGCGAACGCCGCCAGCGCCGAGCCGACCGAGCCGGCCAGCGACAGCAGCGCGCCCGTCACGACACCGAACAGTTGTCCGTGCGCGACCATCACCAGGCTCGAAGGAACGGGCAGCGCGGCATCGACGATCAGCAGGACCACGCCGGTGATCGCGGCGAGCGCGCCCGCCTCGCGCGGCAGGTGCGAGGCATCGATCGCCAGTCCGGCGGCCGATGCCGCGAAAAACATCAGCAGCAGCATCATCGCCAGCGCGCTCGCGAAGAACCACCACCGGATGCTGGACGTCATCGATCGCGATTGTACGTCGGCGGTAGACTTGTCACCCAGCATGCTGATCGCCGGTACCGCGTGGCTCTTCCTGTCGTTCGCCGCGGTCGACCCGCCGCCACCGGCGGTGTTGAAGCAGGAGATCGTCGTCACCGCCGCGCGCGACGAACAACCGCTCGATCAAACCTCGGCGGCCGTGACGGTTCTCGATCGCGAAGACATCGAACGCCTTCCCGCGACGTCGTTGTCCGAGGTGCTGGCGTTCGTGCCGGGCCTCACGATGTTCTTCGAGAGTGGCGCGAGCGGACTGCCCACCATCACCTCGCGCGGATTCTTCGGCGGCGGTGAAGTCGAGTACGTGAAGCTGATCGTCGACGGAGTACCGGTCGGCGATGCCGAATCAGGCAACGTCGACTGGCAACGCTTCCGCGCCGGCGATCTCGAACGCATCGAAGTGCTGCACGGTCCCGGCTCCGCGCTGTACGGCGACACGGCCCTCGGCGGCGTCATTCAAGTGTTCACGCGCGAGACGAAGGCCGGCCAGTCGAGCGGCCACGTGCGTGCCGGCGCGGGCAGCTTCGGCAACAACGACATTCATGCGAGCTATCGCACCGCGCTCGCGAACGGCTTGCAGTTCGATGCAACCGCCGGACGGTGGATGACGGATGGCTTTCGCGATAATGCCGAGGCGGATGGATGGCTGGGACAGGCCGCGGTGGAGCGGACCGGCGATGGCGCGCGATGGCGCTTCGAGGCCGGCGGCGACCGCCAGTTCCGCCAGCAGCCGGGCGCATTGACGCGCGAAGAGATCGCGGACGATCGCGAGCAATCGAATCCGCTCTTCCGATTCGATGGACAGACCACCACGCGCGGGCGCATCGGCGCGGCGTTCGACTCCTTCGGCGCGATTCCGCTGCGCGCGACGCTGTACGGCATCCATCGCGATGACGACAACCTGCGCACCCTGCTGCTCGCGCCCGGATTCGGCGCGAGCGCGTTTCGCGCGCTCACCACGCGCGTCGGCGGCGGAACGTTCGAGGCGTCGCGCGACTGGACGCGCGGCGTGTTGCGCGGCGGTGCGGATCTCGAGCGCGCGTCCATCTCGGCGCGTTATGCGGCAGTCGGCGACGCGGGCGCGATCGGCGACACCGTGGCGTCGTCCAGCGGGACGCGCGATCGCGTCGGAGTGTTCGTCACCGGCGGCTGGACGTTTGGCGAGCGCTACCGCCTCACCGCCGGCCTGCGCCGTGATGATCTGCGCGATGACGTGACGGCGAGCGAGCGGATGTCGGCATCGGCAGGTGCATGGTCGCCGCGCGCCGGCATCAACATCCACCTCGGCCCGGCAACGTCGCCGCTCGCGTTCTTCGCGCAGATCTCGCGCGCGTTCAAGGCGCCGACGCTCGATCAGCTCTTCGACGTGCGCCCGTATCCGGACGGTTCCGGCGGCACGTTCACGATCTCCAATCCGGATCTGCGGCCGCAGCGCGCGTTGAACTTCGAGGCGGGACTCTCGCGCGCGACCGCGTCCAGCGACTGGTCGGTGGTCGCGTATCGCATGAACGTGCGCGACGAGATCGACTTCGATCCACAGACCTTCACGTATCGCAACATCGGCAGCAGCAGGCATCGCGGCGTGGAGGCGGGCGTGCGCATGATGAAGTCAATGCGCGTATCGCCGGAAGTCACGTACGCCTGGACGCGCGTCGTCGACAGCGCCATGCCCGATCGCCAGCTGAAGAACATCCCCGAGCACGCCGCGCAGCTCGTGCTGCACGCGCGGATCTCCGGTCGCACGCGCGCCGATGCGGTGTACCGCTACCGCAGCGCGTTCACGCTCGAGGACGAAGGCGCGTTCCGTACGCCGTCGATGCATCGCGTCGATCTGCGCCTCGCGCACACGCTCGGGAAGCTGCGTTTCGATCTCGACCTCCTGAACGCGCTCGACGAACGCTACAACGAGCTCGGCTATGTTCTGGTAGGCTTTGACGGGTCCCCAACTCCACTCGAGTTTCCCGCTCCCGGCCGCGCGTTGCGGCTGGGCATGACCTGGCAATTTGCTGATTGAGGGAGGAACGGTGATCGCCATCCGACGCGTGCTCCTTGCTGCTGTCATCGGGGTCGCCGTCATCGCGACGGCGCTGCTTTTCGCGTGCAGACGCACATCGGAATCGCCCGTGACGCCGGCGTCCGGCTCCGCGGCGACCGATACGTCCGCAACCACTCCGCCCACGTTTCCCTCCATCCCCGCGCCGGTGATCAGCGGCCAGATCCCGAGCGTCGTGCCGATCCCCGCCGACGCGCCCGACAATGCCACAGCCGAGCAGTTCCGCCCCTACTTCGACTGGTTCTCGTGGGAGAGCTTCATCGCCCTGAACTGGCCGGCCTCGAGCGCCGGGCGCGGCAATCCCCAGAACCCGAACAATCCGTCGGTGTTCACGTCGATGACGAACATCACGCCGGTGACCTGGGCCACGTACAAGGCCAACTGGGAACTGTACGACCAGTACGACCAGCGCCCCACGCCTTGGAACGACTACGCGGTCCCGTACACGCCTGCGGTGTGCGACCAGGCCGGACCGGCCGACCGCCAGATGATCATGGTCACCAAGGGCGACACGGTCCTGCAGGACGTCAACGAGGCGTTTTCGTTCCCGCTCTATGACCAGCAGAGCAATCC
>CAMPKJ010000091.1 GCA_946887105.1 uncultured Acidobacteriota bacterium | reverse complement strand
CTAGGCCAACCGACGGGTCCGGGCCCGCGGCCCGGCCGCCGGAGGCCTCCCGTCGGTTCCCTAGACGCTCGCCAAGAACCGCGGCGGCTTGCGTGCTTTCGTGGCTTGTTCGAATGCGTACGCGAACTTCAGCAGCGTCCCTTCGCTCCATGCGCCTGCGAAGAACGAGATTCCGACCGGCAGTCCGTGGACGAAACCGGCAGGCACGGTGATGTGCGGATAGCCCGCCACCGCGGACGCGCTCGAATAGCCGCCGCTGTAGTGATCGCCGTTGATCAGGTCCGTCGTCCACGCGGGGCCGCCGGTGGGCGCGATCACGGCGTCGACCTTGTGCTTCTTCAGCGTCGCGTCGATTCCTTCCGCGCGGGCGAGGCGATGATTCTTCGCCAGCGCCTTCTTGTACGCCGCGTCGGTGAGCGGTCCCTTCTTCTCGGCCATCTCGAAGATCTCCTGGCCGAAGTACGGCATCTCCTGCTGGCGGTGCTCCTCATTGAACCGGATCAGATCGGCGAGCGTGCGGGACTTCACGTTCGGCGCGAGTCCGGCCAGGTACGCATTGAGATCGGCCTTGAACTCGTACAGCAGCACCTCGAACTCGCTCTCGTCGAACTTCCCCTGCGTTTCGAGATCGGCGGGATCGACGATCGTCGCGCCGAGATTGCGGATCGCCTCGATCGCGTCCTTCATCACCCCATCGACGGCATCGCTGAACCCGAATGACTTTCGCGCCACGCCGATGCGCACGCCGCGCAGCCCGTTCGCATCGAGGAACCGCGTGTAGTCCGCGGAGACGTGAGCGCGGCTGGTCAGCGTGACGGGATCGCGTGAGTCGATGCCGGTCATCGCGCCGAGGAGGATCGCGGCGTCGGTGACGGTGCGCGTCATCGGACCCGCGGTGTCCTGGGAGTGCGAGATCGGGATGATGCCGCTGCGGCTCACCAGGCCAACCGTTGGTTTCAATCCGACCAGTCCATTCGACGACGACGGACAGACCACCGAGCCGTCCGTCTCGGTGCCGACGCCCACCGCCGCGAAGTTCGCCGCGACCGCCGCGCCGGTGCCTGTGCTCGATCCGCACGCATTGCGATTGAGCGCATACGGATTGCGCGTCAGTCCGCCGCGTCCGCTCCAGCCGCTCGAGGAATGCGTGGAGCGGAAGTTCGCCCATTCGCTGAGATTCGTCTTGCCGAGGATCACCGCGCCCGCCTCGCGCAACCGCTTGACCACGTGCGCGTCCTGCAGCGCGATCGATTCGGCGAGCGCGAGCGAGCCGGCCGACGTGTGCATGCGATCGGCGGTATCGATGTTGTCCTTGATGACGATCGGAATGCCGTGCATCGGTCCGCGCGTGCGGCCTGCCTTGCGCTCGCGATCGAGCGCGTCCGCGATCGAGAGCGCATCGGGATTCAGCTCGATCATGGCGTTGATCGCGGGGCCGCCCTTGTCCATCGCCTCGATGCGCGCGAGGTGCAGCTCCGCGAGCGTGCGCGCCGTGAGCGTGCCGGTTCGCATCGCCTCCTGCATCGCGGAGATGGTCAGCTCTTCGAGCTCGATGCCCTGCGCGAACAGCTGCAGCGGGCGCGTCAGCGATGCGGCCGCGGCGAATCCCGCGAGCGTGAGGAAGTGACGGCGGTCCAGCGCATTCATGCGCGCAGTTTAATGGCGGGCGCGGAACATGAACACGCTTCGTCGCATGAGACGACTGGCGCTGTTGCTCCTCGTGGCGCTCCCCGCCTTCGGTCAGGATCTCTTCCCGCGCTCCAGCATCACCGCGGGCGCCTCGGCGGCGGAGTTCGACACGAACGTGCGCATCGATCCCGAGGTTGCGGGCGGCACCGGCACCGTCGTCGGCTTCGAGCGCGATCTCGGCCTCGAAGACGCGCGGACGATCCGTCGCTTCGGCGTGCAATGGCGGCCGTTTGCGCGTCACGAGCTGGCGGGAACGTATTTCTCCGCGCCGCGCAGCGGGTCCGAGCAGATCGATCGCGAGATCACATTCGGCGATGAGGTGTATCCCGTGCGCGCGCTGGTCACGACCGAGCTCGATCTCGACTATCGCAGCGCGACGTACACCTACTGGGCGCGGCGTTCGGAACGCGACGGCCTCGGCATCACCATTGGCGCGGCCGCGCTGTCGTTCAACGCGAGCGTCATCGCCGAGACCGAAGATCAGACCGTGACGCTCAGCGAACGCGCGGAGACGGACGTGCCGGTCGCACTCGCGGGGTTGCAGGGGAGAGTGGCGCTGATGGACCGGCTGCACGCGGAGGGGAGCATCTCCACGCTGCCGCGCGTCACGATCGAGGGCTACAGCGGCGATGCCCTCACCGCGAACGCGCGGCTCGAGTATCGTCCGCTGCGCTGGCTCGGCATCGGCGCCGCGTATCACTACTTCCGCCTCGACGTCGACGTCGCGCAGACCGGCGAGCTGCACGGCTCGCTGGACATGACCATCCAGGGGCCGGAGGCGTTTTTGCGGTTAGCATTTTGATCGCGTGAAAACGTTCCAGCGCTACGTCGCCATCGGCGACAGCACGAGCGAAGGACTCGACGATCCGGACGGCCACGGCGGCTATCGCGGCTGGGCCAATCGGCTGGCCGAGCGCATCGCCGCGCAGCAGGGAAGCCTGCTCTACGCGAATCTGGCCATCCGCGGACGGACCACGCGGCAGATCCGCGAGGAACAGCTCGCGCCCGCGCTGGCGATGCAGCCCGATCTGTCGACGGTCGTCGCAGGTACGAATGACGTGCTGCGCCGTCATTTCGACGCGGACGGTTTCGCCGCGGATCTGGAGGCGATGCAGAGCGCGCTGATCGGCATCGGAGCGACCGTGCTGACGTTCACGCTGCCCGATCTCACGCCGGTGATGCCGTTCGCGCGCGTTCTCGGCGGACGGGTGATGCTGCTCAACGAGAAGATCCGCGGCGCGTGCGCGAACAGCGGCGCGATCCTCTGCGATCTCGCGGCGCACGCAGTCGGCTCCGATCCGCGTCTCTGGTCTGACGATCGCCTGCACGCGAACTCCCTCGGCCACGCCCGGATCGCCGAGGCGCTCGCGTATCACCTCGGCCTTCCGGGCACCAGCGCGGCATGGAGCGAGCCGCTGCCGGAGCTTCCGCGGCGTACGATCTCCGCGCTCCTGCGCGCGGAGCTGGCGTGGGGACGGCGCTATCTCCTGCCGTGGTTCTGGCGGCATCTGCATGGGCGTTCGTCGGGAGATGGGATTCAGGCGAAACGGCCCGAGTTGCTGCCGGTCAAGGCAGGCGGTACAGCCTGATCGATTTTCCGATGCGCCGGACCGGCCTGTACTGATCGAGCCATCCGTATGCTCCTTGTGCACGCTTGAGCGCATAGACCGTTTCGGAGACGGCCAGCCAGCCGTGGATCGGCGCGTTCGCGTCGAGATTCGGCGGAGGAAAAAGATTGTGCCGCTCGAAGAGCGTGCTGCTGGAGATGTCGATCGACAGCGGTTCCAGCCGGAGCTCTTCCTGCAGGCGCGCGAGGCGCAGCACGTCCTGTCCCCAGTCGAGATTGCTGTCCACGGCGATGCGGTGCGGCGTGGCGCCGGCGGCTTCGTTGAACCAGGCCAGATAGTCGGGGTGCGCGAGCGAGGTGTTGATCAGCAGCCAGGCCACGAGCGCGGCCAGCGTCGTGCGTGCGAATGCATCCGTTGCCTGCGTCCAGATCCGCACGACGCCGTACGCGGCCACAATCGAGAGCGGTGCGTAGAGCGGAAGGATGTGGCGCAAGCCGATATTGATCGCGCTGGACATCGCCACGAGCAGAATCGCCAGCGGCACGGCGATGAAGGCGATGCGATGACGCTGCCGTTCCCGCAGCAGGCAGACACATCCCCATAGCGCGAAGAACATGAACGGAATGGGCGTCTTGTAGAAGAGAAGGACGGGGAAGTAATACCACCAGCCCGTGGACTGCACTTCGCCGAGGAGATACGCCGTGTGGCCAATGCGATCGTGGGCGGCGACGATCGCCAGTCCGGTGACGAACGCCGGTGCGGGGATGGGAATCGTCCGCGCCATCCACGCCGCGGCCGGTTGCAGCGCCGGCGGCGTGCCTTCGCGGATCATCGTCACCGCGTGCTCGCCGTCGTAGTCGAGCGGCGTGCGGAAATCGAAGCGGTAGCCGCTCCAGAGCATCAGAAACGCGACTCCCGCCGCGGCCGCGAACGACTGCCACCGGAAGCGACGCGGCGAACGCGCCATCACCACGACGAAAGCGGAGACGAGACCGAAGGGAAGGAAGGAAAACTTCGTGAGCAGGCCGAAGCCGATCGCCGCGCCGAGAGCGATGCCGCGGCGCGTGTCCGGCCGCTCGAGATAGCGATCGAGCGTGTACGAGAACAGCGGGATGGCCGCCAGCCCGGCGGTGTCCGTGGTGAGGAATCCGGCGTGTGCCAGGACCGGCGGCACGTTCGTGAGCAGCGCCACGGAGATCAGGGCCGTGGCGTCCGAGAATGCGCGCCGCGCCCACGCGGCGGTCGCGACGATGGCGATGGCCAGCAGGAGAAGGTTGGGCAGGCGGAAGAGCCGCAGCGTCCTGACGTAGTCCGCGGCGTCCTTCATGCCGTGATAGACGATCTCGAGGCCGATGCCGATCATGGTGCGCCCTTCGGGCATCGGATCGCCGCGCAGCCAGAGAGGGAGAGCGCCGAGGACGCGAGCGAGCGGCGGATGGCTGGCGTCGATCCGATACTTGCCGGAGAGCCATTCCATGCCTGCCGCGACGTGCGCCGGCTCGTCGACCACCGTGGCGAAGACGTGGTGGGTCGCGGCGACACGGATGAGTGCGATGAGGAGCAGCAGCGCGATGCCGGCGAGAAAGCGCTTCGGGGGCAGGATCGGCATCGCGATCAGTCTAGCGTGCGACAATGTACGCATGGCACGCGGATGGGAGAGTAAGTCCGTCGAGTCGCAGCAGAGCGAACCCGATCCCGCGCAGGGGAAACGGCGGCTCACCGCGGAACAGCAGGAGCGCGCCCGCAAGCGCGAGAGTCTGGAGCTCTCGCGGTCGCGCGTGAGGCGCGAGTTGGAGTCGGCGACCGCCGAGGTTCACCGTACGGCGCTGCAGAACGCGCTGGCGTATCTGGATGAGGAGATCGCCAAGCTCGCGTAGCGCGTTCGGCGCGACAACCGCAGCGCCAGCGCCGGCGCGCTACACTTTGGCGCATCCATGAACACCTTCCTCATCGCCGGCGCCGCGGTCGTCGTCATCGGTGCGATCGCGCTGGTCTTCGGCAAACGCCACGCGCGCCGCTTCCAGCGCCAGCGGCGCATTCACGTCGACAAGTTCAAGCTCAAACGGCGGCACGCCGAAATCGAGCTGGAGGTGTTCGGCAGCCGCGAGATCGTGCAGGCGGTGCAGAACTACTCGCGCGATCACCGCGTGTCCATCGAACAGGCGCGCAAGCAGGCCCGGACCTACCTGCAGGAGATCGTCCCGAAGTTCAACATCCTCGCGTACTACCGCATCGGTGCTCCGGTGGCGCGCGCCATCATGCACTTCCTCTACCGCGTGGTCGTCGAGCGCAAGCCCATCCGCGATTTCAACGACCGCGCCGTCAAAGGCGCGGCGGTGGTGTACGTCATCAATCACCGCTCGAACGCCGACTACGTGCTGGTCGCGCACATGCTGTTCAAATTCATTTCCCTCTCCTATGCGATCGGCGAGTGGGCGCGGGTGTGGCCGCTCAATCATGTCTTCAAGTGGTTCGGCGGCTATTTCGTGCGCAGGCGGTATCGCGAGCCGCTGTATCACGCCATCCTCTCGAAATTCGTGCAGACCATCACCCGCCACGGCGTGACGCAGGGCATCTTCATCGAGGGCGGCCTGACGCGCGACGGCGCGTTCCAGAAGCCGAAGCTGGGCATGCTCGACTACATCGTCTCGGCGAAACGCGATCCCGAATTCAGCGCGCCGCTGTTCATCATTCCCACGGCGGTGAATTACGACCGCGTGCTCGAAGACCGCAATCTCACCGAGGAGCTCCTGGGGCGGGAAGAACGCTCGACGAAAGGGGAGAAGCTCAAGACCACGTTCGACTATCTCTTCAAGAGCTTCTTCCGCGGACTGCTGCATCGCTTCAAGCGCTATGGCTACGCCATCGTCTCGTTCGGGCAGCCGATCTCGATCGACGACTTCGCGCGCGAACATCCGGCCATTCTCTCGGCCTCATTCGATGAACGAAAACCGGAGCTGCAACGGCTGGCCGAGAAAGTGATGTCGGAGATCTCGGATGCGCTGCCGGTCACGCCCGTGACGATGGTGGCGTCGATCTTCCGCGAGCATGCGGTGCTGAGCGACGAGGCCATGCTGCGCGAGATCGAGCGCGTGCGCTCCGCATGGGGCGAGCGCGCGTGGCTGTTGCGCGAGAAGACTCCGCACGAGCTGTGGAAGGCCGCACGGCAGGTGCTCGAGCTGCGGCGCCTGATCGTGCGTGTCGATCAATGGCGCGACGAGCTCTTCGAAGAGCGCGGCGGCATGCCGGAGATCGAGGACGCCTGGCAGTGGAATCCCAACCAGATCCTGCTGCGCGATTACTACGCGAACGCGCTGCTGACGTTCGATGAGGTCAAGCAGCGCGGCTGGCCGGAGCGGAAGCCGCGCGTGGCGGAGGTTTCGCCCGCCATCGAGGCGCCGCAGATCAGTCCCGGATCTCCTGGAGCGGCGTAGTCGTATCGATGAAGATCGCGGCGTCGTACCGCGGCGCGAGCGGATCGTCGACATCGAGCACGCTGGTCGAGCCGACCACGTTGTACGGCGCCGGGGACGCGAGCCAGGACGGCAACGCGCCGCGCAATGGAATGAGCAGGAAGGGTACGCCGCGCTGGCGGAGGAACGACTCGTACGAGTCGGGCTTCAGAGGGGGCAGGCTGGTGACCCTGTTGGTGCTGGAGGCGATGTGCCAGTGGCGGTAGGTCCCCTGCGCGATCAGCGTGGTCAGCGCGAAGTAATCGCTGCCGAGGACTTCGTCGAGGAGCAGACCCATCGGCTCCGGAACGCCGCCAAAGAAACTCGAGCCTTTCGATACATGGGCGCTGTGCGCCCACACGATCACCTTGCGCGTCGATCCGCGATACTCGCGCAGCCAGAGCACATTCGCCGCCAGCGCGTTGTCGCGGTTCTGTCCCGCTCCAAACCGGCTCTGCACCACCACCCGTGCGTTGTGCAACGCCTCCTGAAACGCGGCTTTTGAAGAGAGCGCGGTCAGTTCCGCCTCGTCTTCCGCAAGCGCCTCACGCACGCGAAGGGCGTTCTGTCTGCAGGCCTCGGTCACGAACACGGTCGTCTCGGTGACGCACTGGTAGCGCGCTTCTGCCTGCACTGCCGTCGGTGGATCGACCGCGCGGAGGTATTCGAGCACGGAGCGTGATGCCGAATACGCCTCCGCCACATCGAAGCCGGCGATCTGCACCGCCGGCCGTTCGCCGCGATGCGCGTTGTACTCGCGCATCCATTCGATGACCGCGACCAGCTCCTCCGCTTCCCAGAACGGATAGAGGAGCGTGCGCATCTCCCGCAGCATCGCCCGCGGGTCGCCGGGGCCGCCCTGCACGTAGGCGTTGACGCGATTCATGATCGGGAACGGACCCTCGATGGCCACGACGTCGAAGCCCATGTCGCGCACGAGGAAGTCGATCAGGCGCAGCTTCATCGTGTACAGCTCGTGCGTTCCGTGCGAGATGTCGCCCAGACCGACCACACCGCTGTTGCCGATCATGGCGCGCAGCGGCGTCAGATCGCCGCTGTACGACGTGAGATCCGCGGAGGTGAGGACCGTGCCGTGGGCCGACAGCCAGCCGGCGGGCGTCGATTCGTCGTAGGTGCAACATTTCCCTGCCGCGCGGCGGCGCGGACCGCCATCCGCGATGGGAACGAGCAGCAAAAGGAAAAGGAAGAAGGAGCCGGCGCGGCGGAGCATGGGGCACTCATTGTACGGAACGGCGCCACTTTGCGCGAAGCTTCGCGAATGCCGCGCCGGGCTTCGCGCAGCGCACGCCGTCGAGCATCGCGATCGGCGCCAGCCCGGTGAGGCTGCTCGTCAGGAACGAGCCGTTGCGCAACTCCTCGACCGCCGGCGGGCGATAGAGGACGCGCGATGCGTTTTCGATCACCCACGCGCGCACGATCCCAGGAAGAATCGCATCGCGCGCCGTGATCAGCGTCTCGCCGTCGATCGCGAAGACGTTCGTGGTCGTTCCTTCGAGCACGCGCCCGCGGCGATCGACGAACAGTCCTTCATCCGCGTCTGCGTCGATGGCCTGACGCAAGCCGATCATCGACACCGCGTACGAAGTCAGCTTGTGCTGCGGCAGCGCGCGCACGAGATCGCGGGCGAGGGTGATCACGCGGGCGCCTCTCCGCCGCCGCAGCGTCGTCGCCGGAATCGGGAACGTCGTCGCCACCACTTTCCACCCCGTCGAATCCTGCGCATAGAGGCACCGCAGCGCAGTTGGGGTCAGACCTTTCTTTTTCGCAGCGCGCGTCACGGCATCGCGAAACGCCCGCTCGTCCGGCGGCGGAAAGCCGAGCGCAGCGGCTGAGGCCGCCATCCTTTCGTAGTGTTTGCGAACATCAAAGGTCTGACCCCGAACGACGAGCATGGTCTCGAAGAGGCCGAGGCCGTGGGCGACGGCGGGGCTGTCGGCGGCGAAGCGGATCGTCATCGTTCGACTCCCGTAAATCGTAGAAAAGCCATGGACTTAGCGCGCGTTTCGTCGTCCTCGGCGGCGGCGTCGGAGTCCCAGACGATCCCGCCGCCGGCGTGGTAGCGCACTTCGTCCTCGGTCGCGACGGCCGTGCGGATGGCCACGCTCAGCTCCGCATGTCCGCGGAAATCGATGAATCCGATCGCGCCGCAGTACACGCCGCGCGGCACCGGCTCCGTGTCGCGGATCATCTGCACCGCGGCCCGTTTCGGCGCGCCGGTGATCGAGGCGGCGGGGGCGAGCGCGGCCAGGACGTCGGTCAGCGAACGATCCCGCAGCCCGGTCGCGCGCACGGTCGACTCGAGATGATGGACGTGCTCGAGCGTCTGCACGGTCCGAAAGGCGGTCACGGACACGGCGCCCGGCGGCGCGATCTTGCCGAAGTCGTTGCGCACGACGTCGACGATCATCAGATGTTCCGAGGCGTCTTTCTCGGAGGCGAGCAACGCGTCGATGGCGGTCGCGTCGCCGCGCCGGACCGTCCCTTTGATCGGCCGCGACTCCGCAACGCCCGTGTTGCGATCGAACCGCAGCAGCACCTCCGGCGACGCGCTGGCGATCGTCCATCCATCGCCGCGGAGGAACGCGGACGAGCGCGGCGGATGTGGTGCGGTGAGCGCGCGGTACAAGTCCGCCGGATCGCGCCGCCCCGGCACCGTGAACGATCGCGTGAGATTGACCTGGTACACATCGCCGTCGCGAATGGCACCGCGGATGCGCTCGACCGCGCGTCCATACGCGCCGTTCCCAAATGAGTCGTGCAGGTTTCCCGGCGCCGCGATCGCCGGCATGTCGTCGATGGAGTCCTCGAGAACCAGCGCGCGCCGGTGCAGCGCAAAAAACGCCGCCGGCTCCGGCGGAGGATTCACGCGCGGCAGCGCCGCCTCCTCGCACGCCATCGCTTCGTAAGAAATGTACCCGACCCAACCGCTGACGAACGGTGCAGCGCTTTCGACAGTCGACGGCTCGAGCGTCAGCTCGTCGAGAAACGTCTTCCACTCGCAGGCGCGATCCCACGGCAACGTGCGGGTCTCCTCCGGCCACGGCAGCAGAATCCGCCACGGCTCAGCGTCGCTCCAGCCCTCGAGCAACGCCGCGCCGGGCGGTCCATCAAAGACCAGATCGCTCACGTCGCGCATTCTCGATTCTCATTTCACAATTCTCAATTCGTTTTTCGATAGACTCCGGCCCGAAATGCCGCACAACACTTTCGACACTCTCGATTCCTTCCCACTCGCCAACGGCAACACCGGCCAGTTCTACTCGCTCCCGAAGCTCGAACAGGCCGGCATCGGACCGGTTTCGCAGCTCCCGGTGAGCATCCGCGTGGTGCTCGAGTCGGTGCTGCGGAACGTCGACGGAAAAAAGATCACCGCACACGACGTGCGCACGCTCGCCAACTGGGGCGCCTCCGCCGAGCGCACCGAAGAGATCCCGTTCATGGTCGCGCGCGTCCTGCTGCAGGACTTCACCGGCGTGCCGCTGCTGGTCGACCTCGCGGCGATGCGCACCGCCGCGAAAAACGCGGGCAGCGATCCGAAGATCATCGAGCCGCTCGTGCCCGTCGACCTGGTCATCGATCACTCCGTGCAGGTCGACTTCTCCAATCGCGCGGATGCACTGGCGCTGAACATGGACATCGAGTTCAAGCGCAACCAGCAGCGCTACCAGTTCCTCAAGTGGGGCATGCAGGCGTTCAACGGATTCCAGGTCGTGCCTCCCGGCATCGGCATCGTGCACCAGGTGAACCTCGAGTATCTCGCGCGCGGCGTGCTGGAGAAGGACGGGGTCTGGTATCCCGATTCGCTGGTCGGCACCGACTCGCACACGACCATGATCAATGGACTGGGCATCGTGGCCTGGGGCGTGGGCGGCATCGAGGCGGAAGCGGGGATGCTTGGTCAACCTGTTTACTTCCTGACGCCGGACGTGGTCGGCGTGCACCTCACCGGCCAGCTGCGCGAAGGCGTGACCGCGACCGATCTCGTGCTCACCATCACGCAGCTCCTGCGTCACGCGAAGGTGGTCGGGAAGTTCGTCGAGTACTTCGGCGAAGGCGCCGAGTCGCTCGCCGTCGCCGACCGCGCCACCATCGCCAACATGGCGCCCGAGTACGGCGCGACCATGGGCTACTTCCCGATCGACGAGGAAACGTGCCGCTATCTCGCGCTCACCGGCCGCTCGCAGGAGCAGATCGACACGTTCCGCAACTACTACCAGGCGCAGGGGATGTTCGGCATCCCGAAGAAGGATCAGGTGCAGTACACGAAGGTGCTCGAGCTCGACCTCGGGTCCGTTCGCGCCAGCGTGGCCGGCCCGAAGCGTCCGCAGGATCGCATCGAGCTCGATGTGCTCAAGCCGACCTTCGTGAACATGCTGCAGGCCGAGCAGCCGAACGGTTACGGCAAGACCTCGGATGAGATCACGCGCAAGGTCAAGACCATCGTCGGCGCCGAGCCCGAGCGCTCGCACGTCGAAGGCGGCGGCGAGCAGGCCATGGAGACCGTGCCGGACGTGGCCGACACGCGCAACACGAGCGAGCTGACCGAGTACGAGATGGTCAACAATCGCCCGTCGCCCGATCGCGTCGACTCCGCGGCGTTCGTCGAGGACATCCCGAAGCACGTGGCCGATCTTCATCACGGCGATGTGCTGATCGCCGCCATCACGTCCTGCACGAACACGTCGAATCCCTCGGTGATGCTGGCCGCGGGGCTGCTGGCGAAGAAGGCCGTCGAGCGCGGACTGAGCGTGCCGAAGGTGGTGAAGACCTCGCTCGCTCCAGGCTCGCGCGTGGTCACCGAGTACTACCGCAAGTCCGGCCTGCAGCAGTATCTCGACCGCCTCGGATTCCACGTGGTCGGCTACGGCTGCACGACCTGCATCGGCAACTCCGGTCCGCTCGATCCGCGCGTCGAGGACGCGATCACGCGCCACGACCTGATCGGCGTTTCGGTGCTGAGCGGCAACCGCAATTTCGAAGCGCGCGTGCACCAGTCCATCAAGGCGAACTTCCTGATGTCGCCGCCGCTGGTGGTCGCGTTTGCACTCGCCGGCCGCATCGACATCGACCTGTCGAAGGATCCGATCGGCCAGGGCAGCAACGGCGACGACGTTTATCTGCGCGATCTCTGGCCGACGCTCGATGAGGTGCGCGGCGCGGTGCGAAGCGCGCTCGCGCCGGACGACTTCCATCGCATGTACTCGAATTTCGCGGAGCAGAATCCGCTCTGGAACGAGATTCCGTCGTCGACCGGCGTGGTGTACGAATGGGATGCGACCTCCACGTACATCCACGAGCCGCCGTTCTTCCAGGACTTCGGCATGCAGCCGGGGAAGGCCGCCGACGTGCTCGGCGCGCGCCCGCTGGCGATCTTCGGCGACTCGGTGACCACGGACCACATCAGCCCCGCGGGCTCGATCAAGCCGACTTCACCGGCGGGACGGTACCTGCTCGAGAAGGGCGTGTCGGTCGAGGACTTCAACAGCTACGGCTCGCGCCGCGGCAACGATGAGGTGATGACGCGCGGCACGTTCGCGAACGTGCGCATCAAGAACCTGATGGTGCCGGGCGTCGAAGGCGGCGTCACGGTGCATTACCCGTCCGGCGAGCGGATGGCGATCTACGACGCGGCCATGACATACGCGGGCGAGGAGGTGCCGCTGATCATCTTCGCCGGACACGAATACGGCACCGGCAGTTCGCGCGACTGGGCCGCGAAGGGAACGAAGCTCCTCGGCGTGCGCGCCGTCGTGGCCGCGAGCTTCGAGCGCATCCACCGCTCCAACCTCGTGGGCATGGGCGTCCTCCCGCTGCAGTTCGCGGAAGGCACGAACGCGCAGACGCTCGGCCTCGATGGTACGGAGACGTACGACGTGACCGGCATTGAAGGCGTGCTCCGCCCGCGCCAACAGGCCACGCTGCGCATCCGCCGCCGGGACGGCGCGACGGAAGATGTCTCGGTAACCGTGCGCATCGATACCCCGATCGAAGTCGACTACTACGAGCACGGCGGGATTCTGCCGTTCGTGTTGCGGCAGCTCATGCGCGGCTGACGAATTGTCGTCGGTTGTCAGTTGTCGGTGATCTGTGAGGCCTTGCGATACTCTCCCGCGCGATGAAACGCGTACTGATTCTCCTCGCGCTCGCCGTCACGTTCACGGCCCCGCTGCTCGGCCAGAAGAAAACGCTCACCTACGAGTCGATCTACGAACCGGCGCAGAAAGTCGCCTTCGCCGGTGCGATCCAATCGGGCTTCGAATGGATCGACGACACCACCGTCCTCTGGCCTCGCCGCGACGCCGAGGCGAAGTTCGTGGAGTGGCGCCTCTACGACCTCGCGACCGGCAAGGAGCGCCCCCTCTTCGACCGCGCCAGGCTCCGCTCCGCTCTGGTGGGGTCAGGCCTTCCTTCTGACATTGCGGCGGAGGCTGCCGATGCCGAGGAGCTGGAAATCGATGTCAAACGCGGGCTGGTCGTGCTGAGCGTGAACGAGGACCTCTACCTCTATGCCATTGATAAAGGGACACTTACCCGCCTCACGTCCGTGCCGGGGGAAGAGGAGGAGGCCACGTTCAGCCCCGATGGCCGGAAGGTCGGCTTCGTCCGGTCGAACGATCTCTACGTGGTAGATCTCCACGGCAGGGAGAGGCGCCTGACCACCGACGGATCGTCCGCGATCCTCAACGGCAAGCTCGATTACGTCTACCAGGAGGAGGTCTACGGCCGTGGAACCTGGAAGGGCTTCTGGTGGAGTCCCGACTCGCTGCGCATCGCCTTTCTGCAGCTCGACGAGCGGCCGGTGCCCGAGTTCACCGTCGTCGATCACATCCCGTATCGCCTCGACGTCAACCACTACGACTATCCGAAGGCCGGCGATCCGAATCCGCACGCCAAGCTGTTCGTCGTGCCGGCGGCCGGCGGTCCGCCCGTGGAAGTCGACACGGCACGGACCGGCGGCGAGATGCTGATCGTCAACGTGCACTGGAACGGCAGCGCGCTCACGTATCAACTGCAGAATCGCGAGCAGAGCTGGCTCGATCTGGTGCGCGTGAATCCCGCCGACGGCACCGCCACCACGCTCCTGCGCGAGACCACCAAGGCCTGGGTCGATCCCCTCGGCCCGCCGGAGTGGCTGCCCGACGGCGGCTTCCTGTGGCAGTCCGAGCGCAGCGGTTACCGGCACATCTATCACTACGACCGGGACGGCGCGCTCGTGCGTCAGATCACGAACGGGGAGTGGGAAGTCCGCGACCTGCACGGCGCCGGCGGTCAATATGTTTACTTCTCCGGCACCGAGCGCAGTCCGACCGGCCTCGATGTCTATCGTGTGAAGCTCGACGGCACGGGATTGACGCGCCTGTCCGATCGTCCCGGAAAACATGGGGCCGCATTCAACGGATCGATGTCGCATTACGTCGATCGCTGGAGCGACGTCTCCACGCCGGACCAGATCCGCGTGCATCGCAATGACGGGAGCGCCGTGCGGATCGTCGACGAGAATCGCGTGACCGCGCTCGCGGATTACGACCTGCCCAGGCCCGAGTTCCTGCAGGTCAAGACGCGGGATGGATTTCCGATGGAGGCAATGATCCTGCGTCCGACGAATTTCGATCCGGCGAAGAAATACCCGGTCTATCAGTTCACGTACGCCGGCCCTGGCGCGCAACAGGTGCGCAATGAATGGCGCGGGCACTTCATGCTCTTCAATCAGCTCATTGCACAACAGGGCGTGATCGTCTGGATCGTCGACAATCGTTCGGCGAGCGGCAAAGGCGCGGTCTCGCGCTGGCCGGTCTACAAGAACTTCGGCGAGTCGGAGCTGCGCGATCTGGAGGACTCGCTGGCGTGGCTGAAATCACAGCCGTACGTCGACGGCAATCGCGTGCTCATCAACGGCTGGAGCTACGGCGGGTTCATGGTGCTTTACGCGATGACGCACAGCAAGTCGTGGTCGGCCGGCATCGCGGGCGGCCCGGTTTCGGATTGGCGCAATTACGACTCGATCTACACCGAGCGCTACATGTTGATGCCGCAGAACAATCCGGAGGGATACCGGAAGAGCTCGCCGCGGTTCGATCTGAAGGACCTGCACGGGAACCTGCTCCTGCTGCACGGAACGACGGACGACAACGTGCACGTTCAGAACACGGTCCAGGTCGCTCATGCGCTGCAGGAGCTCAATCGTCCGTTCGAGATGATGCTCCTGCCGCGCGCCAGACACACGGTGACGAAGAAATCGTTGACGTTCATGCAGAAAGTGATTCTCGAGTTCGTTCGCCGGCAACTGCTGGCAGACGCTTCGCAGAACTAGTGCGCATGAGCAAACAACAACCGAATCAGGACTTTTACAAGATCGGCGGGCGGCAGCAGTCGGATGGAGCGGATCGCGGAGAACCGGCGCGCGAGGAGAAGCAGCAGTTCGTGCCAACCGACAAGAACGCGAAGCATCCCGCCGTGCTGCGCTCGAAGAAAAAATAGATGACGTCGTTCGAAGAGATCGAGATCCGACGCGTGTCGCCGGCATTGTCCCGGCGCGCGCATGAAATGCCTGCCTCGCCGATCCGCAAGCTCGCGCCTTTGGCGGAAGCGGCCAAAGCGCGTGGCACGCGCGTCCTGCACCTGAACATCGGACAGCCGGATATCGAAACGCCGGCGAGCATGCTCGACCGGCTCGGGCAGCTCGAGTCGCGCGTGCTCGAGTATTCGCCGTCGGCGGGCACTCCCGAGTTTCTGCAATCGCTCGCGCACTATTACGAACGCCGCGTCGGCGTGCGCCTGACCACGAAAGAAATCCTGGCCACGACCGGCGGCAGCGAGGCCATCCTCTTCGCGTTTCTCGCCTGTGCGAATCCGGGTGACGACGTGATGGTGGTCGAGCCGTTTTACGCGAATTACAAAGCATTCGCGACCATGGCGGGACTGAACATCGTGCCGGTCACGAGCCGCGGACAGGAGGGGTTTCACGTACCGCCGAAGGAGGTCTTCGAGCGTGCGCTCACGCCGCGTACGCGCATCCTGATCGTCTGCAATCCCGGCAACCCGACCGGCACTGTCTATACGCGCGCCGAGATGGAGATGATCGCGGAGCTCTGCCGCGAGCATGGGTTGTTCCTGATTTCCGACGAGGTCTATCGCGAGTTCGTCTATGGCGCGAAGCCGCCCATGAGCGCGCTCGAGCTGCAGGACGCCGATGATTTCGCGATCGTGGTCGACAGTCTCTCCAAACGCTACAGTGCGTGCGGCATCCGCCTCGGCGCGCTGGTCACGCGCAATCCGAACGTTTACGACGCCTGCCTGCGCATGGCCCAGGGCCGCCTCTCACCGCCCGGCCTCGCACAGTTCATCGCCGTCGGCGCCGATTCGCTCGGCGAGGACTACACGCGCGATATGGTCGATGAATACCGCCGCCGCCGCGACGTGCTCTATCAGGGCCTGATATCGATCCCCGGCGTCGAGCTCTGCGAGCCCGAAGGCGCGTTCTACTGCATGCCCAGGCTCCCGATCGACGACGCCGAACGCTTCGCGACCTGGCTGCTCTCCGACTTCTCGCACGACGGTGCGACAGTGATGGTCGCGCCCGCAAACGGCTTCTACGCAACCCCGCACCTCGGCAGGAACGAGGTGCGAATCGCCTACGTGCTGAACCGCGACGACCTGCGCCGGGCGGTGGAGATCCTGCGGGTTGCGCTGGAGAAGTACAACTCGCGATAGGTGGGCACGGGTGTAGCCTTCTCCCCTCCGCAGAGGGGAGAAGGCTAGACGATCAGCGCCGCATCGCCAGTTCTACGATCTCGCC
>CAMPKJ010000090.1 GCA_946887105.1 uncultured Acidobacteriota bacterium | reverse complement strand
TGTGCCTCGGAGTTCCTCGGGGGAGGTCTACGCCGAGGAACCCGAGGAACTCCGAGGACCCCGAGGACCCCAGGATCCGCCCAATCTCATCATCGCCACGATCCCCAGAAACGGCCCCGGCGCGAGAAACGCGAACGCCCACTCCCAACCCACCCGCTCGACGAGCAGCGGCATCATGCGGATCGACGCCGTGGTGATCAGGAAGCCGATGCAGGTCTGCAGCGTCAGCGCGGTGCCGAGATAACGCGGATCGGCGTATTCGGCCACGCAGGCGGAGAATTGGGCGGAGTCGGCGACGACGGTCACGCCCCAGAACAGCGCCACGCAGACCAGCGCGACCGGCGCCTTGCCGTAAAGCAATCCGATGACGAGACAGCATGCTCCGCTTCCCGCCATCGCGGCGGCGGCGACGATCGGACGTCCGATGCGATCGGCGATCAATCCCGCCACGACGCATCCGATTGCGCCTGCGCCGATCACGCCAAACGCCGCTGCTTCCGCGAGCCGCGCACTGTCACCGCTCGCCGCGAAGCTCGCGCGCAGCATCGCCGGAATCCACGCCCACATCGCATACAGCTCCCACATGTGGCCGAAGTAGCCGAAGTTCGCCAGCCGCACGCCGCGATTGGCGAACACCTTCGCGATCTGCGTCAGGTCGAACGGCTGATTCGGCAGCGCGTACGGGCCGTCGCTGACGAAGCGCGCGATCACGATCGCGCCGAGGATGGCCAGCAGCGACAGCAGCGTGATGCTGCGCCGCCAGTCGCCGCCGGAAATCGCGTTGACGAGATACGGCGAGGCCTTCCCGAGCGTCAACGCGCCGATCAGCACGCCGAGCGCGTATCCGCGTCCGCTCTTGAACCAGGTGGCGATGATCTTCATCCCCGGCGGATAGACGCCGGCCAGAAACACGCCGGTGAGAAAGCGCAGCGCGATGGCCAGCGCGGCGCTGGTGACCATCCAGGCCAGCATGGCGTTCACCGCGGCGCCGAGGAGCATGCAGATGGCCATCAGGTGGCGCGCGCGGATCACGTCCGGAAGATTGAGCAGCGCGCTGAGCAGCGTTCCCGCCACGAAGCCGAACTGCACGGCCATGGTCAGCCATGCGGACGTCGCGGCGTCGAGCCGCCACTCGATGGCGATCTGTGGCGCGACCGCCGACACGCCGAACCAGAGACTCATCGCGAAGAGCTCGGCGAGCGAGACCAGAGCGAGCGCGCGGCCGCGGGACATCGGCGTGCATGGTAATCGCATCATGCGCACCGCTCTTTCCGCCCTGCTCCTCCTCACCGCCTGCGCCACGACCACGCCGACGGCCACGCCGCCGCCATGGAGCGCACCCGCGCTGGCACGCGCGGACGTGCCCGCGGTTTACGTCACGCAGTGGGAGAAGGCGGAGAATCGCGCGACCTGCGCGCTCATCGCCCCTCGCGCCGTCGGGACGGAAGGCGCAAACGCAACGCCGCGCGCCGCGACCTTCTCCGGCGGCTGGGCGGTTGCGTACGACCTGCCGAATCTGCGCAGCGCGTTCGGCGTGGCCGGCACCGGCGCGTCCGCGGCCGGCCCGTCATACGACCGCTGGCCGTACTCGCAGACATGGAGCGACGGCAGCCACGTCGAATATGGTCCCGAGGGAGGAACGGGACCGAACGAGCTCGCCTACCTGCGCATCGAGGGTCAGGCCTGTCTTTACAACATCTGGTCGATCCTCGGGCGCGATCATCTCGAAGAGCTCATCCGCGAGTTGCGCTTCGTGCGGTAGGCTCTGCGTTGCATGAAAAAACTGGCCCTCCTGATCCTCCTCGCCACCACCCTCTCCGCCGCCGAAGGCAAATGGACGCCGCAGCAGGTCCTCGAGCTCGATCCGAAATGGCTCGCCGCGCAGGGGCTCGCGCTGCCGCCATCGCGATTGTGGGATCCGCAGCGCGGCACCGGCCTGCTTGCGGCGACGATCAGCACCGGCGGATGCTCGGCCGGGTGGATCTCCGCGGACGGCCTGTTCATCACCAACCATCACTGCCTCTTCGGCGTGTTGCAGGAGCACGCCACGCCGCAGAACGACATCATCGAGAACGGCTTTCTGGCGCGCACGCGCGACGCGGAGCTGCGCAGCAAGACCACGCGCATCACCGTGCCGCGCCGCTTCACCGACGTCACCGCCGAGATGCTGAAGGCCGTGCCGCCGAATGCTTCCGACGCCGAGCGCTATCGCCTGATCACGCGGAAGACCAACGAACTGGTGGCCGCGTGCGAGCAGCAGCCGGCCGCGCGCTGCAAGGTGGCCGCGCATGACGGCGGCGTGCAGTACGTGCTGCAGGAGATGACCGAGCTCGAGGACGTGCGGCTGGTTTACGCGCCTCCGCGCGCGGTCGGCGAGTACGGCGGGGAGATCGACAACTGGTCGTGGCCGCGCCACACCGGCGATTTCTCGATTGGACGCGTGTACGTCGACGGCAAGCCCTATCGTCCCGAGTTCTTCTTTCCGATCTCGACGCGCGGCGTGCAGCCCGAGGAGTTCGTGATGGTCCTCGGCTACCCCGGCACGACCTTCCGCGCGCTCACCGCGGATGAGATGGAAGAGCGCCATATCTGGTTCACCGCCCGCGCGAACGTCTATCGCGACTGGCTGCGCATCCTCGAGTCATCCACGAAAGGCAATCCGGCCGGCGAGATCGCCGTTGCGGATCTGATGAAGACGCTCGCCAATCGCCAGAAGAACGGCGAAGGGCAGCTGGCCGGCTTCAAGCGCGGCGACATCCTGAACAAGCAGCGCGCGGCCGATCGCGCCGTGCTGGCGGCGCACGCGGGCGCGCGTGCCGCGTACGAGGGACTGGCGAAGCTCGCGGAAGAAAAGAAGGCTACGTTCGATCACGACTTCCTGCTCGATCACGTGCACGTGCACGGTACGTCGCTCAGCCCTACCGGGCCGAAGGCGCTCGTGCTCGCGTACACCATCGCCAAGTCCGCCATCGAACGGCAGAAGCCTGACGCGGAGCGCGGCGCCGCGTTCATGCAGCGCAGCATCGGACGCGTGCGCGATCGCATCGAGCGTGAGCAGAAAAGCTACTTCCCCGCCGCCGACAAGGCGATCCTCGCCGATGTTCTCCGCCGCGCGCGTGCATTGCCCGAGGGGCAGCACATCGCCGCACTCGATCGCGTCGAATCGATTGATGCGCTCTACGCGAATACGAAGCTGCTCGATCTTCAGGAGCGGCTGAAGATGTTCGAGGAGACGCCGGAGCAACTCCGTGCGCGCAAGGATCCGCTCGTGGACCTCGGCTTCGCGCTGGTCGACGAGATCGATGCGATGGTGGAGCGGAAGGACCGCTGGGAAGGGACGGTGCTGCGTCTGCGTCCCGAGTGGCGCCGCGCCGTGATCGCGCACGCCGGAAAACCGGTCGCTCCCGACGCGAACAGCACGCTGCGCGTTTCGTTTGCGCACATGAAGGGCTACGCACCGCGCGATGGCATGTGGGCGACGCCCCGGACGACGGTGCGCGGCATGGTCGAGAAGCACACCAACGCCGAGCCGTTCGACGCGCCCGACAAGGTGCTCGCCGCCGCAACCGGCGCGGCGCTCCAGGTGCCGGTGAACTTCCTCGCCGACGCGGATACCACCGGCGGCAACTCCGGCAGTCCGGTGGTGAACGGCCGGGGTGAGCTGGTCGGAGTCAACTTCGACCGGGTCTGGGAGAATGTCGCCAATGACTTCGGGTACAACCCCGAGGTAGCGCGCAACATCAGCGTGGACGTGCGCTATCTGCTGTGGATGCTGGAGGTCGAAAAAGCTACCGAGCTGTTGCAGGAGATGAAGGTCACAAAATGACGCTTTGTGTAACGCTCTTGCATAGTCATTCGTCGGAGGAATGATGAGAGCAAGCGCAGCGATACTGGTTCTTCTACTCGCCACCACCGCGGCCGCGCAGGACGCGCAGGTGCGCGACTATTCGAAGGACACGCTGCTCCGGCTGTTCATCAACGCAGCCGAGCAGGAGAGCGAAAATCCGATCCGTTACCGCCGCGGCGCCATCGAGTTCCGCGCCCTCGGCACCTCCTGGCGTTTCAACTATCTCCCGATGATGCCGATGTCCGGCACGCTCGGCGGCATCACTCAGGAGATCCCCGATCCCTTCGCGCTCACCAACACCGTCCTCGCGACACCGAAGCGCGCCTGGCGCACCCGTCGCGAGATCAACGCGGAGCTGCGGAGGATCGAGGCGACGGAACGGGCGAAGGTGAAGGTGACGGTGGGGACGGGGCAGTAGCGGCAGTCGTGGAGGCAGTCTTAGAGTCTTAGAGTCTTAGAGTCTTAGAGGCGCCAGACGCGGCCTCTCCTCTAAGACCCTAAGACTCTAAGACTCGTCCCCCTCGCCCCCGTCCCGTTCGATCCCGCTCGTCCACGACGGCGGGTCGCTGGCCGGAAACGACTCCGCGATCGCTTCGTCGACGCGCTCGTCGTCATCGATCGGCGAGTCGGGCGTGAGCATCGGATCGATGCGGCCGCCGCGTTCTTCGAGCAGGTCTTTGCGTGGTGGTTCCATCACTCGTCCTTCCGCTGCAAACCCCATGAGGTGTGCACCAGCCACTGCATCAGGTCGTCGGCCGGCATTGGCTTGGCGATCCAGAAACCCTGTCCCAGGTCGCATCCGAGGTCGCGCAGCGCGATCCAGGCATCCTCGGTCTCGACTCCCTCGGCGCACACCTGCTTGCCGAGGTTGTGCGCGAGATCGATGACCGTGCGCACGATCGCGAAGTCGGCGTCGCTGGTGGCCATCCCCATCACGAACGACTTGTCGATCTTGATCTCGTCGATCGGCAACTCGCGCAGATGCGTGAGCGACGAATAGCCGGTGCCGAAGTCGTCGACCGAGAGCCGCACGCCCATCGACTGCAGCATCGAGAGGATCGCCAGCGCGTGCGCGGGATCGGCCATGATGCTGCTTTCGGTGATCTCGATCTTGAGGAAGCGCGGATCGACATTCCATTTCGCGAGCGCCGCTTCCACTTTCTGCGGCAGCGATTGATCGAGCAGGCTCTTCGCCGAGATGTTCAGCGCGACATGGACCGGCGCGCCCGCCTCGCGCCAGCGGCTGCACTGCTCGAGGGCGCGATCGAGCAGCCAGTCCGTGAGCGTCCGAATCAGTCCGGTGCGCTCCGCCACCGGGATGAAATGCGACGGAGCGAGCAGGCCGCGGCGCGGATGGTTCCAGCGCATCAGCACTTCGCAGCGCGTCATCAGGCCGCTCTTCATGTGCAGCTTCGGCTGGTAGTGCAGTTCCAGCTCGTTGCGCTCGATCGCGCCGCGCAGCTCGACCACGAGCGAAAGCTGATCGGCGGAACCGCTGTCGGCGTCCTCCTGATGGAAGCTGTAGCCGCTCTGTTTCTGCTTGGCCGTGTACATGGCCACGTCGGCGCGGCGCAGCAGCGTGCGCGCGTCGGTGCCGTGCTCGGGATAGAGCGCGATGCCGATGCTGGCGCCGACCTCGAGCACCTGACCCTCGATGACGAACTGCTGCTCGAGCGTGTTCAGGATGCGGCGCGCCGTGGCCGCGGGCGTGCTCGCATCGACGGCGCCCGGAAGTACCACCGCGAACTCGTCGCCGCCGAGGCGCGCCACGACGTCATCGCCGCGCATCTGATTCTGCAGGCGGAACGCGACCTGCTTCAGCAGCGCGTCGCCGAAATGATGGCCGAACGTATCGTTCACTTCCTTGAAGCGATCGAGGTCCATCAGCATGAGCGCGAGCGTCGAACCTGCCGCGCGCGCGTGATCGATGGCCTTCTCGAGCGCGTCGAAGAGCAGCGCGCGATTCGGCAGGCCGGTCAGCGCATCGTGAGTGGCCTGATGGCGGAGCGACGACACCTGATGCTTGGCCGCCGTGACATCGCGCAGGAACGCCACCCAGTGCGTAAGCTGTCCGCCGTCTTCCACCGGGATCAGTTGCACGTCGAGCTCGAACTCGCTGCCGTTCGCGCGCAGCGCCGTGGCCTCCGCCTCGAACGGGCGATGCTCGAAGACGTGCTGCAGCATGGCCTCGAGGATCGACTGGTGCCGCTCGATGATCCCGAAGATCAGCGGCGTCTGTCCGATGATGTCCTCGCGGCGCCGCCCGTAGATCGCACAGAAGCCGTCGTTGACGAACGCGATGCGCGGCCCGACCGCCTCGACGGCCGGCGTCATGATGGCGATTCCCTCGGCGCTGACATGGATCGCGGAGCCGAGAAGCCGAAGCTGCTCGCCCTGCATGCACTGCTCGGTGAGCTTGCGCTGCAGCCCCTCCGCCGACTCCACCGTCGTCGTCCACGCCGTGTGCAGATCGGACATTCAGCGGATCATACGCCGCGGTACCCGCTTCCCGCTTCGTTCGGGGCCCGAGCGTATACTTCTCTTGTGAATCCTCTGCAGCGCATCACGGCAGATCCGGAACTGATGGGCGGACGTCCGTGCATTCGGGGAATGCGTGTGACCGTCGGAACCGTCGTAGGACTCGTGGCATCCGGCCACTCCCGAGATGAGATCTTACGCCTGTACCCCTATCTCGAGGCGGAAGACATTTCCGAAGCGCTTGCATATGCCGCGTGGCGCTCCGACGAGTTTGAGGTTCCGATCTCGTCGTCGTGAAGATCGCGATCGATATGAATCTCAGTCCAGTATGGGCTGAGTATTTTCGTGTCCTATGCCGAATGTAGTTGGAGACCTCGTGCTATCGGCTGTCCACGAATACGCGTCTCTTCTTGAACGCGGCGCAATCGTGACGATAGAACCGGAAAAGCTACGCGCAAGGGTGCTGCCGATTGTCCCCGGTATTAGGCGGTAATAGTTCTCGCGCGCTACTTCTTCACCAACTCCACGCCTCCGCGCGACGCGGCGGCTTCCAGAGCGGTGCGTCCTTCCGCGTCATTGCGCAGGTACGTATCCCAGAATGCGAGCGAGAGGCCTTTGATGTTCGAGAACGTGCCGCGGAGACGCAGGCCGGCGGCGCTTTCGCGCGGGTTGCGGCGTTCCGGTGGAATGGTGCCGGGCGGGTAGCGTTCGGGGCCGATGGTCGGCTGACCCATGGTCGGCGCGGCTTCGACCGATGAATCGATCCGGCCGCCGGTGAACGATCCGTGCCGCGCGCCTTCGAGCACCACCAGCCACTTGTCGCCCGCGGGCGCGAGCTCGAACGCCTGCCGCCGCCATTCCGGCGTCTCGTTCTCGCTGATGCCGCCGTCCATCGTGCCGGTCATGAACAGCGCCGGCAGACGCACGTCCTTCCACGACTCCGCCGTGAGCCCGAACATCTCGCTCGGCCCCTGCGGCGACATGGCCACGATCGCTTTCACACGCGCATCGGCGTAGCTCGTCGCACCCGGAAACGTGCGCGCGCCGCCGAGGAGCATGGCCGTGAATGCGCCGTACGAATGCCCGCCGACGCCGATCTTCGCGCGATCGATTTTGCCCTTCAGCTCCGGGTAGCTTTCCTCGAGCCGGTCCAGTCCGTCGAGGATGGCCGTGATGTCGCGGACGCGGTTGCGCCAATCCGCGGGCGTCTGATCGAGCCACGCGCGCTCCGCGTTGCTCAGCTGTAGCCTGCCGGCGTCAGTGTGTGCTGGTCTGATGACAACGTAGCCCTGGCTGGCCCAGTGCGAGCTCAGTCCGACGTACGCGTTCGGCCGCGCGCCGAAGCCGTGCGAAAAGATGATCAGCGGATAGGCTCCGGGCCGCGTCGGATACTCGACCGAGATCGCCACATCCTTGCCGCGCTCCGCATCGCGTACCGTCCCCTCGGGGATCACACCCACGGGCGATTCCCCCGCCTCACCGGCGTAGCGGGAACGCGGCGACTGGTCCGCGTCGAGCTGATTCGGCGAGGACGCGCAGGAGAGCAACGCAAATGCGAGCAGCAGAAGACAAAGCAAACGGCGAATCATGGTTTCCTCCGACGGTTACAGACGTTCGCGCCCCGCAATGACGATGCCACTCACCCCCACCACAACTTCGGGAAGACGTTCCTTCCGTAGATCGCGGCGGCGCCCCAATCCCAGTCGACGCGAAATTCGTCGCGGTCCCACGAGACCACTTCGTCCCCCTGAAACAGCAGCAGCTTGCCGTACACGATCTCTGCCGCGCCCACCGACACATCCGCCTGCGCGGCGTGCCCGGCCATGTTCTCTTTGACGTCGAAGCGCTGGTAGCTGTTGCCCTTGAAGAAATGGATCCGGTCATTGCTGCCGTCGGACGATCGCTCATACGCCACGCCGTCCACGGACGTGAACGTGATTCCCGGCCAGTGCGGCCCATCGTTCGCGTCGTCGCCGGAGATCTTGTGCTTGGAGACCACGCGCTCGCCGGCCGGCTTGCTCGGGTCGTAATGGATGTACCACGGCCCTTTGAAGAAATAGTACGTGCCGCCCTTGCTGTGACCGGGCGGAATGCCATACGCCGCGTCGATGGTCTCGAAGCCATGATCCGCGAGACCGGGAAAGATGTTCTCGATCGGTTGCGGATATTTGGCGTGCGGCGCCTTCTTCGACGGATCGTAATGAATCAGCTGCGTGCCCTGAAAGAAATAGAGATGGTCGATGTCGTCGTGTACGTCGATGAGCGCCTCGTCGATCGACCCGCCGGTGATGTAGCCCGGCTCCATCCAGTCCTGCAGCGATCCGGCGCCGTCGTAGAGCGGCATGTGCGTCTGCGGATCGATCTCGAGCGGAAAGGACGCCTGCGCGAGGAATACCGGCGTGGAGCGCTTCTCGCTGTACGCCGAGGCTCCGAACGTGGAGATGTTCCAGACCGTCGCGCCGTGCGTCTTGTAATCCTTGTTGTGCCACTCACCGCCGTCGAAACTCCATGTCGTGCGCGCCTGCCATCCCTCGAGTTGCAGGAAGCCGTTCGATTTGCCGGCCGAAGTGTCGCCGACGAGCAGGGCCAGGATGAACGACGGATCCTCCGGCGGCTTCTCGCCGATGTCGAGGTAATAGTCGTCGCCGCCGAGACTGCCGCCGTAATGGCTATTGCCGGGGCAACTCGAGGTGTGGTCGCCGTCGAAAAAGTCGTTGAAGCTGCTGTCGAAGCCCGTGTCGAATCCCGACGCTCCGTCGTCGTCGACTGTGATGACCACCACGTGCGCGCCGTGAAACAGCAGCCAGAGAAACTCCGTCACGACGCCGTCGCCTTTCGGCTTTCCGGTCTCGTCGAACGTCCCGTAGTTCCATTCGCTCTTGTCGTTGAAGAAGGATTGGTTCGTGTAGGCGGTGTTCCGGTAGAACGGAACGCCGGGCGCCTTCGGATCGATCGACGCGCTGGAGAACACGATCTGCCGCCGGCAAAGACCGAGGTGATGTTCCTTGATGTAGCCGGCGAGGAAATTGATGAGGTTCTGATCGTTTTCGCGCACGTAGTCTTTCCAATCGCCGCCGGTCTCGCCGGCGTAGATCTTCCAGGCTGCGAGCCACGACTCCAGGATGATTTGCCGGCTCGCGTCATCGGCGAACGTCACGGCGTCGTGACCTCCGCCGGCGGCGCCGATGACGATCGATTTGCTGCGCACGTCTTTCGTGAAGAGACTCTTGATGAATGGATTGATGCTGGCGGGATAATCCTGGACAGGCGTTTTCGTCAACGGCTTGAGCGCCATTTCCCTCTCCTCTGCACGCAGATTTTCTCGAACGGATCGGACCGCCGAGCATTCTACGGCAGGGCGACGGTCGCGGCTGAGGCTGCTATGCGCGCACAGTGCGTTCGCGCGGAACGGGCGCGTACTGGGAGATCAGCACACTGGCCAGAACGAGCAGCCCGCCGGCGATGACGACGCCACTCACCCGCTCGCCGAGGAGCAGGGCCGCGGCGGCGAACGTCACCAGCGGCTCGAGGTAGAGCAACACCGCCACGCGCGACACCTCCACCTGCTCGAGGGCGCCGTACCAGAACAGATAGCCGAGCGCGGAACAGCAGATGGCCAGGAAGAGCATCGCGCCCCAGCCCGCGGGCGAGAATTGCGGCAGCTCGCGCCAGCCGCGCTGGGCGATGAAGAACGGAGTGAGCATCGCCGCGCCGAACAGCATCGCCCCGGCGGTGGCGCGGCGCGGTCCGAGCTTGCGGATGGTCGGATGGCCGACCACCGAATAGATCGCCCAGTTGATCGTGCTGATGAAGATCAGCAGATCGCCGATCGTGGACGGGCGGCCGAGCACCCGCGCGCTGAAGTCGCCGCGTGTGACGACCAGCAACGCGCCGGCGAATCCGCCGACGAGCCCGACAATCTTCCAGGCGCCGAAACGCTCGCGCAGCACGATCGCGGCGAGCATGGCCGACCAGAGCGGCGTCAGACCGATCAGCCATCCCGAGTTCGTCGCGGAGGTCAGCGTCAGACCGTAGGCCTGCAGCATCTGGTGCACGAACACGCCGATGAATCCCATCAGCGCGAGCTGTTTCCAGGCGTGCCGCGGCGGCAGTTCGCGCACCAGCGCCAGGAGCACCAGCGCGCCGATCGCAAAGCGGCAGAAGATCAGCGTGACCGGAGATACCTCTCGTAGAGCGGCCTTCGTGGCCACGAACGAAATCCCCCAGAACACGATGGCCAGGAACGCGAAGAAACGGGGGGCGGACATGCGCTGGACATCGTACGACGCCGGGATGTGCAGAGTCTCAAAGTCGCAAAGTCTCAAAGAGCGGGAACCACCTCTTTGCGACTTTGAGACTTTGCGACTTTGAGACTTCCTTCCCGGCCCTGCTACGCTCCCCCCGGTGAAAAGCGAGGACGAACTGCGCCGCGAGCGGCGCCACGGGTGGATCATCGTGGCAATCCTGCTGCCTCCCGCCGTCATATTGTTCGTGACGTTGAAGTTCATCACCACGCATCATCTCGTTCCCACCGGCTCGATGATTCCCACCGTGCACGAGCGCGACCGCGTGTTCGTCAACCGTTTCGCCTACGCGTTCGGCGAGGAGCCGAAGGTCGGTGACGTGGTGTTGTACCGCCAGGGTGCGCTCTTTCTCTTTCGCATCGTGGGCGGTCCGGGCGACATGTTGGAGATGCGCGACAATGTCCTCTTCCTGAACGGCAGACAGCGGAACGAGCCGTACATCATCGAGACGCCCGACATCCCTGCGGTCCGCACGTTCGGGCCGGTCGAGGTTCCCGCGGGCCATTATTTCGTCATGGGCGACAACCGCGACAACGCCAACGACTCCCGCTTTCGCGGCTTCATCTCCGAAGACGCAATCAAGGGGCGGATGATCCGCGTGCTGCACGTGGGCAGGTGCGAGTAGTCCATGTCGACGAAAGTCCGCCGCTACACGCTCAAGCGTGCCGAGAAGCCGCAGAAGCAGTACAAGGTCCGCTATGACGAGGAGCTGAACTCCGAGCAGCTCGACGTGGTGATGGCGGGCGAAGGGCCGATGCTGGTCATCGCCGGCGCGGGCAGCGGGAAGACGCGCGCGCTCACGTATCGCGTCTCGCGGTTGATCGAGGATGGCGTCGATCCGTCGGAGATCCTGATCGTCACGTTCACGAACAAATCGGCGCGGGAGATGCTCAGCCGCGTGGAGCAGATCGTCACCACCGACACGCGGCGCATCTGGGGCGGCACGTTCCATTCGATCGGCAATCGCCTGCTGCGCCGGCACGCGGAGGCAATCGGTTATCGCCCGAACTTCACCATCCTCGACGACGAAGACTCGAAGGAGATGATGGAATCCGCCGTCTCCTCCCTCGGCATCAAGACGCTCGAGAAGCGCTTCCCGAAAGGCGACGTGCTGCTCGACATCTACTCGTTCCTCATCAACACGCGCACGCCGCTGGAGCTGCACCTGGAGCAGAACTTCCCGCACTTCATGATGTTCGGCGAAGAGATCGTGAACGTCTTCCGCCGCTACAAGGAGCGCAAGCGCGACGCGAACTCGATGGATTTCGACGACCTGCTCGTGTACTGGAAGGTGCTGCTCGACGAGCATGCCGAGGTCGCGGAATCGCTGAAGCGCAAATTCCGGCACATCCTCGTCGACGAGTATCAGGACACCAACAAACTGCAGGCGGACATCATCGACTCGATGGCGTCGGTGCGACGCAACGTGATGGTGGTGGGCGACGACGCGCAGTCGATCTACTCGTTCCGCGGCGCATCCTTCGAGAACATCCTCACCTTTCCGCTGCGCTTCCCCGAGGCCAGGATCTACAAGCTGGAAACGAACTACCGCTCCACCAGGCAGATCCTGAATCTGGCCAATGCGTCGATCGCCGCCAATCGCTTCCAGTTCCGCAAGGAGCTGCAGGCGGTGCGCGGCGACGGTCCCGAACCGGCGGTAGTGGGCGTCGACGACGTCTTCGAGCAGGCGTCGTTCGTGGCGCAACGCATTCTCGAATTGCGCGACGAAGGCGTCGATCTCGACGAGATCGCCATCCTCTATCGCTCGCACTATCAGTCGCTCGAATTGCAGATGGAGCTCACGCGCCGGAACATCCCGTACGAGATCCGCTCCGGCGTGCGTTTCTTCGAGCAGGCGCACATCAAGGACGTCCTGGCCTATCTGAAGGTGATCACCAACACGCGCGACGAGCTGTCGTGGAAGCGGATGCTGAAGCTCTACCCGAAGGTCGGCGAGAAGACCGCATCCGAGGTCTGGATGCGGATCAGCCAGAGCACGAATCCGCTGGATGCGTTCCTGCGCGGGGTCGAAGTCAGCGGCCGCGGCGCCACCGGATCGATGAAGAGCATCCGCGATCTGCTGGGCACGATCTCGTCGGATGCGATGAAGCGGAATCCATCCGAGATGATCCGCCTGATCGTCGAAAGAGGCTACGCCGACTACGCGCGGCAGAAGTTTGCGAACGCGCAGGCGCGCCTCGACGATCTCGAACAGCTCTCGCAGTACGCGCTGCGCTACGAGGACGTGGAGACGTTTCTCGACGAGATCGCGCTCTCGAACCCGATGGCCAGCGAAGACGTGGCGGTCGTGGCGCCCGAGGACGAGAAGATCGTGCTGTCGTCGGTGCATCAGGCCAAGGGACTGGAGTGGCGGGTGGTGTTCGTGATCTGGCTCGCGGACGGGCGCTTTCCGTCGCAGCGCGCGCTGCGCGTGCCGGGCGGCATCATCCGCGTGACGCCCGATCGCGTGCATGAAGCGCTGCCGCTGCTCGAAGGAGCGACGCAGGACGCGCCGGTCGTCGACGAGCAGGGAACGCGCGAGCTGGTCATCCCCGGCGAGGAGGAAGAGCGGCGCCTGTTCTACGTCGCCGTCACGCGCGCGCGCCAGGAGCTGTACCTCGTGTTTCCGGTGATGGCGCGCGATCGCGGCGGGATGGATCTGTTGATGGAGCCGTCGCGTTTCGTGCGCGAGCTGCCGGGGGATGCGTACGAGAAGTGGGTGATCGGGAACGAGTGAGAGGTTGCTGGTTGCAACGCCCGACCGGGCGTTTCTCCCGACGAAGTAGAATTCGCCGCGAATGCGCCGCGTCGTTGCCGTGTCCCTGCTCCTGCTGTCGCTGGCGTGCAAGCGCGAGACGCCGGCGCCGCCTCCCCCACCGGTCCAACCGGCCGTGGCGACACCGACGGACGGCGGCCGGCTCGTGCGGCGGCTCGAAGGCGACGTCAAGACGCTGAACTACCTCCTGCAGCAGACCGAAGACGAGCGCCAGGTGCTGTCGCTGCTCTACGACCCGCTCATCGACCTCGACCAGAACCTCACGCCGATCCCCGGCGTCGCGGCGCGATGGGAAGTGCTCGACGGCGGGAAGACGTACGTCCTCCATCTCGATCCGCGCGCGAACTTCAGCGATGGCACGCCGCTTCGCGCAAGCGACGTGATCTTCACGCTGAACAAGATTTTCGACGCACAGTCGCCGCAGTTCGGCGCGTGGTTCGAGGGACTCGACCGCGCGCAGACGCAAGCGGTCGACGAGCGGACGGTGCGCGTGGTGTTCGACACCCCGCATGCCGGCCGGATCTTCTCGTTCAACATCGGCGTGATGCCGGAGCACGTCTACGCGAAGGAAAACTTCAGCCGGACGTCGAAGGTGATCGGCAACGGCCCGTACGTGCTGACGCGGCGCGAGCGCGACCGCAGCCTGCTCCTCGACCGCCGCGACAACTACTGGCGCGAGAAGCCCGCCATCGCGTCGGTGCGCTTCCGGCCCATCGCCGACAACGCCGTGGCGTGGCGCGCGATGGAGCGCGGCACGATCGACGTGACCCGCGTCGACAACGATCTCTGGATGCGCGTCAAGGACGATCCGGCGGTGAAGGAGAAGGTCGGCTTCCACACCACCTGGCAGCTCGGCTACAACGCCATCGTCTGGAATCTCGGCGATCCGCTGCTCGCGGACGCGCGTGTGCGCCGGGCGCTGGCGATGAGCTTCGACCGGCAGACCGTGATCGCGAAGCTCTACCACGGGCAGGCGCGTGCGGTGACCGGCCCGTTCACACCCGATCAACCCGAGAACAATCCGGAAGCCGCGCCGATCGAGTTCAACCTTCCCGCCGCCTCGGCACTCCTCGCGTCGGCGGGCTGGCGCGATTCCGACAGCGACGGCCTGCTCGATCGCGAAGGAAAAACGTTCGAGCTCGCGCTGCTGATCATCGCCGGCAGCTCCATCTCACGCGATCAGGCGCAGGTGTTTCAGGACGCGCTGGCGCGCATCGGCGTGAAGCTGGAAATCAAGCCGCTCGATGAAGCCGCGTTCTACGATCTCGTGCTGCAGCGCAACTATCAGGCGGCCTTCCTGTCGTGGGTCAACGAGCCCGATCCCGATCCGTCGGATCTCTTCCACTCGAGGCAGATCGCGCCGGACGGGATGAACGTCACCGGCTACGCGAACGAGGAAGCGGATTCGCTCATGGACCAGGCGGCGGCGGAGCTCGACCCGCGGCATCGCATCAGCCTCTATCACCATCTCCACGACGTGCTGGCGCGCGATCAGCCGTATCTCTGGACCGTGCAGGTCTCGGAGAAATGGGCCGTGAACCGCCGCGTGCAGAACGTGCAGGTGGCGAAGGGATTCGGATTGTTCCACTGGCATCCCAATTCGCGCGCGTGGTGGGTGAAATGAAACTCCTCCTCATCTCCAGTAGTCTCGTACACGGCTACGGCTACCTCGATCACGCGGAGCAGGAGCTGAAACGCCTGCTCGCGGATGTGAAGACGGTTGCGTTCGTGCCGTTTGCGCAGCATGATCACGAGGGGTACACGGGGAGTGTCCGGGAACGCATGCGTGCGATGGGTTTCGACGTGACGCAGGTCCACGATCGCGACGACGTCGCGCGTGCCGAGGCGATGTTCATCGGCGGCGGGAACACGTTTCGTCTGCTGCATCAGCTGTACGAGCGCGATCTGCTCGACGTCATCCGCACGCGGGTGAAACGCGGCATGCCGTATGCCGGATCGAGCGCGGGAACGAACGTCGCCACGCCGAGCATCCGCACGACCAACGACATGCCCATCGTCTATCCGCCGTCGTTCGATGCGCTGGGGCTGGTGCCGTTCCAGATCAATTCGCACTACCTCGATCCCGATCCGAATTCCACGCATCACGGCGAGACGCGCGAGCAGCGCATCCGCGAATTTCACGAAGAGAACACCCCGCCGGTGGTGGGACTGCGCGAAGGCTCGATGCTCGACGTACGCGACGATGTGGTCACGCTGGTCGGATCGAAGCCGGCGCGGATTTTCCGCCGCGGCGAGGAGCCGGTGGAGATCGAGACCGGCTCGCGCATCGCGCTGTGAATCACGAGCGCGCGCGGCGCCCCGACGTCACAGCCGCACCTTCTTCAACGCCCGCGGCTCCCCTGCCACGACCACGAAATCGACGAAGCCGATCGTCGCGCCGCTCTCCGACTCCGCGGTCACGCGCCAGCGTCCGGGAATGAGGTTTTGTTTCAGCGTATAGCCGCGGTAACCGCCCTGGCGGCCGCCCGTGATGGGGAACGGACGCACGTCCATGGTTCGTCCTTCGTGCTCCCAGCGGTGGCGGATGGTGGTGCGGATGCCGTTCGGCACGAACACGGACGTGAAGCAGTACACCGGTTCGCCGTTGCGCCGGTGAAAGACCGGCGACGAGGCACGCCAGATCCGCCAGCCGGGCGACTCGATCTGCGCGACGTATCCGCCGCGCTCCCGTCGCAGCTCGTGCGCGATCAGCATCTGCTTTTTCACCAGCGGCACGGGCGGAATCAGATTGAACACGTGCAACAGAAGCAGCAGCGCCGCGACGCCCATCGACGGCGCGATCGACGCCGATTCGCGCCGCGATACGTGCCGGAGCAGTACGACCAGCAGCACGGCGATCATCGTGCCGAGGTAAAACCAGAACGTGCTGATGCTCCGGAAGAGATGCGCCAGCGCGAAGTTGAAGAACATGCACGCGCTGAGCGTGAAGAAGCTCCAGGAGAGGGTCAGCTCGCTGTAGCGGCTGCCGAGGAACTCGTTGCCGATCAACAGCGCCGCCAGCGCGAGCACGAAGAGGGATCCCCCCAGTCCGCCCGAGCTGAGGAAATAGAAGATGAACAGCGCGCTGAAGATGCCGCCGAAGAAAAACTGCAGCACCGGGCTGAGGTAGCGAGACCAGTTCCTCGGTTCCTCGGAGTGCCTCGGTTCCTCGGAACCCGAGGAGCGTCGTCCCAGCATCACCAGGATCAGCGCCGCCCCTCCCAGATACGCCGCGAGGA
>CAMPKJ010000089.1 GCA_946887105.1 uncultured Acidobacteriota bacterium | reverse complement strand
GTGCCGTCGCTCGAACTGCTCGAAGGCTCGAACACGATCGTCGCCATCGGCACCGACGCGGCGGGCAACGTCAGCGATCCGGTGTCGGTCGAAGTCACGGTCGACACGCGCGCTCCCGAGGTGACCATCGCGTCGCCGGCGGCGAACGCCTGCCTGACCACGAAGACCGTGCAGGTCAGCGGCGCGATCGCCGATCCGCACGTGGCGTCCGTGAGCGTGGCCATTCTCCCGGGCACCGCGCCCGCGGTGAACGCGACGCTCAGCGATGACAAGAAGAGCTGGAACGCCACGCTGCAGTTCCCGTCCGAAGGGAAGTTCGTCATCGTCGTCACCGCGCGCGACAGCAGCGCGCACGAATCCGTCGCCACCGTGCAGGTGCGCATCGACGAGACCAAGCCGCGCATCGAGATCACCGAGTCGGGTGTTCCCTTCACCGCGCCGTTCGTGAATCGCACCGTCGCGCCGTTCGTGCGCGTGGTCGATGCCGATCCGAATACGAAGCTCACGCTCACGCTCGATGGCGCCGCGTATGCCAGCGGCACGCCGATCGCGCTCGAGAAGACGTACGAGCTGAAGGCGAACGCGGTCGACTGCGCCGGCAACGCCGCCGATGAAGTGGTGGTGCAGTTCACGATCGACAAGGTCCCGCCGCAGTTCCTGACGCTGTCGCCGGCCAACGGCGCCTCGGTCGGCACGATGCCTGCCGTCAGCGGCAGCGTCTCGCCCGATACCGTCAATGTGTTCTCCGAGGCCACCGGCACGCAGGCCGCGGTCGCGAACGGCGCGTTCTCTTTCTCGACGCTCGCCGTCAGCGAAGGCGCGAACCGTTTCACGCTCGTGGCCGTCGATCGCGCGGGCAACACCGCGCGTCTCGACTACGCGTTCCACGTCAAGACCAACGCACCGGCGGTGGACATCGTCGAGAGCGGCTCACCGATCGTGAACGGCACGCGCTACACGCGCGCCGTGAAGGTCGACATCATTTCCAACGAAGCGGGCGCGATTCTCACCGCCACGCACAACGGTCAGCCCTTCACCTCAGGCACGCTGATCACCGCGAATGGCTCGCACACGATCAACGCCACCGCGCGCGATTCGTTCGGCCACACCTCACCGGCGAAGGAAGTCACGTTCACCATCGACCGCGAGGGGCCGGTGGTCACCATCACCGAGCCGCAGGACGGCGTCACCGTGACCGCCGATCGCATCCGCGTTCGCGGCGCCATCAGCGGAGACCCGGTCAGCGCCACCATCAACGGTCTTCCGCTGACGCTCACCGGCGGCGCGTTCGATCTCGAAGTGGCGCTCGACCTCGGCCCGAACGAGATCGTGGTCAGGGCGCTCGACGCGGCGGGCAACGCCGGCGTCGATACCGTCGACGTGATCCGCGGCAGCGGCACGCTCGGCCTGATCCTGCACAGCCCGATCGCCAGCCTGCCCACCAATCGCCGCACCACCATCGTCGCCGGTCAGGTGCTCTCGCCGGCGGGTGTGAGCTTTGTGACCGTCAACGACATCCAGATTCCGATCGACGCGGCGGGCGCGTTCCGCAAGACCGACTTCCCGCTCGTCGAAGGGCCGAACGTCATCACCGCCATCGTGCGCAAGGACGGCGCGGAAGGTTCGGTCAGCGTGACCGTCAATGCCGACTTCACGCCGCCCGCGGTAGCCGTACGGGAGTCGGGCAACATCCTCGAAGATGAGGCTCGTTTCGCGACGCAGGCGCAGATCACCGTCACGGCCACGGACGCCGGACAGGACCTGACGCCCACGCTTCTCATCGACGCGGCGCCTGCCGTATCACCCGCGCTCATCACCGCCAGCGGCGGCCACTCGCTCGTCGCCACCGCGCGCGACGCCGCGGGCAACGAGACGCGCATCGAGCGCACGTTCTTCATCGGCGGCGGCACGGGCGGCGGCTGCGCGCTCACGGACTTCGATCCCGCCGATGGCGCGCTCGTCACCTCCGAACAGGTCACATTGATCGGCCGCACCGGCGGCGCGCCCGGCGTGAAGGTGAACGGCACCGCGGCCGTGGTCTCGAACAACTCGTTCACCGCGACCATCAACCTGTCGAACGAAGGCGCCAACGTCATCACCGTCACCTGCACCGACGCCAACGGCACGCCCACCGGTGAGCCGGAGACGATCACCATCACGCGCGCCACCGGCGCCCCGTCGATCGACATCACCGAGCCCGCACACAACTCCGCGAGCGCGGACGAGCTGATCGCCGTGCGCGGTACGGTCACCGGTGCCACCGAGGTGCTGGTCAACGGCGTGGGTGCGATCGTCACCGGCAATGCGTTCGTTGCATCGAACGTCCGCCTCAGCGCGGGCGCGAACGTCGTCGTCGCGCGCGCGAAGAATGCCGCCGGCCGCACCGCCACCGACTCGGTCCACGTCACGTGGCTGAAGAACCTTCCGGCCATCTCCATCACCGCGCCCGCGGCCGCGCTCACCGTGCGCGCCGCCACGGTCGACGTGAGCGGTCTCTGGACGAGCATCGATCCGGCGTCGATCACCGTCACGCGCAGCGGCGTTGGCGCGACCGTGCAGACCGCGGTCACGAGCGACACCACCGGCACGTTCGTCGCGTCATCCGTGCCGCTCGTCATCGGCACGCAGACCATCACCGTCCGCGGCCTCGATCGCCTCGGCCGCGCCGCCACCGCGACCATCGAGGTCACACGCGCCGACGGCAAGCCGTCGATCCGCATCGACTCGCCGGCGGACAACGCGTTCTTCGCCAGCACCGCCGGCGCATCGTTCACGGTCAGCGGCACGTTCGAAGCCGAGACCAACGCCACCGTCGAAGTGAACGGCGAGAACGCGACGCTGAGCGGCTCGACGTTCACCGCCACCGTGCCGTTCTCCTCGCTCCTCACCACGCACGTCGTCGCGCGCGTGACCGAACAGACCGGCGTC
Organism: uncultured Acidobacteriota bacterium; assembly: GCA_946887105.1. The sequence goes on along the minus strand of CAMPKJ010000089.1, from coordinate 13,723 downwards.
TACGCTCTCGACAATCTCCGCGTCTCGAAACTCGGCGCCGCGCCGACCGTCATCAGCACGTTCCCCGAACTCGACGACGCCACCGACGTCGCCCCCGGTACGTTGCCGCTGGTGCTCTTCTCCGCCGCGATGGATCGCGCGTCCGTGCGCAGCGCGTTCCGTCTCGAGAACGCCGCCGGCACCGCCGTCAGCGGCGATGTGATTCTCGATCGCGATGTGCTGACGTTCGTGCCCGCGACACTGCTCGCCTCCGGCGAGCGCTTCACGATCCGCGTCGCGGCGGGTGCGCTCGATCTCGCCGGCAACGCGATGGCCCAGCCGTTCGCGCGCAGCTTCACCGTCGCCGCAATGGCGCCGGTCGATGCGCCGACGCTCAACGCGCACGCCGCGCGCGTCTGCGGCTCGCTCGAGCTGAGCGGCACCGCGCCAGCAAACGTTCGCATCCGTATCGACCTCGGCACGCTGCAGTTCAACACCAGCGCCTCCGCCACCGGCGCCTTCTCGTACACGCTGCCGCTGTCCGGCCGCACCGGCTTCCAGGTCGCGCGCGTGCGTGTGGTCGGCAGCGACGGATCGCTGTCCGCCGCCGCCGAGGCGAAGTTCGAAGTCGACTGCGCGGGACCGCATGTCACCGATGCGACGTACGACCGCTCGACGAACGCGCTCACGATCACGTTCTCGAAAGCGATCGATCTCGCCACCGTCACCACCGGCACGAACGGATCCGCGCAACTGCAGCTCACCGACGGCACGATCGCCGGCGGAACCGTCTCCGCGCTGGCCACGCCGTCCAGCGTCTCCATCGTTCCCGCGCAGGACCTCACCGAACAAACGTTCACGCTCACGGTGACCACCGCGGTGCGCGATACCGGCGGCGCCGCGCTCACCGCACCGTATTCGCGCGCATTCACCATCGGCGAGCCGACGCTCGGCGATGGCTCTGGATACATCTCCGGCGAAGTGTTCGACGCCGACACCGGACGTCCACTGCCGGGTGCGTCGGTCTCGATCGATGTGCCGCTTGGCGCGTTTGCGCGCCCTGTCGGAGCACAGTCTGCGTTCTCGCGTCCGGTCTCCACGCAGAACGTCAGCACCGACAACGTCAGTACCACAGCAGCCGTCGTCGGCATCGCCGACAACCGCGGCCGCTATCTGCGCGAGCTCCCCGAAGGCGCGCACACGATCCGCGCCTCCGCGCAGAACTACACCACCGTCTGGCGCCAGATCATCGTCCGCACCGGCGCCGGCGTGATCCCGACCGACATCCGTCTCACGCCGCGCGGCGTGACGAAAGACGGCAACGGCGGCGCGCTGGTCCTGAATCACGGCGGCGCGCCGAATACACCGCTCGCGCTTCCCGCCGAACTGCGCATTCCGGCCGCCATGGTCGGCGCAGGCAACAGCGTCACGCTGACTTCGGTCGGCGCGCAGTCGCTCGCCGGCCTGCTGCCGCTCGGCTGGTCGCCGCTCGCATCGGCGGAGATCGTCACGAATGCCGCATCGCTCTCCGGAGCGGAGCTCGAGTTCACCGTGCCCGGTACGGCGATCGGCGACGCCGGTCAGACGCTGACGGCGGTTCGCTACTTCGACGATCGCGATGAATGGCGCGTGGTGATGGCGGTCGTGCCGGTCACGAACGACAAGGCCACGATCTCCGTCAACGGTCCGGGCGCGTATGCGCTCGTTTATCCGGACAAAGATCCGCGCCTCGCCAAACCGGCCGATCCGGTCGGCGGCGGCGCGCTCGCAGGCGTTGCGGATCCTTGCGCGGCCGCGACTCCCAGCCCGTGCGCTCCGCTCGCGGCGAAGAACGCACTGCATCTCGATCCGCCCGCCGTCCTGCCGACGCAACGCACCGTTGCCACGCTGACCATCGAAGGCGGCGAAACGTCACTCTTCCCGAGCGGTACCGCCGTCCAGGCGTACGTCGACGAAGAGCTGCGCCTCGCCGACGGCACGCGCGACGTGGTCGCGCCGTTCGCCACCGACCTGTTGCTCTATCGCAATCTCGCCGGCGACACCGGCGAAGCGGTGTTCCATCTCGCACCGAGCCCGCGCGCCTCGCAGGTCGCGCTCGAAGTCGGCTACGACCACATCCGCATCATTCCGTATCCGGAGCGCCTCGACCGCGGCACGCTGATCGGTCCCGAAGGCGGACGCGTTCCTGCCGATGACCGCGTGTCGGTGGAGATCCCCGCGGGCGCCACGACGGACGCCATGCAGGCCACGGCCGTGAGCATCAAAGACTTTTCCTCGTTCGGCACGATCGCCGGATATCGCATCGTCGGCGGAGTCGATCTGTCGCTGCAGTGGGCAGGGCAGGGCGAGGAGTCGTCGCCGGTGGAGCTCATCAAGCCGGCGCGCGCGACGTTCACCGTGGTCGACGCCGCACTGCCTTCGCAGCTGATCCTCGTCGAGGTGATCGAAGGAACGGAGTACGGACGCATCTACCGGTTCGCCTCGCAGATCACCGCGCTCGAAGGCGGCAGCCGCTTTTCCACGAAGACCATCGACCGCGCCGTGCTGCCCGTCGACGGCATCATCCGTGACGGCCGCTATCTGCTGCTCGCGCCGAACGCGCCGATCGCGTTCACCACCGGCACCGTGCACCTCGGCGCAGGCGGTTCCGCCGTCGCCAACGCGCGCGTGCTCACGCCGCCGCTCGGCGTCATCGATCTGACGCGCGTCACCGGCATCTTCAACGTGCCCGTGCCCGCGGCGCTGTTCTCGCTGGTACCGCGCACGTTCGCCACAGGCGACGGCGCCGCGTACAACCATCCGACCGCTCCCGCCGCCGATGCAGTGGTCAACGTCGGCGCGCTCGCGCTCGTAGCGCAGCCGCCTACTGTCACGATGACGCTCTTCGCGCACTCCGACTCCGGACTCTCCGAGGTGACGGCCGAGGGCGCGACGGGCGTCTCGACCAGCACCAGCATCAAGGCGTCGTTCTTGCCCGGCGTCGATCCGCAGTCCGTGCAGACGAATTCGCTGACCGTGCTCGATCACGAGAACGGCTCGATCGTTCCCGGACGCGCGGTCGCGCAAGGCAACACCGGCATCCTCTGGACGCTCGAGCCGGGCGTTCGCCTGCGCGCCGATGCGACCTACACCGCCGTCATCGCGTCCAGCGTTCGCAGCACCAACGGCACGCCGGTCACCGATGTCAGCGCCACGTTCTCGACGGTAAGCGTGCTCACCAGCGCGAACGTCGATGCGTCGAAGATCCGCATCACCATGCCGGACGAAAACGGCCGCGCGCTCATCATCGGCGCGCCAGGCGCGCTGACGAAGGACTGGAACGCGGTGGCCGTGCGCCGCTTCCGCGACTTTACCAATCGCCCGCAGGACACTGCCAACGAGCAGAACGCTTTCCAGATCGAGCTCGGCACCGGCACCGATCCGCTGAACCGCGTCACCATCGCCGACGAGATCTATCTGCAGATCGTCAACAACGCCGGCTCCGTCGCCGCGATCGTGCCCCTCGGGCCGTTCACGACCGAAGACGGCCGCGGGTTCGTCGCCCCCGCAAACAAGGCAGCAACGTTCACCACCATCGACCAGATCACGGTCGCTGTTCCGGCGGGCGCGTTCGAGGTGCCGACCGTGGTGCATATCGAGAGCGCCGCGAAGGCGGCGTTCGAAGACGTCCCCGGATTCAACGACGAGCTTTCGTACTTCGCCGGCTTCAGGATCGATTTCGAAGGCATCGCCAGGAAGCAGCTCGACCTGACGTTTCCAGCGCCGGCCAATCTCCCGGCCGGTAAGACCCCGCTCCTCGGCTACCACGGCATGTCCGCGCTCGGCCCGCGCATCATGGTCACCAACCTCCTGCGTCAGGACGGCGACAAGCTGACCACCTCGCTGCCGGAGGGAAGCAGCGTCCGCGGCATCTCGGCGCGGGGTATCCGCGGCGAGGCGATCGTCAACCCGACCGTGCTGCGCGACATGCTTTTGGGCATCGATCGCGGCGCGCTCATCATCGGCTTCACCTTCCAGACCGCGATCAGCTGGATCACCTTCGCGCCGCCCCCGCATCCCCCCGACTTCTTCATTCCGCCGATCAAGTCGATCTACTACGCCTCGTTCGCCGCGGAAGACGGAGAAGTCCTCGTTCCCGTCGCCGCGAGCGGCACGTTCAACATCGTGGGCGTCGATCCGGGGTCAGGTCTCGAAACGTTCAACGCCCCCTACACGGCGTTGAACCCGGGCGAGCCGACGACGCCCACGTCGGTGACGTTGCCGACCACGAACGAAGAGGGGCCGTATCCGGTGTTCGTTTCGCCGGGACGGGCGGAGTTCCTCGAGATCCATTCCGAGGAGTTCACCGACGAGTCGATCCGCAACGTCAGGGCCATCTTCAACGGCAGCACGATCACCTTCATGAGCGCGATCGATCCGCTGCCTCTGAACACGCGGGTCGAAGTACTCAACCTCCGCAGCGGAGACGTCGGTTCGGTCGATAACTTTGCGATGAGCACACTCACGCTCAACGCGCTCGTCGGTGATCAGCTGGTGGTGCTGATCTCGGATCATGAAATCGATCCGGCCACGAACGTCACGGTCGTGTTCAGCGAGCCGATCGATGATTCCGATGCCGAGTTGCTGGACGACCAGTTCACGCTCGAGGTCCGCGATCCGGAGATCACCGGCTCGACGTTCCAGCCCGTTCCCGATGACCTGGTCGAGATCCGCACCAACTCGGGCGGACGCCGCATCAGCGTCATCATGCGCGGCGGCTACCAGCGCGGAAAGCAGTACCGCCTGGCCATGCTGAAGTCGATCAAGGACGGCGGCCCCGGCGCGCTCGGTCTCGGTCAGCGCGCATCCGGTTCGCCGCTGACCGCAGGCCCGGAGATCAGCGCGGACGCACTGCGCATCGATTTCTCCGTGCGCGCGCCGAAGGGACTCCTCAATACCTTCAATCTCACCAAAGGAAGCGTGCGGGATCTGGCCATGATCGGCAACATCCTGTTCGTCTCCGCCACGGACGGCGGCATCTTCGCGTACGACGCGTCGAATCCGTTGATGATGGGCTCCGCGCCGCCGTTTGCGAACGTCGAGCCGCCCGTCGGCAGCAGCAGCGCGGTCTGGGGCCTCGCCACCGATCGCCACGGCCGTCTTTATGCCACCGCCGTCACGAACATGTACGGGGTGGTGCGGTCGTATCGCGTCGAAGACTTCGAGTGCGGCGCGACCGGCGGCTGCCCGAATCCGTTGCCCGACAAACTGCCGGACACGGCCGCTCCTGGTACTCCGCCCGATTCGCCACCGAACGTGCAGAAGGGCAACGTCATCGTCACGTGGCGCACCGGCGTGAATGTCGGGATGCCGCTGGCGTCGCTCATCGTCGGCGGCTGGCCGGAGGCCATTCCGCGCAAGATCAAGGTCGTCACCAGAGATGCCGATCCGGTCGTTCAAAAGTTCGAGGACCTCGTCACCGGGATGACCGAGGTGACCAACGGCTTCTACTCCGGAACGGTGACCCTGACGGGCGGCGGGTCCTATGGGAAGCAACGCGTGACCGTCGTCAACGTCACGCGCGACTACCGCTGGTCGGTCGATGTGCAGGGCACTGCACCGCCGATCCGGGTGTATGGCCAGCCGGGCGACGAGATGCACGTGATCCGCAATCTCAGCACGATCGGCGTGGTCTCGCTGTTCGGCTACGGCATCGGCGTGTACGACCTGAATGCGGTCGATGCGAACTTCCACAATCTCTACACCCCGGGCTGGGAACGCCTGGAAGCCACGTACGTGACCAGCGACGGTCAGGGCGCGGACGCGGTCAACTGCGATCGTGCCCAGCAAGCCACGCAGGGCCGTTCGTGCGAGATCGGTGCGCTCACGTTTGCCCCGGATGCGGCTGTGACGACCATCGGCGATTCGGTGTCGATCCTCGTGCTCGAGCAGAACAAAGGTCTGCTGCATCTGACCATGGGTGTGGGAGGCTCTCCGACCACGTTCGGCCGCCCCGGCAGCATGGTCTTCGCCGAAAAAACCTTCTCGGGCTGGTTCGGCCATCCGCGCCTCAATCGTCTGCGCTCGCTGTACGCCGACGCCGCGGGCTCCGGCGGACGCTTGCCGTCCGCGCGCTACGCATCGGTGGACACGTTCAAGCGCAACGGCACCACGTACGCGCTCGTGACCGGCTTCGAATATGGACTGCTGGTCGTGCGCCTCGATCCGAAGATGAAAGCGTCGTCGCTCGTCGACGTGGTCTGGATTCCGGGTGGCGCGCAGTCGGTGCGCGTCGCGGATGCGCAGGATCTCGCGGTGGTCGTCGACGGCAATGGCCGCGTATTGCTGATCGACCTGGCCGGCGTGGACGAGAGCAGCATGGTCACGGCGGGTCCTGCCTGCACGAACATCACCTGTGAATGGGACCTGTTCCCGACCGCGATGGCCGCGATCACCGGTCCGTCTGCCGGTGCGGGCGAGGTCGGTTCCGACGACCCGCGCATCGTGTGGAAGTCGCCCGTCCGCCCGCCGAATGATCCGCTGGTCTTCGGCACCGTAGCGCCGATCTTCGATTCGGAGACCGGATTCCTCTACACCGGCAATGTCCTGCAGACGAAGTTGCGCGTGAATTCGGTCGTCGATCCGAAACTCCGTTTCGTCGGCCGGACCGGACTGGGCGCCATTCCGTCATCGATGAAGCTGCTCGAGCGCGTCGTGCCGCTCGGCATCAAGCCGCCCGCGGGCTCCGTGGCCGGTCCCGACGGTTCCCTCGGCGCATTCCGGCTGCAGGCGATCATCCCCGGCAGCATGAACGAATCGGGAGGCTCGACCGAGCCGCCGACGATCGTGATCGACACGGAACGCATCCTCGGCGTGGCCAGTCCGCAGACGGCCGAGCCGCTCCCGCGCTCGCGTTTCCGCCAGACCGGCCCGCGCGCCGTCCCTTCGTTCCAACTCGTGCGCGATGCGCCGGATCCAACGACGAACGACGCGAAGAAGCTGCGCTACCAGCGCGGCTGGAACCGCATGGTCACGCCGTGGATCGTGGCTATCGCCGATCCGCGCGCGTCCGAACAGTACGCGTGGCCGAGCGGAGCCGGCACGCCGGAAGAAGAAGGATGCTTCTCGTGCAAACGTCCCGATCATCTGAAGGAACGCCCGGAGCCCGAGGTGTTCGAGCTCTACACCGCCGGCCGCTACATCAGCGCGTACCCGGTGGCGGGAGGGCTTCCGGCGGGATGGGCCTGGCTGAGTGAGTCGCAACGGCTGCGGACGCGCGTGAATACCGTGATGGCCGATACAGTGCGGCCGATTCCAGTACTCGTCGCCGCGCAGGCAGCGCCGGTTGCCGGTGGAATGCTGCAGGAAACGACCTACGTCCACAGCGGCGAGATCGAGACCGGTTCGGTCGACTTCGACGCCGGCGGCCGCGCCGGCTGGAACGTGGTCGTCGACCGTACGTATCGCTCGCGCACGCTCTACGAGTCGCCGCTCGGCGCAGGATGGGATTCGGCGCTCTTCCGCCGTCTCCGCGAACTGCCGACCCGTGAAGTCGAATACCGTGACGGCGCCGAAGTCTGGACGTTCAAGCCGAGCACCGACACGTCGTACACCTCGCCGGCCGGTCTCGCGCTCAGCCTCAGGCGGATCGACACCGGCTGGATGCTGACCGATCAGAAGTTCCGCATCACCACGTTCGACGAGCTGGGCCGCAAGGTCCGCGAGTCGGACGAGTTCTATAAGCCGTCCGATCCGAAATCGGGGAACGTCATTCATTACGGCTACGACGGCGACGGCAAACTGTCGACGATCATCGATCCGGTCGGCCGAAAGACGACATTGAGGTACTACCTCGAACCGACGCCGCAGGTCGGCCTGCTGCGGGAGATCGAGGATTGGCACGACACTCCGCGCCTCATCAACTTCGAATACGACGCCAATCGGCAGCTGACCAAGGTGAAGCTGCCGGATGTCGCGAACACGTCGGGCGCACGCCCCGAAAAGGGCTACGGCTATTACAGCCTGAGCGTCTCCAATTACAGCGACAAGGTGGAACTGCGCGCGAATCTGGAGACGATCCACGACCCAAACGACATCGAGCGCGTGAAGTTCAGCTTCGGTACCAGCGCACTGGAGCGCGACCGCGTCACGGGTCAGAAGTGGGGCACGGGCGAGACGGCGTCGTTCCACTACAACGCGCCGACGGTCACCAACGTGACGGACGTCCTCGGCCAGGATCGCAAGTACACCTTTACCGCAAACACGAGCGACCTCACCAGCGGCCACGGCCACGTCTCGGAACTGGTCGAACTGAACGTCCCGGTCTGGGCAGGCGCAAGCTTCGGCCAACTGCCCGGCACCGTGACAGCCGGCGAGCCGTCAACGCCAGGCAGGAATCGCGTGTGGACCTACTCGTACGCGAATGGCATGCAGACCGGCGTCACGCTCGACGGTGTGAGCAGCACGACCATCGGCTACAACCCGGCCACCAACGGTGCCGGCCGGCTTCTCTCCAACGTGACCACCGCGCCTCAGTCCACCGTAAGCTCGTCCTCGGCGGCCCCATGGATGCCGGCGGATTCCGCGATCACACGCACATTCGAGTACCAACCCGGCGCCCCGCATTTCCTCAAGGCGATCACTGCCGGCAGCAAGAAGATCGAATCCCCGGAACCGCATCGCGGCAACGTCCCGTCGCTGCAGGCGGAAAACGACGCCATCACCTCCGATTCGAAGTACGAGCCTTTTGGCCTCTTGAAAGAAACGCGCTCGGCGGGCGGTACCGACACGGCAGGCGAGGGATCGCAGTCGATCATCGACTACTTCCCTGAGAGCGCGCCGAAGCACGCGCGCTTCCTTCCGCAGTTCGTCAAGGAAGGCGAGGCAGGGAAGGAGCTCGTGACAGAGTTCAAGTATCCGTCGGATACGCAGACGATCACGATCGACCCGCGCGGCACGATTACGACGACCGATCTCGATACGTGGGGCCGTCCAACGCACGTCGTCGTCAATAAGCCCGGCGATCCGCTGGTCCTGGATACGAAGTACGAATACGACGCCGCTGGCCGGGTGCGAAAGGTCACGCGGAAGAAGGGCTCGGACGATGTCACGACGACTTCCACCTACGATGCGGTCGGACGTCCCCTGACGACCACCGTCGACAACGTCGCCTCTGTCAACACGGTGACCGCGACCGTGGTGTACGACCTCACCAACCGCAAGACGATCATGACCCGTCCGGGAGGCGCCACAGTCACCACCGAAGTCGACAAGCTCGGGCGTCCGATCTCGCGCACCACCGCCACCGGGAGCAGCCCGATCGATCAGCGTTTCGCGTATGACCTCGCGGACAACCGTGTCTATACGACCGATCTCTTCATCGCCTCGGCGACCGCGTACGATTCGAACGGCCGCGCCATCGCCACGCGTCGGTCCGACGGCACGATCACGACCGCGAAGCACGACGAACTCGGTAACGCGACCGACATGAAGACACTCACGCCGTCGGGCGGCGAGATCGTCGCGTCTTCGGCGGCCGGCTTCTCCACGAGCGGCCGTGCGGAGTCGTTCACCACCGGCGGCGGCCTCACCACCAAGGTCGCCTGGGACGGGGCTGGCCGTACCACAGGCGCTGCCGCTGGCGATCGCGCCACGCGCACGACGTTCGACGTCGCCGGCCGTCCGCTGACGCAGACGTCCGGACAGGGCAGTGCCACGGCAATCAGCGACGTTTTCTTCAACAACGAGTTCACCTCGTATGAGGGCGCGCTGCCGAAGTTAACGAAATCGACAGAGAAGGGCGGTTCCGCAATCACGACGTCGCTCGAGCGCAACACCTCCGGCAACGTCACGAAGACCACGATCGGCTCCCTGGAGTGGAACAGTCAGTTCGACGAGATGGGCAACGTCACGGAAGCCAGTGCGCCCGGACGTCCCGTCACGAAGTGGGATGTCGACGCGCGCGGTGCTGTCACGGCGGAAACCCTTCCGGGTGGGGCACAGAACCGGTACTCCTATCACGGCAGCGGTGCCCAAAACGGCTACAGGGACCCAACCTCCGAAACGACGACCACCGTCACGGATCTCATCGGCCGGACGGTCAGCCGCAGCTATCCGGACGGTACGGCCGAGGTCATCGAATGGGAAGGCTCGCGCATCAAATCCCTCACTGATCGGCAGGGGAGGAAGCAGACCTACGTCTACAACCCCATGGGTCAGCTCTTTGAAGTGCATTCGGCCACCGGCACGCTCGACCGGATGACGTACGACGACGCCGGCCGCACCTTGTCGTGGAAGACACCCGACTCGGAAGTGACCTTTGAAGACTTCGATGCGGAGAGCCGTCCGCGGAAGACCAAGCAGCGGCGCTTCAAGAATGGCAGCGGCCTCACGTCGTCGCCGGTCCTGCTGGACGAATTCGAGCAGACCCACACGTACAATACGCACGGCGAGCGGACGTTCTACTCGATGCCGGTCTATGGCGGCCTCGCTCTCGCCTCCGGCTGGTCCACCGGCGTTACGCAGGACTACGACGCAATGGGTAACCTCTCGTCGATCATCCGCGGCGGCACGCTCATGACTGCGTCGTACCGCAACTCGGGCCGGCCCGACACACGTACGGTAAACATGGCTGGCGGCGGTTCGATGACACGCACGTACACGTACGACGACGCGACCGCGCTGCTCCGCCGTTTCGAAGTCACCAACGCCAACGGCACGATCGCCGGCAGCGAAGTGAGTTACGACGGACTGCAGAAGGCCTCCGCCAGGATGCTCGGACTGGCGTCGGGCGAGCGCTATCAGCATTGGTCGTACGACGGACGCAGCCGCGTCACCGCATCCCTCTATGGAGTGACCAGCCCCACCGTCGCGCCCGCGGCGGCAGTGCCGGGCCGTATGGGCGAGAACCTCACGGCCTCCGATTTCCGCGCCTCGCAGGAGCGCACCCCCAAACTCGACGCCGCCACGCACGCCGCGATGCAGACGAAAGGCATCGATCCGACCACGGTCGATCCGTCGTCGTCGACGTTCGGGGAGCAGAGCGGCCACAAGGTTGCGTCGATGACGCAGGGGCCGCAGGTTCGTACGTTCGGCTATCAGGGAGCAGAGCGCATCGACGACGGCCTCTTCACGTACGAATTCGACGTGAAGGGACGGCTGATCCGCGCGACCGAAAAAGCGACCGCTGGCCCGATCCGCAGCATCGTCTACGAATACAGCGGCACCGGCCGCGTCGTCGGCCGTCGTGCCGAATACTCTTCGTCGGCTTCATTTCTGTCGTGGCAGCTGGAGGATCGCCCGCAGATCCTCAATCTCGACGGCCTCCCCGCCGAGACCACATTTGTCTGGGATCCAATCAGTGATCGCCTGGTGTCGGTCTTCAAAGCCGGCGCCACCACCACCAGTGATGCAAACGGCGGCCTGATCAAGCAGATCATTCACGGCGGCGCTGCCTACGACGACCCGCTCGAGACCGCAACCATCGATCCGTCGACCGGCAGCGTCACACATCTCTACCCCATTTACGACGAAGCCGGCGGCGGTTCGCTGCAGGCAATCGTCAACGAGACCGGCGAAGTCGTGGCCCGCAACCTCACGCAGGATCCGTACGGTGCCGAGGACGTCATCCTCGGCGGCGCCGCCATCGACAACGTGAAGGTCGAAGTCAAGAAAACCGACGGCAGCGTCGACACCATCGATGTGACGTTCCACGCGACCGAGGCAATTGCCCAATCGTCGATCGCGAACGGCGCTCGGCTCGCCGTCGTCGACAACAGAGGCGACCTCGTACGCACCGCGACCGTCACCCCGACCGCCGATCCCACCGACGCCTTTACCGTGCGTTGGTCCCTGACGCCGGCACAGTGGTCCGCGCTGACGGATCTCACTCCGGTCAACGTCAACGGTGTCGATCGGACCGCGGCCGCGCTGTCTGTCGGCGCAACTCCGGATCTACGCGCCAGCAATTGGGCGGCGGAGCTCCCGGTCCTACCACCCCCTGATTGGGTGAAGGCCACGAAACCGGTCTTCACGACTGCGGATCTGATGGTCGAAGTCCGCGAGCCGCTGTCGACCCTGACCGACTTCATCATCGCCGGCGGTCCCAGCGGCACCCGCACCACCAAACTCTACGAAATTGACGCCCTGGCCCTGCTCGCCGAACCCGGCAGCGGTGAAGAATTCAGTCAGGACATCATGTCGGCAGCGACGCACGCGCATCCGTTCACGGAACCGATGACACGGCTGAACTACGTTCGCAATCGATGGTATGACCCGGGTACGGCCACCTTCCTCAGCCCGGATCCGATGGGCTACACCGACTCGTCGAACCTCTATGCGTTCTGCGGCGGCGATCCGGTAAACCGCCGAGATCCGACTGGTGAACTATGGCAGCAGAGCAGCGCTAAGAAGAGCGAGCCTTACATTTGGGTGGACACTTGCCAACGGCAGGAGATTTGTTACGCAACGATTGCGGCTGCCGTTGGGAAAGACCTTCGCATTTACGGTTCCCAAGGCTCAGAAGACATTACGGACTACGAGGCGAATGCGAACGGCGTGATCGAAATGACGCCGGTTGCTGGCCATCACGACTCGAGATTGTCGTCAGTCGCCGCGGCCGCGCGGCATCCGGAAGATTACCTCGATAGTAAACGCGCCGCCGCGCTGTTCAATGTTTCGATGAAGTACCACTGGGGCTATCGCGATGATGGGAATCTCGTATTCACGGCGGGATCGGCAGACACCGGTAAACCAGCTGTCAATGCAAAGGGTCAGCCGGTCCACAAGTCGCACCAAGCCGGTAAGAACATCGACATGCGATACCCCGGTGTTCGGGGGGACAAGGCTTCGGAAACTGCCGATCCGATAAAGACAAATCTGATTATTTTGCTCGCGAAGCTGGAAAAGGCCGCAATCGGGGCTGCGTTGACCGGACATCCGGAACGCTTCGAAGAGGCGAAGCAGGTTCTGAGTTCCAAACCGAAAGTAAATGAGCAACTGAAGGCCATCCACAAGAACCACATTCACCTCCAGTCGAAATGAGACCATGCACGTTTCGTTAAAGCTTTGGATGATTGTTCTTTTGATGGGGTCGTCGTGCCCGGCTGAGACCCCATCAGCAGGCACCGAACGGAAAGCGGTCGAACGGTGTATCGGCAATGTCAGCGCGACCGGAATCGAGCCCATGACCGAGCAGAAACCGTACTACTTGCGTGGAGACTTCGATGGTGACGGAATGCCGGACTACGCCATCGCGGTGTGGTCCGCATCGCTGAAGAAGCACGGCGTCATCGTTTGCGGGACCAAGGCAGGACGACACGTCCTGGGACCTGTGCAGAGCAACGCGAAGAATTTTTCAGACATGCCGAACGATCAATTTCTATCGAACGATTGGCAGGTCCTGACGGTGAGTGATGTTGACCAGTTCCGAAAAGCCGATCCGCGGTTTGCTGCTGTGAAGGGTGCCGAGGCGATCGAACTCGTTTGGGAGGATGGCGTTGCGGTCATTTACTGGGATGGCAAACGCGTTCGGTGGTATTCGGACGAGTGACCCTTCCCCGCACGAGCGGCCCTGCTGAGGTACCGCGCACGGTAAACTCCCTTCTCGATGTCCACCTTCACCTTCCTCACCGCCGGTGAGTCCCACGGCCCGCAACTCACCGTCATCGTCACCGGTATGCCCGCCGGCGTACGGCTCGATCGCCAGCGCATCAACGACGACCTGCACCGCCGGCAGCATGGCTATGGCCGCGGGGGGCGGATGAAG
>CAMPKJ010000088.1 GCA_946887105.1 uncultured Acidobacteriota bacterium | reverse complement strand
CGCGTGCGCGGAGCGGTCCCATGAAAAGTCGCACGCCATTCCATTGGCCTGCAAGGTCTTCCATGCAGGCGCGTCCTTGAAGTTCAACATCGACAGCCACGTCGCAACGTAGAGCTCGAACGGATTGGCGTCAAAGAATCCGAAACCGTTCGCGGTCTCGGGATTGGTGCCATCGAAAGGCGTCACGGTGTCCGCGAGACCCCCCGTCAAGCGGACGATCGGAATCGTGCCGTAGCGCAGCGCGTACATCTGGTTCAGCCCGCACGGCTCGTACAGCGACGGCATCAGCAGCATGTCGCCGCCGCCGTAGATGCGATGCGCGAGCGCGTTGTCGAAGCCGATCCAGACGCGGCAACTGTCCGGATGCCCGGCCGCGATGCGGCTCAATGCATCCTCGAGTTGCGTTTCGCCGCTGCCGAGGATCACTACCTGCGCGCCGGCGGCGAGCATGCGGTCGAGCACCGGGATCAGATGCTGAAAGCCTTTCTGATCGACGAGCCGCGACACGGCGGTGACGACCGGCTTCTTCGCGGAGAACGGCAAGCCCGCTTCCTTCAGCAGCGCGCGCTTGTTCCTGGCCCGGTCGCGCAGCGTATCGGCGTCGAAATTCGCGGGCAGCAGCGGATCGGTGGCGGGATTCCACTCGTCCGTATCGATGCCGTTCAGGATTCCGTGAAACTTGAACGAGACCGCGCGCAGCACGCCGTCGAGACCCGCGCCGTGTTCCGCGGTCTGGACCTCGCGCGCGTACGTCGGCGAGACGGTCGTCACCTGATCGGCAAAGAGAATTCCGCCCTTCATCGGATTGAGCGCGCCGAAATGCTCGAGCGCATCCGGCGCCCAGTAGCGGCTGTGCAGCCCGGTGAGTGCGAACGACTCCTGCCCCGCCACCCCCTGATAGTTGAGGTTGTGGATCGTGTACACCGAGCGCGTGCGCGCGAAATGCGGCTCGTCGCGCAGACCCGAATGCAGATAGACCGGCAGCAGCGCGGTGTGCCAGTCGTGGCAGTGCAGGATGTCGGGTGAGATGTCCAGCAGCTCGCAGCCGCGGATCACCGCGCGGCAGAAAAACGCGTAGCGCAGCAGGAAGTCGTCGCTTCCGTCGAGCGACTGGTAGATCTGATCGCGCTCGAAGAAGTAATCGTTCGCGACGAGGATCAGCGGGATGTCCGTGCCGGGCAGCGTGGCGCGAAGAAACGTCGCCTCCGCGGCCCAGCCGTTCCACGCGACCGGCACCGTGGGCATCAGTTGATGCACGGCCGCGCCGTTCTTCTCGAACCAGTGCCGCGCCTGCCGGTAGAACGGCATGAAGATCACCACGTCGTGCCCGAGCTTCACCAGAGCCTTCGGCAGCGAACCGCACACATCGCCCAACCCTCCGGTCTTGGCGATCGGCGAAACCTCGGCTGTTGCGAATACGACGCGCATGAGGTCCGTCAGGATATGAGCATCGACGCGTACCCCACAACATGCGAGTAATCGCCGTTCACGTCTCCGGACGTGGCGTGTGCGATCAGCGCCGCGTTCGTGGCGCCGAGCGCGTTGGCGGCCACGAGCATCGCGGTGGTGGGGATGAAGCCGCACATCGATACGTCGAATTCTTCGACCACGCGCCACAGCTCGCGCGGATCGCGCTTCTGCACTTCATCGATCGCGAGGCGGTCCTTGCGCAGCGTGGTGTCCTGATCTTCGTAGTGATTGAGGTCGGAGCTGGCCAGGATGCCGACCGGTTCCTTCTCCTCTCGCAGCACCGCGGCGATGGCCCGTCCTGCCTCCTCGGCGAGCTCGTAGCGACGCGCGCCGAGGCAGATCGGGACGAAGGTGAACTCGGCGAGGAGATGCTGGAGGAAGGGCAGCTGCACTTCGAGCGAATGCTCGCGCGCGTGGGCGCGAGCGTCGTCGGCGAACAGCGGCGTCCGCGCCATCAGCGCGTCGGCGAGCGGCGTGTCGACCGGAACATCGCCGAACGGCGTACGCCACGCGCCCTCGCGATTGATGGCCGCGAAATGTCCGGCGCCGGTGTGATTCGGGCAGAGGATCACGAAGCGCTTCGGCAGATCGGCGATGGCGTAGAAAGCGGCCGCGACGTGTCCGCGGTACATCAGGCCGGCGTGCGGCACGACCGCGCCGATGATGCGCTGCTTCTGCGCGGCCGGTTGCGGATGGACCGCGAAACACGCCTCCACCTGCTGGCGCAGCCGTTCCGCCGTTCCTTCATAGAATGAGCCGGCGACCGCGGGCGGACGGGTGGTCATAAGCAAGATGTGTGACCGGGCATCAGGCTGTAGGCGACGGGCGTTTGGGATTTCTCGCCAGACGTGACGGCGGCGCGAAAACGCCCGAAAGCCCAACGCCCAAAGCCCAACGCCTAGCGAGGGAACGACGGCCCGTACACGATCGCGTTCAAAAACACCGGCAGCGTTCCGCGCCAGAACAGCCGGAAGTGCGGGTCATCCGCGAACGTGATGACCTGCCCGCGGCCGAACTTTTCGCTGGCGACGTACACCGAGCCTTTGATGCGCTCGATGTTCTCCGGCCAGGCCACGCCGGAGATCAGCGGATCCTTCTCATCGATGGTGACGATGTTGTCGACCTTGTGCGGCAGCGGCAGAAACGCGCCGCTGCCTTCGACGAGCACGGCCGGCGAACGCGGAACGCCGAACGTGAGGAACGAGCGCTCGTTCATGGTGGTGCGGAACGCGGAGCCGGGGATGCGGAAGTCGTTGTAGCGCGCCGGCGCTTCCTCGGTCTCCTTCTCGTCTGTCTTCGGCGCCTGCCATGGTTTGAGCTTCGAGATCTCGACGTCCTTCTCGCGCAGAAACGCGTGCGCGCCTTTGACCGCCACGAGCGTGCCGCCGTCATTCACCCACTGTTTGATCTTTTCGACGGCGCGTTTGCCGAGGCGTTCGGTGTAGGAGCCGTCCGGGAAGACCAGCACGCGATAGTTGCCGAGGTCGAGATTGCGCAGCGACTCCGCGGAGAGGGTCGTGTGCGGGATCGGCGTGTCGATGTCGAGCGTGTGCCAGAGCATGCCGTACGACGTCGCGTCGCTGCCCGGGCCGCCGACCAGCCCGATCTTCGGATCCTTCACGAAGCGGATCTTCTCTGAGCCGAACGAGATCCCGCCCATCCATCCCGACTCCAGCGGCACGACCTCCACCGCGGCCTCGCGCGCAATCGTGGTCAGCGTCGCGTCGAGCTCCTTGGCGTTGTTCCCTTTCAGGATCACCAGCGCGCCTCGGACGTACGCGCGATCGCCGGTATTGATCTCGCTGTCGACGACGCTGAAGCGCACGTTGTTCGCGAACAGCCGTCCGATGAAGCGATAGAGGTTCGGCTGCAGTGCATCGACGAGATAGCCGTACGACGCGCTGCGGAACGCCGGCACGGCATTGCTGCGAAATGCAGTCGTTCCCGTGACCGGCGCGGTGGTGACCCAGCCTTCGACGTTCATCGCCAGCGGCAGCGACCAGGTGGTGAGGTCATAGAACTCGTCCGGCTCGTCCGCTTCCGCTCTGGCGCGCTGTTGCTCGACGAAACCGCTGCTGAACGCGGGCGCCTTCTCGAGCAGCGTGTTCGCCAGACCGCCCAGCGGCTGGCGGGTCGAGATCGCCGCGGTCCCGGCCGGAAACGAACGCGACTCGGTGACGTTGCGATCGATGCTCATCGCGCGCACCGTCGCCGGCGCGGACAGCATCTCCACGCGCACGCCCTGCTTCTGCAGCAACGCGACCAGCGCCTCGAAATTCGGAGTGCCGGGCGCGAGAAGGAACACGTTCTTCCCGGCGTCGATCTGCGCGCGCGCGGCCGCATGCGTGTAGCGCAGCAGCGCCTCGCGATTCTGCGCGGCGGTGCGCACCGTGATCATGCCGGTCGTGTAATGACGCTGCGCGCGATCCGCCAAACGCAGCACCGTGCCATCCTCGCGGCGGTACGCCGATCCCGCGCGGTGGCCGCCGGCCATCTCGTACGTCATTCCGATCGCGCCGTGCAGCGACGGCCATGAATCGCCGTAGCCGGGATAGAAGAGATCGAATCGCTCGCCGACGAAGAACGTCCAGCCGCGCTTCGAGAACTCGGCGGCGTTCGCGCGGCCGAACACATCCAGCCAGTCCTCGACGGCCTTCGGCAGGTTGGCGTTGATCGGCTTGGCATCGGGCGGGAAGAAGTAGCTCGAGCCGGCGAACATCTCGTGGAAGTCGGCGAACACCTGCGGCGGCCATTGCGCATACGCGGCGACGCGTGCCTGCGTTTCGCGCTGCGACATCCACGTCCAGTCGCGGTTCATGTCGATCAGGTAATGATTGAATCGTCCGCCCGGCCACGGCTCCTGATGCTCGAACGCTTCGGGAGCCGGATTCGGCGTCACGCCGGCTGTGCGCTGAAACCACGACACGTACCGCTCGCGTCCGTCCGGATTCTCGAGCGGATCGAGGATCACCACCACGTTCTCGAGCGCTTCAGGATCTCTCACCAGCGCCGACGCCACCCACATCGCCGCTTCGGCGGACGACGACTCGTTGCCGTGCACGCCGAATGCGAGCCAGACGATGACCGGCATGTCGCGCACGAGCGCATCGACGTCGCCGTCGCCGTTCGCGAGCGCCTGGGCATTGCGGCGGATCGTCTCCAGCGCGGCGTGATTCTTCGCCGAGGTGATCGTCGCCAGCACCAGCGGACGATGCTCATACGTCTCGCCGATCTGGCGCATGGTGATCAGCGGCGAGCGGCGCGTGAGCTCTTCGAAGTAGGCGAGGATGCGATGGTGCGGCGTGAACCGCTCGCCCATGCCGTAGCCGAGAAACTCCTCGGGCGTGGGGATCTGCGCGAATGCACTGAACGAGAGGAGAAGAAGAAGCAGAGCGACGCTGCGGCGAATCATCGTGCGCGCGATTGTAGAGCGACTCTTCGGCCGCTAACTCTTCGGCTTCTCGAGCTTCTTGTGCGTGTCGTTGACGATCATCATCGCGGCGGAGCCGTACCAGAGCGTCAGCTCCGGCACGAATACGCCTGCCGCGACGGCGGGATCGAGCATGACCAGCTTCTCGGCTTCTTCGATCGTGGAAACATTGAAGATGTACAGGCCGCGGTAGGCCTTGTCGTTCTTGCCGAACGGACCGGCGACGGCGAGCTTTCCTTCATCGGCGAGGCGTCCGATGTTCGCGAAATGACCGGCGAACGCCTCCTTGCGCTGCTCTCCCTGGACCGCGGCATCCTTCGGTCCGGTCTTGAGAATGCACAGCACGTACGTCTTCATGCCGCGTTCGTCGGCGCCGAGCTTCTTCGCCAGTTCGGGATCGAACGCGGGTTGTTCCTCCGCGGTCACGACCACGGTGCACAGCAACGCGAGCACGCACAACGACCATTGAATGCGTTTCATGACAACCCCTGGAGCGGCCGTCATTCGCCGACGGCCACTTCGTCTTCGATGATCGCGTTCGACTTCGTGTGGATGCCGAGGCGCTTCATCATCTCGTTCAGCGTGGAAGGCTTGAGCTGCAGCAGCTCGGCGGCGCGTTTCTGCACGCCGTTCGCGAGCTCGAGCGATTGCAGGATCATGGCGCGCTCGTAGTTGGAGACCGAGTCCTTCAGCGAGATGCCGTCCTGCGGCACGATCATGGCCGGCTGGTCGGTGCGCGTCGGATAGCGCAGGTAATCGGGGAGCAGTTCCGGCGTCACGCGATCGCCGGTGCAGAGCACGACCGCGCGCTCGATGGTGTTCTCCAGCTCGCGCACGTTACCGGGCCAGGCGTGATCCATGAGGATGCGCATCGCCTCCGGCGTGACCTCGCGCACCTTGCGCTTGTTCTCCTCGGAGTACTTCTGCAGGAAGTGCTGCACGAGCAGCGGAATGTCTTCGCGCTTGCGGCGCAGCGGCGGGAGCTGGATGGTGATCACGTTGAGGCGGTAGTAGAGATCTTCGCGGAACTTCAAGTCCGCCATCAGCCGGTGCAGGTCGGCATTCGTGGCGGCGATGATGCGCGCGTCGACGCGGATCGTTTCCACCGATCCGAGGCGCATGAACTCCTTTTCCTGGATCACGCGCAGCAGCTTGGCCTGCGTTTCGAGATTGATGTTCCCGATCTCGTCGAGGAAGATCGAGCCACCGTCGGCCACTTCGAACAGACCGCGCTTGGTGGCGATCGCGCCGGTGAACGCGCCCTTCATATGACCGAACAGCGACGACTCGAGCAGCTCCGGCGGCAGCGATCCGGAGTTGACGGTCACGAAGGCATTGCGCGCGCGCGGGCTGGCGTGATGGATGGCCTTGGCCACCAGCTCCTTGCCGGTCCCGGACTCGCCCTGGATGAGAATGTTCGATCGCGACGGCGCGGCCTGTTTGATCAGGTCGAACACCTTCCGCATGATCTCGCTCTTGCCAATGATGTTCGCGTACGAGAACTTGTCGGAGAGCTCGGTCTTGAGGCGTTCGTTCTCGCGCGACAGGCGCCGCTGCTCCAGCGCCTTGTTCACGGTCAGCACCACTTCATCGTTCTTGAACGGCTTGGGGATGTAGTGGAACGCGCCGTGTTTCATCGCCTCGATGGCCCCGTCGATGGATGACGAGGCGGTGATGACGATGACCGGCAGGTGCGGATTGGAGATGCGCATCGCGCGCAGCGTGTCGATGCCGCTGATGCCGGGCAGCATGACGTCGAGGATGGCCAGGTCCACTTCCTCGCCGTCGAGCATGCTCAACGCTTCTTCACCGCTGGCGGCGGTGAGAATGTCGAAGCCTTCGCGCCGCAGCACGACTTCGAGCACATCTCGCAGGACTTCTTCGTCGTCGACGATGAGGATTCGCATGAACTTCACTGCATACTGCCGACAGCCTTCTCCGCCCGCAGCAACACAATCGAAAACTCGGCTCCGCTTCCGGGGGTGCTCGCGACGGTGATGTCTCCGTCGCAGGCGTGAATCAGTCTACGACTGATCGCCAGCCCGAGGCCGGTTCCGCCCTGACCGCGTTTGGTGGTCACCAGCGGATCGAAGATCCGTCCGATGATGTCCGCCGGGATTCCCTTGCCGTCATCCCGGACGCGAACGATCGCGCGCTCGCCTTCCTCGGTCACGGAGATCCAGATGTTGCCGCCTTCCGCGACGGCATCGCGCGCGTTGAGCAGAACGTTCGTCAGAACCTGCTGCAGGTCCTGGAAGTTCCCGCGCACGCAGAGCGGCGCCTCGGCCGCGCGGCGCAGCACCGTCTGCAGATGGACGGTGATGTTCTTCGGCTTCATCAGGTCCTCGTGCATGGCCACGGTGGACGTGATGAGGTTCTCGATGTTGACGGTCTCGCACGCACGCGGCCGGTTCGCGATGAGGTCGAGGAGGTTGTTGACCAGGCTCGAGGCGCGGAAGGTCTGCTGCTCCATCTTCTTGAGCAGGCGATACTTAGGGTCGCTCTCGTTCGTGTCGGCGAGCAGCAGCTGGGCGTACGACGAGATCCCGGTGAGCGGCGTGTTGACCTCGTGCGCGACGCCGGCGGCGAGCAGGCCGAGCGACGCCAGGCGCTCCTTGTCCTGCAGCTCGCGCTCGAGGCGCACGCGATCGGTGATGTCGCCGATGACCAGCACGCGCGCGCCGTCATCGACGTCGGTCGCGGAGAGCGGGCTGGCCGTGACCGTGACCTCTTTCTCGACGCCGTTGCGATTCGTGAACTGCGTCGAGTGCGTGAGGCCGCGGCCCTGGCGCAGCTCGGCATATGGCGGAAAGAGCTCGTCGATCGAGTGGCCGGAGTGATCGGAGCCGACCAGCTCCCAGAACGCCTGATTCGCAGTGAGCACCGTGCCGTCGTGCGACACGACCGCGATGGCCGACAGCGACGACTCGATGATGTTCTCGTTGTACTCCTTCAGCGCGCGGATCTCGTCGAGCTGCCGGCGCAGCTTGCCGTACAGCCGCGAGTTCTCCATCGCCAGCGCGACCGGCGCGGTCAGCGTTCCGATGAGGTGCAGGTCGTCGCGCGAGAGCGGCTCTTCGCCGCGGCGCGTGCCGAGGAGCAGCAATCCCTGCAGCTCGCCCCGATTGCGCAATGGGAAGACGTAGCGGTAGCCGGCGGATAGCAGACGCCACGGAACGTCAGTCGCATCGGGGAGCCGCGGGGCAGTGAGCACCATCGGCCCTTCCTGCGGAATCAGCCCGAGCTCCTCGGCCGTGACGCGCGCGGGTACGCCCGACTCCGGGTCGTAGATCATCAGCGAAGCCGCTTCGCGGATGTAGAGGTTCATCCGCTCGATGTGCAGCGTGGCACGCAGCCGTTCGCGCATCATCGAGATCAGCTCCTCGACGTCGTGGAACGTGGCCAGCTCCTGCGCGAAGTCCGTCATGGTGCGGCGATGGCGGTAGCTCTCGCGGTACAGGATCATCTCGATGACCGCTTCGATCTTTCCCTTCACCGGAATCAGCACGCCGGCGATGAGCAGGCCCGAGCTGAACGCGAGGAAATTGCGCTCCATCGCCGAGCGCTCTTCGATGACGCGCGAAAGCAGCAGGTTCACGGTCGAGAACGCGATCATGCCGAACGCGAACGTGACCGAATACGCCAGCACCTCTTTGATCACGACCTCGACGTCCCACAGCTTGTACTTGAGGATCGAGACGGCGAACGCGAGCGGGATGAACGCCAGCGGCAACAGCGAGATGGTCGTGTAGACCGGCGCGACGCTGCCCGCGACCATGTACGGGATGATGTAGATCCCGAGGAACGGCAGGAAGCCGAGCGCGAGTCCGAGATAAATCCACTTGATCTGCTTCTTGCCGGCGGGCGCCGCACGCCCGTACGTCAGCGCGAGCGCCACCACCGCGAGCGTGAAGTAGATCCCGAAGTCGAGCAGCTCCCAGCGGCGGATCAGCTCCAGCGAACGGCGCACGTCCGTGATCGCGACGGCGTTGTTGAAGATCAGCACGTCGATGTTCCACAGCGTCAGCAGGATCGGCGGGACGTACATCCAGACCAGCCACTTGCGCTCGCGGATCAGAGGACGCGGGAAGAGCAGGAAGAAGTGCAGCGTGAGCGGCGGCAGGAAGATGCTCGCCAGCTCCTCCGTCATCTGCAGGGTCTTGTAGCTCCAGTCGATGTCGCCCGCCGGCGTGTAGACGTACACGACGAACGAGAGCAGCGTGACGAAGTAGAAGAGGCGGCTCTCCGACGTCTCTCCTCGGAAGAGCGTGAAGAGGCCGATGGCCAGATAGATGAAGCCGATGAAGCTGAGGATCAGGTATGGGATGTCGACCTTCAGCTCCGGCGGCAGGTACTGGATGGTGATGATCTTGCCGCCGCGGTTGATCACCATCGTCACTTCATGGCCGATGCGGCGCAGCGTTTTCTGCACGCCTTCGACTTCGGTGGTCGGCGTGGCGTTGAGGAGCAGGATCACGTCGCCGGACCGCAGTCCCGCGTGGTCGGCATTGCTGCCGGGGTCGACGGTCTGGACGATGATCGGTCCGTTGTCGCGCTGGAAGGTGAAGTCGATGCGCTCGAACGAGGAGCGTTTGCGCTGGAAGGAAACGAACGCACCCAGCACGATCCCGATCGTCAGGATCGCCAGCAGTGCGTTGACCAGGACCGACTTACGCATCGAACGGAATCGGGGATTCAATGCCGGTGCCGCGCGAAATATGGCGCTAACCCATTGATTCGACAGGTTGAATCGCGCTTCGGATTTCTGGAGGCGCTCCGCCTCCGTACAACAGAATGGATTTTGGTGCCTGTATTTTTGGACGCCATCAAGTCAGCACCGGGAAACGGCAGACTTCGCGGAGCATGCAGACGTCGCAGTTCTCGCGCCGCCGTTTGCGGCTGCAGAGATCGAGAATGCCGAGGCGGCACAGCGCGAAGTCGTAGCGCACGGGATCGGTTCGATCGAATCGCGCCAGCTCGTCGGTCAGCGCGCGCGCCGCTTTCCAGTCGGCGGACTTGCGTTCGTTGAGACCGAGGAACGTGGCGATGCGATGGATGTGCGTGTCCACCGGCGTCACCAGTTTGGCCGGATCGACGAACGTCCAGAGGGCGAGGTCGGGCGACGTGCGGCGCACCATCCAGCGCAGGTAGAGGTTCATGCGCTTGCAGGCGGAGCCGTCGGCGGGTGAGGTGAGGAGGTACTGCAGCGCGGACGCATGGCGTGCCGGCGCGCTGCCGGCGCTCCGGATCGCTTCGACGAAGCGCGTGAGCGACGGACCGATGTCCGCGTCGGAGTCGTCGTAGCACTCGCGGAGCAGCGCTCCGAGCGATCCATGTATTGCGATCACGCCGGCGATGCATCCCAGAAACGCGACCAGCTCCGGAGTCTTGTGAAAGCGGTGCGCGAATCCCGCAAAGCGCCGCCGCGCCTCATCTGGATCGAGCGAGGCGAGGTAGCGATACGGCGACGGCCGCATCTTCGCCAGCACCGCGCCGATGTTCGCGACGATCGTCTCGGCGCGGCCGTAAGCGAACGCGGCGGCAATCAGGCCGGCCACTTCCTGGTCCAGCGGATCGGAAAAGCGCAGCACGAGCTGGAGCGGATCGGGAGCGATCGTGCTCACGTCGAACGTTTCGACGAGCGCGTCGAGCCGCGACTTCAGCATTTCGCCGCGAACCGGCCGCCGGTGCTTGGACCGCAGCTTGGACATGCGAGGCCCAACAGGAGGGAACAAGCGGCGATTTCGCGCGTCATACTGACACCATGCACCGCCACCTCTGTGCTCTTCTCGCTTTCTGCTTTGCCGCGCTTCCTTCTCTCGGCGCCATCACCGGCGTGGTGATGACCGGCGACGGGCAGCCGATCTCCGGCGCACGAGTCTCGATCCGCGCCTTCGAAACGAGCGAAGCGACGCGATCGCGCCTGCTCTCCGCCGCACCCGAAGCGGTGCCGCTGGCGTCGGCGCAGACCGATGCGAAAGGAACGTTCTCGCTCGAATCGCCGAAGGAACCGACCGTCGATCTGCTGATCTACGCGCGCGGCTACGAGCCGGTCGCGCACACCATCGAGCGCGATGAGGAAGTCGGCGCGGTGGTTCTGCAGAAATCGGAGATGCGGAAAGGGAGCGTCACCGCGGCGGGCAAGGGCGTTCCGAACGCGCTGGTGATCGTGAACTACGGCGGCTACGAATACTTTACGAAGACCGGCGAACAGGGTCGCTACGAAGCGCCCGATCCGAAACGCGCGCGCGGCATCACGGTGATCCATCCCGACTTCGCCGTGATGGACGAGCGGTTCTTTTCTCCGAACGGCACGAGCCCCAGCGCGCTCCAGCGCACGCTCGTTGCCGGCAACGCGTTCAAGGGAACGGTGGTCAGCGGCGATCAGGACACGCCGGTTGCGAAGGCAACCATCCTCGTCGATGGATGGCCGCTCGCGGCTACCGCGGACGACGGCACGTTCACCATCGCGCACATGCCGCTGAAGTGGACCTCGCTCATCGCGCGCAAGGACACGCTGCTCGGGCAGCGCGCATTCGACAAAGCGCTCTCCGCGACGATCAGGGTTGCCAAGGCCGCCACCATCTCCGGCCGCGTCACCGACATCAAGACGCGCGTGCCGGTCAGCGGCGCAATCGTACGCATCGGCCCGCGGCGCTTCGGACCCGGACCCGACAACTCCGTCAGCGTTTCCACCGATGCAAAGGGCGCGTACTCGGCGGTCGTTCCGGCCGGCACGTACATGATCATGGCCTCGCATCCCGGCTACGACATGCGTCCCGCCGACGCGAACGCGGTGGCAGGGCAGTCCACGTCCAAAGACATCGCGCTCTCCGCGCTGGCACGCGTCAGCGGCGTGGTCGTCGACGAAGAGAAGCGTCCCGTGGTGGTCGCGGTGGTCGATACGGAGAACGCGCAGAACATGCGCTTCGGCGGCGGCATGCGCATGATGCGCGGCAACGTGCAGACGGTCAGCGGCCCCGATGGCCGCTTCAGCATGCGCGTGGCGCCGGACCAGGAGCTGTGGGCGCGCGCCACCAAACGCGGGTTTCCCTCCGCGAAGAGCGACGCGTTTTCAGTCGGCTCGGGCGAGCGCAAGAGCGGCGTGGTGCTGATCATCCCCAGCGGCATCGCGGTGAGCGGGCGCGCGATCGATGCGAACGGCGATCCGCTCTCCGGCGTCGCCGTGACCGCCGCGGAAGCGGAAGGCGGACAACGCATGATGTTCCGCACGATGCTCGGCGGCCCCTCCAACGATGATGAGGACGCGATCCGCACCGCATCCGACGGTACGTTCACGATGCGGGTGAAGGAAGGAACGTATGACTTCACGTTCCGCCGCGATGACCTCGCGCCGAAGACGGTGCGCGGACAGAGCGTCACCCTCTCGTCGTCTCCGGTCGTCGAGGCGACCATGGAGCCGGCGGTCGAAGTCACCGGCCGCGTCACGCGTTCCGGCGTCGGGCTCGAGAACGTGATGATCATGGCCATGGTGCCCGGCACGGGCGGCGCGACGGCCATCACCGGACCGGACGGCTCGTTCACGCTCGGCGGACTCGCGCCCGGCTCGGTGCGCGTGATGGCGCGGAAGGCGGACGACTTCGTCCAGGAGCAGCGCACCGTCACCGCGCCCGCGCGCGACGTGCTCATCGAGATCCGTCCCGGCGGACGCGTCTCCGGACGCGTGATCGAGAAGGGATCGGGCAAGCCGATCACGACGTTCGACGCGGGCATCACCACCGCACGCGGCGGTCCCGGAATGATGGTCATGGCGCCGCCGCAGCTGAAGAACTTCACGTCCGAAGACGGCTCGTTCACGCTCGACGCGGTGCCGGCGGGCGCGATGGTGCTGACGGCGTCGTCGCCCGGCTACGCGAGCGCACGGCTGAACATCAACGTCGAGGAAGGGAAGGAAGTGAGCGGCGTCGAGCTCCAGCTCGACACCGGCGTGAAGCTGACCGGCCGCGTCACGGGACCGAACGGATCCGCCCTCAGCGACGTGCAGGTACGCCTCATTCCGTCGCCGACCGGCAACTTCGCCACGCGCGGGATGGACGGCTCGGCGACGACCGACGCGAACGGCGAATACGTGCTCGACGGTCTCGAAGCGGGCGAGGAGTCGGTCAGCTTCTCGCACCCGAAGCATTCGTCCGCGCAGAAACAGGTCACGCTGAAGGGACGCGAAACGCGGCTGGACATGCAACTGACGGCGGGCGGACGGCTGTCCGGAACCGTGGTGACGGAATCGGGAGCGCCTGTCGCCGATGCACAGGTCGAGGCGTCGTCCGGCAGCGGCTTCGAGCTCGCGCGCACCGATGCGAACGGCGCGTTCGAGTTCGACTCCGTCACGGCGGGACGCTATCGCTTCCGCGCCACGAAAACAGGATTGCCCGAAGGAATCCTCGATGACGTGGACGTGACGTCCGGTACGCCGGTGCGCATCGTGATGAAGAGCGGCGGGACGATCTACGGCCGCCTCTCCGGATTGACCGCGCAGGAGCTCGCACAGGCGCAGGTCGAGGCGTACTCGGGTCGCACGTCGGCGTCCGGGACCGTGGACGCGAACGGCAACTACCGCATCGAAGGTGTCGCGGCCGGGACGGTGACCGTGCACGCGTCGTCCGGCCTGTCGTTTACCGGCGCGTCGCGTCGCGCGCCGAGCCAGACCGTCGAGCTCGCGGCCGGCGGCTCGCAGCAGGTCGACATCGCGTTCCGCGGCGACATCGTCGTCAGCGGCCGCGTGATGCGCAACGGCATGCCGGTCGCGGGCGGCCAGGTGAGCTTCTACCCGAAGGGAAACAGCACGCGCGGCAGCGGCTCCTCGGCCGTCGACAGCGAGGGCCGCTATTCCGTCAACGGTCTCGAAGACGGCGAGTACACCATCATGGTGAATGACTCGCAGCGCGGCGGCGCGCCGTACCAGACCACCTATCAGGTGCGCGGCTCGGCGACACACGACATCGACTACCGGACCAACGCGCTGCGCGGACGCGTGCTCGACCGCACCACGAACGAGCCGCTGGCGAACGTCAACGTCACGCTGCGGCCGACGTCGACCGCGCCCGACACGCCGCGCTTCGCACGCGGAGGCATCACCGACGCGACCGGCGCGTTCATCATCGATTCGGTGACGGCCGGAAGCTACCAGGCCACCGCCACGAAAGAAGGCTTCGGAAACGAGTCGAAGGAGGTCTATGTCTCCGACTCCTCGACGCCCGAGCTCGACTTCCTCCTCGGCACGAACGTCGGCGTCAAGCTGACCGTGGTCGACGGCCGCGACGGACGCCCGCTCAACGCACGCGCCGTTGCGTTCGACACGCAGGGACGGGTTGCCGACGAGACCCGCATGATCTTCGGCGGCGGCGGGGACTCCAGCATCACGCTCAACGTCGCGCCTGGGACGTACGTCGTCACGATCAGCGCCACCGGCTATGCGCCGCGCCAGCTGTCGATCCAATCGCCGTCGACGCAAAACACCATCGCGCTCACACCCGGCGGAACGGTCGAGCTGCGCTCGAAGCACAACACGCCGATGCGCGTCCGCCTCATCGACTCGAACGGCTTGCCTTATCCGAGGTACAGCATCATGCCGCCCTCACGTGAACTACTGCCCGGCACGAACACGCTGTACAACATCGCCGCCGGCCGCTACACCCTGCAACTGCTCAATGGAGAGACGGTGGTCGAGGCGAAGCAGTTGGTGGTGATGGAAGGGCAGACGGTGGCGGAGGAGATCTGACGCGCCTGCGGCGCGCGGGCGTTGGGCTTTGGGCGGCAGGCGTTTGGGATCAATCGCGAGATGCACCGTTTCGCGCTGAATCCCGAACCCCTACAGCCTAACGCCGAAAGCCCAACCTCAGGCGTCAACCTCTTCGTGATCCTCGATCACCGGCGGCTCCGGGATCTCCGCAACCGCCTCGAGCGCCACGCGTTCGCGGTGATCGACGTGGGGAGCACCGCTGCTCATGAAGATGTTCTTGCGATGCTTTTCGAGGCGTTTGAAGACGTGGTGCAGGTCGTAGGTCAGGCGCATCACGGTGCGGCGCAGTTTGTACTTGATGCGGCGGAAGCCATCGAGGTCGTCGCTGCGCAGCGCGGGGAGGAACGATTGGATCTCCTCGATGCGCTTGCGCACTTTGTCGAGGTCCTTGTCCTGGATGTTGAGAAAGACCTCGCGGGTGTCGACCAGCAGCGGCTCGGTACCGTTCATCTGATCGTCGAACCAGCGCCAGAGCTGCACCAGATCGATGCGGCGGCCTTTGGAGAGAAACCGCGTCTCCAGCAGGTCCTGCCGGAAGTATCCGAGGAGCTTGCGGTCGTCGGTCTTGTTGAACTCGTCGTCCGTGAGGTTGCGGATGTTCCAGACGCCGAAGCGAATGATGTCGTTGCGCGTGCTGCGCAGTTGCCGGATCACTTCTTCGAGGATCTTGAGCGGGAGCTGCGCCAGCGACTGCGCCTCAGGCAGCGCCTGCCGTGGCGTTTCGTCGGACATTGCGGGCGCAGGATACACGATCACCTCTCCTGCACATATGTCGCGTCCCCTGTGCGGTTGTCGACCAGCGATGCGTAGCCGTAACCCGGTCCGAGATCGAGTCCATCGAGGAATCGCACCACGGCCCGGCCGTTCACGATGCGCGGCAGGACCGGCATCTGCGCCACCAGGCCGGCCGTGCGCAGCACCTCGCGCTGCACCTCCACTCCTGCCGCGTCGTACACGATCACTACCGCACTCGCTTCCCGGAAGAAGTAATTGAAGATGCCGATGTTCGTCCGATAGGGCGGCGCGGTCTCGATGAACAGCAGGTGCTGATCGCCGTCGAAATCGGGGTAGCCGGAGAAGGGCACGAACTGATCGGTGCCGTTGCTGTTGTGGATCCGCGACCCGGCCACCGTTCCCGCGCCGCGGTAAATGGTGAGAACGCGGAACGTCTCGCGCAACGCTTCCCACAGCGCGTCGTACCGCACGACGACGCCCTGGGCGCCGCTGAACCAGATGTCAGTCCGCCACCGGTCGGTGCTGATGGCTGGTGCGGACGGCGAGCTGAACTCAGGCAGCAGCGTTTGCGCCGGGATGAACATCGCGTCGCCGATCTCGTTCACCTGCGACACGTACGCGGCCACGCGTGCCTGGCCCTCGATCACCGTGACTTCGGCAAAGCTGCTGTCGCCGGGAAACTGCACGTGGCTGAACGGCACGATCTCGACGCGGCGCGAGCCCACCATGACCACGCCGCTCGCGCCGCCGATCTCCGTGATGCCGATGTTGTAGCGCGTGCGCTCCTCCGGCAGCGGCCCCAGGCCGAGCGCACGATCGCCGTTTGCCGTCGAATCGCGCACCGGCGGAACCTGCTGTCCGAGTGTGCCGCTCTCGTCTTCGGCGTAGGTACGGCTCATCACGATCAGGTCGCCGAGCACTTCCAGCGATCCGCTGCCGGCGGTGTGGAACACGCTCTGGACGACGTCATCGAATGCGATCGTGTGACCGGCCTCGATGGCGATGCGCATGACCGTGAACTCGGCCAGTCCGTCCTGGCCGCTGCGCGTGAAGATCAACATCGCGTTGACGTCCTCCGCGCCCGGATTGGCGATGCGCACGTCGGACACGAATCGCGTCCCGTTCACGCCGAGCACGTGCGCGACCACCGGAATCATCTGCGAACGCGCCAGAAAGCGCGGCCGCTCCGCAAGCGGCTCATCCCCTTCGAGCTGGAGGATGAGCCCCCACGACAACAGCGTGCCGCTGTCGAGCGAGCGCACGTCGCGCACGACCAGCTTCCACACGCCGGCGGCATCGCGTCCGTGCAACACGCTCAACGGCTCGAC
>CAMPKJ010000087.1 GCA_946887105.1 uncultured Acidobacteriota bacterium | reverse complement strand
GAAGGCCAATGCAAAATTGAATGGCGTCCGGTCTGACATTCGAGAGCTCGCTCTTTCATCGTTTTAATGGCCAGGTCGCCCCAGGCTCAAAAATCGATGCGCCATCGTGACCGGTTCTGTGGCCGGCCACGGCTACGCGATCGCCGATCGTATCGACCTGCGGACCGTTCACCGGACAGCCGTCGATCTTCCAGCCGTCGTCGTGTACCGGCCGCGGCGCGCTCCACTCCTTCAGCACGCGGCGGACGTACGAGATGTCGCGGATGCCCTCCATCGAATGATCGCGATACGCGATCAACGGACCGCGCGCGGTGATGGCCATTCCGGTCGTGCAGCACTCGCACGTGCGGCCGTCGAGCTCCAATTCGTTCACGATGCTGCCCGTCGCCTCGACCGTCGCATAGCGGATGGCCATGTCGCCGCCGCCATGCCCGTGATCGTCATCGCCCGCGGCCATCTTCCGTCCGTCGAGCCAGGTCACGCCGACGCCGCCGTCCGGCAGCGCCGCCATGGTGACGAAGCCGTGCTCGTTCTCCGTGCCATCGCGGTTGAGCAGAAATGATTCGCTCCAGGTCATACCGCCGTCGGTCGACGTGGACATGCGCACGTCGTACGCGTACGTTGCCGCGCCGCTCTTCTGCAGCCAGTGCGCGAACAGTACGCCGCTGCGGTCTTCGACGATGGACGGGAAATCGGCCCAGTTCACGAAGAGATCGTTGCGCTCGATGATGGTCCGCGGTTGCGACCACCGGCCATCGCGATAGCGCGCGAAACGCAGCGCGGTGCGATCGCTGTTCGCAATCGGCTCCAGCCAGCTGAGGAGCACACCATCGCGCGTCGCGGAGACGAACGGTTCCGCTGCGTTCGTGCCGGCGGGAGACGCGATCTCCTCGACCGGCGCCGTCGCCGTCACTTCCGGTGCGACGGTTTCCTTCGGCACGTTCGCGCATGCTGCAGCGAGCAGCAGAACGGCGACGGCGGTCCTCAACCGAAGCGCTCCGCCGAACGCTGACGGGCCTTCTCCGCCTCGATCTCGCGGTCGCGAGGCTCCGCGTTGGTGACCAGCGAGTCGATCAGCTCACGCGCGGCCGCGGTGACCTGCTCGACTGCGCGATCGAACGCCGCCTCGTTCGCCTTCGACGGCTTGTTGAATCCGGACAGCTTGCGCACGAACTGCAGCGCCGAGGCGACGATCTCTTCGTCGGTTGCGGGGGGCTCGAAGTTGAAAAGGGTCTTGATGTTTCGGCACATGACGGGGCTATTTTGGCATGGCGCCGCCCTTGACGACCTTCCCTTCCTTCATCACGAACGACACGCGCTCCGTCACGGTGATGTCGGTCAGCGGGTTGCCGGGCACGGCAATGATGTCGGCGATTTTGCCCGGCGCGATCGCGCCCGCGTCGATGCCGAGGAGGGCGGCGCTGTTGGCGGTGGTGCGGAGAGCGGCGGCGGGCGGCATGCCCAGGCTGGTCATCAGCGCGAACTCGCGCGCGTTCGTACCGTGAATGGAAACGGCGGAGTCGGTGCCGAACGCGATCTTGACGCCGGCATGGAGCGCGCTGCGGAAGAGCGCATCTCGCGATGCGATGGCCGCCTTCGCCTTCGTGGCGATCGACGCGGGGAACGACGCGAGCTTCCCTTTCACCGTTTCACCGGCCAGGAGCGTCGGCACGAGGTAGATCCCTTTGTCACGCATCAGCGCGAGCGTGTCCGGCTGCAGGAACGTACCGTGCTCGATCGAGTCGACACCGGCGGCGACGGCGATCTTCGCCGCCGCGTCGCCGTGACAGTGCGCGGCCACCGTGCGGCCCCACTGATGCGCCTCATCGACGATCGCGTCCATCTCTTCGCGGGTCAGCTGTGGATTCTGCACCGGATCGTTCAGCGACAGCACGCCGCCCGAAGGCATGGCCTTGATCACGTCGGCGCCGTACTTGACCTGATAGCGCACCGCCGCGCGGCACGCATCGGCTCCATTGCAGATGCCGTCGATCGGCCCGCGTGGCGGCACGCCGCGCGCGGGCGGGATCGCGTCCGCATCTCCGTGTCCGCCGGTCGCGCTGATCGCGTGCACCGCGACGAGCATGCGCGGTCCCACGATCGTGCCGTTCGCGATGGCGTTGCGCAACGCGATGTCGACGTAGTCGCTCGACCCGACGTCGCGGACCGTCGTCACGCCCGCCTCGATGGTCCTGCGCGCGTACGCGGTGGCGAGCAGCGCCTGCTCGGCCGGATGGCGCATCAGCCCTTCGAAATGATCGCGGTAGTAGTTCTCGCCGCTCTCGAACGAGACGTGCGTGTGCGCATCGATGAACCCGGGCAGCAGCGTGACGTCACCGAGATCGACCACCGTTGCATTCGCGGGAATCGAACCGCCGACCGACTGGATGCGCGTGCCGTCGATGACGACCACCGCGTTCGCAGTCACGCGATCCGAGGTGCCGTCGAAGAGGCGCGCCGCCTTCAGCGCGATCACTTGCTGCGCGAACGCGGGCAGCGCGAAACAGAGGACGAGCAGTGCGGATTTCGGTGCGGACTTCATGGACGAGCACGGTAGCATGCGTCCATGCGTACATCGATCGTCCTGCTCCTGCTCTGTGTGGCGCAGCTCTCCGCTCAGACTGTCACCGAGTATCCGGTCGCATATCCGAACGTCCCCTCCGTCGAGACCGGCGCGTGCCACGCCGCGCCCACCGGATCGACGCACGAGATCACGTTCGATGCGCAGGGCGGCACGACGCTCTGGATCACCGGCCAGAATTACGACTCGGTGGTGCAGGTCACCGGGAACGGCGCGATGACGTTCTACCCGATGCCCAGCGGCAGCGGACCGCACGGCATCGAGTTCGATGCGCAGCGGCGGTTGTGGGTGACGCTCGAATTTGCGGGCGAGATCGTGCGGCTCGATGACAAAGGCAACATCGTGCAGCGCATCGACGTCAGCCTGCCCTGTCCTACTTGTCCGGGCGGAAAGATCAACACGCATCCGCACGGTATGGGCTTCGGCGCGGACGGGAAGACGATCTGGTTCACCGGCAAATCGACCGGCACGGTCGGCAGAATCGCGCCGGACGGAACGATCACCACGTACGTGCTGAAAACCACCGGCAGTGTGCCGATTTACGTGCGCGCGGGCAACGACGGCACGATGTGGGTGACGGAGCTGGTCGGGAACGCCATCTGGCGCATCACGCCCACGGGCGACATTCTCGAGAAAGCGATTCCCACGCACAACAGCCGCCCGATCGCCATCGTGCCGGAGCCGGGCAGCAACGCGATGTGGTTCACCGAGGAAGCGGGCAATCGCGTCTCGCGCATCACGCCGGACGGCACCATCACGGAGTATCCGGTGCCGATGACGCAATCGAACGTGATCCTGGCCGGCCTCGCGTTCGACGGCGAGGGCAATCTCTGGCTGCAGCAGTACATCGACCAGAACGATCCGGCGCCCGCGAATCCGAGTCCCGCCGGAGCGGACTACGTGATCAGGATCGACAAGTCGATCGTGAAGACCAGCCCCGCCGACATCTCCAGGGTCCCGATCACGTACTACAAAGTGCCGAGCACGCAGACGGTCATGCACCGCATCGTGCAGGGACCGGACGGCAACATCTGGTTCACGGAACTGGGCGTGAACAAGGTCGGAAAACTGACGCTGGCGCCGTAATCACTTGCGGCGCAGCGTCATGGTCATGAGCTGCGTCCAGGTGCCGTCCGCACCTTGCGCGTGCGACGTCATGATCCGCTCGTCGTCGCTGCGGAACTCGATCCGGTCCTGGTACTTCGACAGCGTTCCATCGCCGCTCATCGACGGACCCTCGGTATCGAGCGTGAGCACTTTCTCGTCGGCGTCGAGCGTGCCTTCATAGATCCACATGTTGGTCATCATCGAGCCGATGTACGTGCCGACGAAGCGCTCTTTCCGCGGGTCGTAGCCGAGGGTCATCATCGACGTCGAAACGCCGCCTTCCGGCCCCTCGCCTTCGCCCTCGACGAGGAACCAGAGGCCGCCGAGCGACCGTGTCCGCTCGGTTCCCCGGAACTTCTGGACCGGTTGGCCGGGGCCCATCATCGCCTCCCCTTCCATCGTCCATTCCCCGTCGAGGCGGGCCAGCCACTGATGCTGTTTCTGCGGTTGCGGTTTATCCATGGCGCCCATTTATCATGAGCCGATGAAAATCGGAATCATCGGTGCCGGACACATCGGCAGCACGACCGCGCGACTGTTCGTCGATGCGGGACACGACGTCGCGATCAGCAACTCGCGCGGACCGGACACGCTGCGCGAGCTCGTCGCCGCCCTCGGTCCGAATGCGCGCGCGATGACGCCCGCCGAAGCCGCGCGATTCGGCGACGTGGTGCTGCTGGCCATTCCGCTGAAGGACTACACCACGCTTCCCGCCGGCGACCTGCGCGGCAAGGTCGCCATCGACGCGATGAACTACTACCCGAATCGCGACGGCCAGTACCCGCGGCTCGATTCCGGCGAGCTCGCCTCGAGCGAGATGGTCGCCGCGCATCTCGAAGGCGCGCGGCTGGTGAAGGCATTCAACACGATCTGGTTCGAGCACCTGAAGACGAAGGGCAACCAGAGCGCGCCCGTCGAGCAGCGGCGCGCGATCTTCATCGCCGGCGACGATGCCGAGGCGAAAGCAATCGTGTCGCGGCTGATCGAGGAGATCGGCTTCGGCGCATACGACACCGGCTCGCTGCGCGACAGCCGCAATCAGCAGCCCGACACGCCGGTGTACAACCGCGACGTGACGGTGGCGGAAGCACGAACGATCGCGCAGTGAGAACCGCCATGCGCACGCATCAGGACATCGATCGCCGCAGCCTGGAGATGGTCCGGCGGATCGTGGCCACGATCGATGCCGATCCCGAACGCCGCGGCCTCGCACACGCGAAGGTTTGTGCGCGGTGGGTGTCGCAGGGCATCGTCTCCGCGCGCGAATGGCTCGTGCTCCTCGAGAAGCCATGGGACGAAATCCGCACGATTCTGCTCGACGAGAGTGAAGAGGGACAGCGACTCCGCCAGACCGACCCGTTCTGTGGCATCCTCACACCGGCCGAACGCTGGCAGATTTACCGCGAGGCGACGAGTGAACCGCGACCAACTGGAGCACATCCTTCGCGCAGCCGGACCGATCGCGGGCCGGACGGAGTGGGTGATCGTCGGTAGCCATCCTCGGTGCGGTCGCGGATGCGCCCGAGGAGATCACCGTTTCCGAAGAGCTCGACCTCTACGCGCCCTGTGACGAGCATGCCAGTGATTTGATCGACGGTCCGATCGGCGAGCGGTCTCCCTTTCACGAAACATTCGGGTACTACGCACACGGCGTCGGTGCTGAAACGGCAACGCTCCCCGCTCGATGGCGCGATCGCGCCGTGAGGATTCGATCGGACGCAACGGCAGGCGTGACCGGAGTCTGCCCGCATCCCTCCGAGTTCATCGCGGCCCTTCTCCGATACGGCATCACTTCGGCCGACGAGATCGAACAGCGGCTCACGGAGCTCGACAGCGCGATCGCTTCGCAGATACGCCCGCGGTTGCGAGCTGCACAGGCGCGCGAGTGATCACGCTTGATCACCCAAACCTCACCGCGCGTTCACAACCGCAGCGACACGCGCTGCTAGGCTGCGCGGCATGCAAGCAACCGTCATGGCGCCTCCGTCGTCCGCCAAGAAATCGATCCGCATCGGCGTTCTGAGCGCTCTCGGGTCGATGGATCCGCGGCAGGCGGGCGACACGATCACGGCGCTCGTGCTCGAGCAGATTTTCGAGACGCCGTACACGGTCACGCCGTCCGGCAGCATCGAGCCGTGGCTGTTTGCCGAAAAGCTCCGGCAGGATCGCGGCGGCGATCAGCCGGTCTACTCCGCCAGCGTCCGTCCCGGCATCGTCTTCTCCGACGGCACGCCGCTGACCGCGCAGCTCGCGGCGTCATCGCTCGCGAAGACGAAGGCGCTGTTCGGACGCACCACCGTCACGGCCATCGGCGATCGCGTGGTCTTCACGATGACCGGACCGAGCCCGCGTTTCGAGATGGTGCTCACGCAATGGAACACCGCCATCGTGCTCGAGCGCGGCGCGCAGTTCATCGGCACCGGGCCGTACGTGCTCGCGCCCGGGTCGACGATGCACTCCATCGCGCAGGCGGGCGTCGCGCATCTCGAGCGCAACACGCGCTACTGGAACAAGGCGCACATCGATGATCTGCTGTTCGTCATCTACCCGGCCGAGGCGGACGGCACTCCGCTGAAGCTCATCGACGCGGCCAAGCGCGGAGACATCGATCTCACGCTCAATCTCTCCGTCAACGAAGTGGCGAAGTACGGCATCACCGGCTATCAGCCGATGCAGTTACCGAGCAACTCCACGAGCATCCTCTACTTCAACAGCGAGAAGGCGCCGCTGACGGACGTGACGCTGCGCCGCGCCATCCAGCACGCCATCGACACGACGCCGATCGCGCAGATCAACTATGAGCGCAATCACCTCGCCTTCACCGCCGCGGACATCATTCCGCCGCTGATGGGCAAGGCCACCGGCAGCACCGACGCGCGCGATCGCGAGCTGCTGCGCAAGGTTCCGCACAAACCGGCGCGACTGACGCTGGTGGTCCCATGGACGCCGCGTCCGTACATCCTCAAACCGCGGCTGTCCGCCGAGGAGATCGTGCGCCAGCTCGGCGTATACGGAATCCGCGTGGAGCTGATCGTGACCAAGAGCGCCGAGGACTTTTTCAGCACGCTCGCGCGCGGCGAGTACGACATGGCGCTGGCGGGATGGGTCGCCGACAACCCCGATCCCGCCGAGTTCTACGAGTCGCTCCTGCACTCGGCGCAGGTCTCGACCAGGAATCAGTACCTCTCGAACCTCGCGCGCTGGAGCCGGCCGGAGATGGACGCGGCACTGGTCGCGTACCGCGCCAATCCATCGCCGGCGAACCGCAAGGCCATCACCGACATGATCGAGCAGGAGGCCATCCTCGTGCCGCTCGTGTACGGCGCTTCGACGGCCATCCGCTCACGCAAAGTGAAGAACGTGAACATCACGCCCGCGAACCATTTACCGTTCGCGGATGTGGAGCTGATTTAGCGCCCGCGAATGCAGTGCGCGCGAGCTCGTCGCCGAATCCGTTCAGCGGGCGCCCTTCCTTCGCGTACAGATAGAGGCCGGTGCGATAGATGCCGGTGAGCGCCGACGACAGGATCGACAACACGATCCAGTACAGCACCATCACGGCCAGTCCGATCAACGCCGCGGTGGGACTGATCAGAAAGCCGAGGATCGGAAAAGCGAGACCGCCGATGGCAAGGAGCATGATGGTGATGCCCACGCCCGCCGCGGCGACGAGCGACTCGCCCCACGTACGGCTGATCAGCTCCGTCGACGACGCCATCGACTGACGCGGGCCGCGCTTCTCGAAGATCATCACCGGCACGACGAAGTACGTGGCGATGGCCCATGCGGCGCCGATGATTTTGGCGATGATCTGGCCGATCAGCTTCGAGCGCTCGGCGATGATGCGCAGGATCAGTCCGACGGTGGCGGAGATCAGCGCCCAGACGAAGATGGCCTTGAGGTTCTCGCGCGCGGCGCGGAAACCGTCGGCGACGGTCGGATCGCCGCCTTCGAGCCGGATGCGCGCGCACGCCACCACGCCCACGTTGAAGAAGAGCACGATGAACCAGCTCACGAAGTACCAGACGAAGAGCGCGGCGTAGCCGAGCAGGTTTCCTTCGAGCGAGCGGTCGCCGCTTTCGGCGAGGCGTTGGAAGAATCCGGTGACCGTGCCGCCGAAGATCAGACCGGCCATGGCCACGATGGTGAAGAGGCCGGAGAGCAGCGGAAAGATCAGGATCTCCTTGTCCTGCCGCAGCACGCCGAGGGACTGGCGGAAGATCGTGTAGCTTCGCTGGATCGTCGAGAACATCGTTCTTACTCCTTCGCCATTGCTGCTTCGAGCATGGCCTTGATTTCCGGTTTGTCCGCGGCGAGCGCCAGCAGGTCTTCCTTGTCGCGCTGCACGTCGGTGTCCGCGGCGATCAGCGCCGCGACGATCTCCTGATAGCCGCGCAGAATGGCCACCGACAATGCGGTGCCGCCGGCCGTGTCGCGTGCGTTCACGTTCGCGCCCGCGGCCACGAGCGCGTTCACGAGGTCGAGGTGACCCTGTTCGGCGGCCACGGCCAATGGGGTGATGCGGTACTGATTCGGCGCGTTGATGTCGGCGCCCGCTTCGATGAGCAACTTCACGACTTCGCTGTGATGATTGGACACGGCGGTCATGACCAGCGACTGGCCGTAGTCATCCTTCGCGTTCTTGTCGACGCCGCGGTCGAGCAGATGTTTGACGACGCCGGCGTCGCCGCGATCGACCGCCGCACGCAAAGCCACCGTGGTCTCCGGAATCTCCTCGGCTGGCGGCGGTGCGTCATCCTGCGGCTGCACGACGATGGCCGCATCGAACGTGGCATCGAACGAAAACGAGAAGTCCGGATCCTTCATCGTCACCCGTCCGGCCAACGTCCCGTCGGGCGACTTCTTCGGCTCGAACGCCGTGACCGTCCGCACTTCCAGTCCGGCGGGCAGCTTCGCGTCGAAGAAGAACGTGGGGCGACCTTCGTCGAGCTCGATCACCAGCGCGCTGAGATTTCGCGCGCCGACCGCGGACTGGAGCGCCTCGTCGCTGAAGAGCTCCGCCTCCTCGACCGGGCCGCTGGCCAGGACGATTTTCACGAGCGCGTTCTTGTCGACGGCGTAGGCGTGCGTCAGCGTTCGGGTGGTCGATTTGTCGACGGTAAATTTGCCGGTGGCGGTCGCGGCTGCGGCCGCGACGTGGAAAGCGGTGGCTGCGGCCACCGCACTCCAAAAGAGAGTTCGACTCATGGTTTCGCTCCTGCTGCCTCGAGCAGCGCGACGATCTCGTGCTGATCGCCCTTCTTCGCCAGTTTCAGCGGCGTGGTGCCGTCTTTCATCTTCGCGTTGACGTCGGCCTTCAGTTCGATGAGCGTCTTCACCGATTCGACCTGTGCGCCATAGATGGCGCTGATGAGCGCCGTCTGCGCGCCGCTCCTGGCTCCCTGGTTCACGTCCGCGCCGCGCCCGACCAGAAAGCGGATCATCTCCACGTTGCCGCCGCTCACCGCGAACGCCAGCGGCGTGAGAGCGCCTGCACCGTCACCGATCTTCGCGCCGGCGTCGAGCAGCAGTCCCGCGATCTCCTGGTTGCCTGCCGCGACCGCGGTGGTGAAGGCGTTGAAGTCGAAGCTGTTCTGCACCGTGACGTCCGCCTTCGCCGCGAGCAGCGCCTTGACGATTTCGGTGTGGCCATTGGAGACGGCGTTCATCAACGCCGTCTCCTTCGTGTCCGTGGCGCGCGCGTTGACGTTTGCGCCTTTTTTGATCAGGTACTCGACGATCGGCAGGTCGCCGTCCCATGCTGCCTTCTGCAGCGGAGTGATGGCGCGCTCGCCGTAATCGATCGGCGTGTCGACGGACGCGCCTTCCTCCTCGACCATGAACGCGATCGCGTCGAGGTCTCCATCCTCGATCGCCACCGCGAATCTGGTTCCGGCATCCCGCTCATCGTCGGCGAGAAGCGGCAGCGGGAACACGGACAGGAAAAGCAGGACGAGAGAGAGTCGTCGCATGCACTGCTCCTTCAGTTGATTGAGCGGTGAGAGTAGCACCCGCGACGAATTTCGATGTGATGCGGACCACTAGTGGAGCGTATTCGCTGAATGGGTACCACCTGGCCTGGTCTCGCCGCCGTGAGCTTCGTTGCGCCTCCTCGACATAGTCACCGCTATGCCTGTGTCGGCGCGCCTCGCGCACGACGCCGATCCCGGCGCCATCTGGTACCAATTCAGCGAATACGCTCCACTAGAATCGCAAGCCGAGGGAGAGCCGAACCGTGCGCGGCCGTTGATAGGCGAGATCGTTCAGCGGCTGGCCGAAGTTCGCGGCCAGCTGGTAATGCGCTCCCATGGCCGTGCACGCCGCGGCCGCCGTACCGCGCGGACACTCCACCGGCGTGTCGCGTGCGGGATCGAACGGCAGGAACGCCGCCGAGGTCGCGGCGGTGCTGACGGTGGTGCCGAGGCGTTGCGGATCGGCGATGCCGTCGCGATTGAACGCATTCAGCAGATCGCCTTGCGCGAACCATTCGATCGCGCCGGTGCGCACGGACGCGCGCAACGCGAGATCGGTGGAGTGGATGTCGTCCGCGCGCAACGCGCCGCGGCCGCTGAAGTAGTAGAGACCATTCGGAATGGCCGCGTAGCCGGGATTCGCGGGTGCGCCGTCGTAGCGCGTGAGATTGATCGGCCCGGCGATCGAGTACGGCAGCGCGGAATCGAAGTTGTGCAGCAGCGTGGCGGTGAGCGTCGCGCGCCGGACGTCGAACGTCGATCCGGCCCAGGCGCGCAACCGGTGGCGCTGATCGCCGGGCAGCGAGCCGGTGGGCGTCGCCTCGTACGTGAAGAACTCGGGATAGTAGAGCGCCGGATCGATGTTCGCGACCGCGCCGCTGGTCGGGCTCTCGCCTTCGTCGTTTCCGCGCAGCGTCGCATACGTGTAATGCGCGCCGGTGTCGAAACGGCGCGCCGCCCAGCGCGCCTGCAACTGCACGGCGCGATATTCGCGCTGCACGTCGTTGCTGTTGCGCAGCAGCGTCAGATCGACCGGGATACCCAGCGGCGTGTTGGTGCGGCGCGTCGACGTGGTGACGCTGGCGGCGTAGAAATCGCGCCAGTCGCGATGGATCAAATCGGCGCGGACGTAACCGCCTCGGCCGAGCTGGGTGCCGTAGCCGAGCGTGATCTCGCGGACATACGGCGAAGCGAGCGTGCCGTCGAAGTACGTCGCGAATCCGGGAATGGAGCGATTGCCGTTCGCGCGCAGATTGTTCGCCGCGCGATTGTCAGTGCCGCCCTGCGTGCCGTTGAAGTATTCGAAGACCGCGCGAATGGCGTCGGCGGTGCTCACCGTCAGCGCGTTGTTGTTGATCGCCGGACCGCGGTACGCGAAGTCGATCGCCGCCGCGTTGCCCGCGGCCTGATTCGACGAGGCGATGCTGTCGGCGATGTGCGACGCGTACTCGGCATACGAGACGCTGACGCGCTGCCGCCCGTCACCGCCGAGGTCGTACTGCGCGGAGAGGCGCGGCGAGAGCTTGTCGTCGTCGGAGCTGA
Source organism: uncultured Acidobacteriota bacterium (assembly GCA_946887105.1). The sequence goes on along the minus strand of CAMPKJ010000087.1, from coordinate 5,748 downwards.
CCACGCCGTCCGCGTCGACGGCGTGATTGCGATCCCATCGCAGGCCGCCGGAGATCTGCCAGCGGCGGCCGGTCGTCCAGACGTCGTTGACGAACGCTGAGTCGGTGCGCAGCTCGTTCTCACGCGCCGGCGCCAGGATCGGATTCCAGCGGATGAACGAGCCGCCGCCGGTTGCGTTCGTCGGCGTGATGACGGGATACAGCACGCCGTCGCGCGCCTGCACGCGCGTCACGAAGAGCGAGAAGTCGCTGCCCGACTGATGGTTGTTCGCGTACCGCCGCTCGGTGAAACGATCGACTCCCACCGCCAGGTCATGGGCGCCGGTGGTGTTGTCGAAGAATGCACGTGCGCGCAGCAGCCAGTCGTCGTTGTTGCGGCGCTCGACGTCGCACACTCCGCACAGCGTCGGCGCGTTGAAGCGCGTGCTGTTGTTCGAGCGGTCGAGTAGCACGGTGCCGCCGACGATGTCCGTCGCAAACGCCCCGGTCCGATCCGAGAACCGTCGCCCCGAGTACTGCCCCTCGGCCATCACGTTCGCGGCGATCATCCCTTCGTAACGCACGCCGATCAGCGACTCCGGATCGTCGCGCGTGGTCAGGCTGGCCTGGTCGTAGACGTTGTTGTTGAAGCGGACGTTCTCGCCCTGCGTGTCGATCGCAAAATACGAGGCGGTGAGATTGTGCGACGGCGCGAGCTGCGCGGTCAGCTTTCCTTCGTAGCGTTTCTGATCGTTGCCTTCGGTGTAGCTGATCGCGGAACCGCCCTGCGGCGCGATGGTCTGCCGCGCGGTGTCGTTCTTCGCCCAGCGGGCGGCGGTGAAGAACCAGAGCCGGTCGCGCAGCAGGAAGCCGCCGAGCGTGCCTTCCCAGACGTGGCTGAGCGAGCTTTCGCGCACTTCGCCCGCGGGCGTCTGCGCCGACCAGCGCGGACTGCTCAGCGAATCGCGCAACGACGCGGCCAGCTCGTTGCCACCCGACTTCGTGATCGTGCTGACCACGCCGCCGCTGAAGCGCCCGTATTCGGCGGAGATCGCGCCGGTGATCACGGTCGTCTCCTGGATGGCATCCTCGACGTACATCGGCCGCATCTGCCCGCGCGTGTTTTCCGTGACCACCACGCCGTTCAGGAGCACGAGGTTGTCGTATCCCGGCCCGCCGGAGATCTGCAGCTGGCCGTTCGAGACCGCGTTTGCGGTGACGCCCGGCGCGAACTGCGCGGTGGCGAGTTGATTGCGCTGCACCGGCATTCGCTCCATGAACGCGAGCGGCAGGTTCGTCGACACCTGCGCCGTCTCGAGCACCGACACGGCAGGAGCGACGACGAAGATCGTTTCGATGTCCGCGATCTGCATGACCGCGTCGATACGCGCCGGCTGCGACAACCGCAGCGTCGTGTCGACATGCACGGTGGTCATCTGCTCGAGCGTGAACGTCACGCGATATGCGCCCGGCGGCAACGCGGGAAACAGATACGCGCCCGCGTCACCCGTGACCGTGCTGCGCGTCCCCTGCAACGCCGGCGAGGCGATCGTGACCGTGACGCCAGGCAGCGCCTGATCGTGCGCGGTGACGGTGCCGGTGAGTGACGTGGTGGTCTGCGCGGAGAGCCAGCTCGCGCAGAGAAGCATCGCTGCCGCAAAGATGGATTTGTGCATGGGAAGACCTCGGCGGCGATGGTAACCGAACTTTCCCCCTGGCCTTCACCCCTCGCCACGCGAGGGGAGAAGGTGGCCGAAGGCCGGATGAGGGGTGCCGGCCTTCTCATCCTCCTCCCCATCCCTACGGATGAAACGTTTTCAGCCGATCCGTCACTACATCTCCAACGACGTCGTTCGAAACGCCCAACCGGGCCGCCGCCTGGCATTCATCAGACGCGAATGCAGCGGTGCCACAGGAGCGTCTGGAGATCCAGGAGACTCTCTCAATGAACCGCAACGGACGTGTTCTCGGAATGCTTCATCTCGTTGTGCTGATCGTCGCGCTGGGCGCGGCCTCGCTCGCCGCCGGGCAGGAACAGCGAGGATTTCTCGACAAGAGCGCCGCGGCCGCGCAGCACGACCCCACCATCCCCGCCGAATGCCGCGGACCCCTCACGTTCGTGACGGACGTCGGCTTCGAAGGGGTGAAGAGCACATCATTCAACTTCAGCAGCGCCACCGGCGGCGGCGACGGCAAGCGTTTCGACCGGACGCCGGTCCTCTCGACGAAAGTGACTCTGGCCGAGCGCACCTGCCTGAACGCACACCTCAGCGCCATCGTGGGCAGCGCGCAGACATACGGCGGCGTCTCGCCGATCGCGATGTTCCAGGTCACGCTCACGTCGCTCGCCACCGGAGGCCCTCCGCAACACATGTACGGACACTACGAAACGCCCTACGGTCTCTACGGTCCCGCCGTTGCGATCGAAGCCGAGCGTGACGTCGATACGTTCGGATCCAACTTCTTCCAGCGCGTCGGATTCGAGAAAGGCGACGTCCCCCCGGGCGACTACAACGTCGACGTGTGGTGGTCGGGCGGCCCGGTTGGCGGCGGCGGCGCGATCGGCGCGGCGTTCGTGCTCAAGTTGTATTCGGGCAAGAACTAATGTGTTCCCGCAGTGGAGCGCCGATCGGCGCTCCACTGCATTCCTGCGCGGCCAGCGCAGGCAACCTTCGTCCGGCCGAACGCGTATCCTGCGCGACCGGATGGCACTCACGGCGACGATCTACAACTTTTCCACCCAGCTCTCGGACATCGATCGCGGGGTGTACGAAACGCTCGAGCTGCGGATGGCGCGGCAGCCATCCGAGACCGTCGAGTACATGCTGATGCGGTTCTTCGCGTATTGCCTCGAGTACACGGAAGGGATCGCGTTCACGGAAGGGGTGGCGGCAGGCGACGAGCCGGCGGTGCTCATTCGCGATCTCACCGGACGCGTCACGGGCTGGATCGAAGTCGGCGCGCCGGATGCGGATCGCCTGCATCGCGGCAGCAAGCTCGCGGAGCGCACCGCGGTCTACACGCATCGCCCGATCCGCATCATCCTGGGCGAGCTGGCGGGCAAGAGGATTCATCGCGCGCCGGAGATCGCCATCTACGCGTTCGAGCCGGCGTTCGTGAGTGCAGTAGCGGAGGCGATCGACCGGCGTGTCGACGTCGCGCTGTCGATCACCGAGCGCGAGCTGTATCTCGACGTCGGCGGCCGGACATTCACAACGACGGTGACGGAGCATCGCCTGGTGTGACGTGCGCCGCGAGGAACTGCACGGCGGACGCAAAGCCCTGGCCCACACCGGCTTTCGACAGTTGGAAGATCTCGTTCAGGCCCGACGCGGTTCGCACGTGCAACTCGTCATAGAGGCAGACCGGCAATTGCGGATTGTTGTTGAAGCGGCGATCGGGGCCGCCGTTCCTGTTGACGTAGCGCCAGGTGTGCCCGACCACCGTCGCGTCTGACGGCGCACCGCCTTCTTCGATGAAGCGCTGGGACGTGACGGAAAGATCGAGCGTGCCATAGGCGATCGCACCGATGCCCGCGCCGTCGTACACCAGAAGGCGATCGGGCAGAAAGTACAAGGTCTGTCTGCCGGCGCCGAGGGCCAGCACCGGAACATTCGTCTGGACATACGGCGGCGGCGACGTGCGCAAGGTGGTCACGTGGCGTTGCACGAGCTGGCTCGCACCGGCGTGGTACTTCCGGTCGTAGACATGGCCGGACGCGGCCACGTGCCATGCCCGGTGGCTCGATGCGACGGCCTGTCCCCATTCGACGAAGCGGCGAAATGCCAACTCGACTGCAGGTTCGAAGTCGTAAAGAATCACGACCGTCTTCTCGATGCGGTCGCGATGACGCGCGAGTGCGATCGCGAGCACTCCGGCCATCGCACAACACAGCAGCAGCCAGCCCGGCTGGGACCTGCTTGCGACGAAGAAGAGCAGCACCAGCGATGCAACGACCGCGAACGGTGTGATGCGCATCTTCTGCCGTTTTTCGCGGATCTCCGCGAGGAGTTGTTCCGAGGACGAGTCGACGATCTGCGCGGCGCTCGCGGACTCCACTTCTTCGAGCGGAGCGTGCGTTCCGGACGGGACGAGCGTCACCGCGCGCGGCGCGCGATCCGATGACGGAAGCGCCTGGCGGTAGTACAGGCCACCGCGCCCGAGATGGACGTAGTTGCCGCGTGGACCGGAGCCGATGCGGAATCCGGGGATGCCGGCGGACACGCCGACGCCGGATCCCGAGAGATTGAATCGAAAGGGACCGACCGAGACGCTCTTGCGAAGATAGAAACCCATCGACGGTGAGAAGACACGATGGCGATGAGTTGGTGGCGTCACGCGCTCAACGCGAACGACCAATCCGCGCGGCGCTGCGGCGCGTAGAGCGAGCGCATGACCCTTCGCAATGCGGCGTTCGTTCTGATCACCACCGCGCTGCTCCTGTTTGCGCAGGGGCGGTGGGCCGTCGCCGCGATCGCGTGGATCGCACCGGTTCTCCTGGTGCGTTACGTGAGGACGCGGTCGTTGCGCGCGGCGTGGCTCGGCGGTCTGGCGATGCTGAGCGTCGCGAACTTCGTCTGGTGGCGCGGCGTTTTCCCGCTCCCCGGCGTTGCCTCCGCGTTCGCTTCGATCCTCCTCGGCGGCGTCACGCTGGTGCCCTACCTCCTCGATCGCTGGCTCGCGCCGCGGTTGGGAGCCGCGGCTGGAACGCTCGTCCTGCCGTCGGCCGCGGTGGCGATCGAGTTGCTGAATTCGCTCGCCAGTCCGTTCGGCTCGTGGGGCTCGTATGCGTACTCGCAGGCCGCCGTCCTTCCGCTGATGCAGCTCGTCTCGATCACCGGACTGACCGGGATCACGTTTCTGCTGCTCTGGTTAGCGACCGTCGTCCATTCACGGCAGCCGCGGGTAATGCTGCTCTACGCGATCGTCGCCGCGGCGGCGCTGGCGTTCGGCGCGCTGCGATTACAGACGCCGGCGGCGAGCGACGTCGTGCGCGTCGCCGCGATCACGCCGCGCATCCCGACGTACACGGTACGCGGAGATGCCGCCAATCAGGCCGTGCACGCTGCGCTGTCGAGCGTCCGCCGCCGCACACGGTTGCCGGCCGCGCAATGGGAGGCGTTCCGCTCGCGCGCGGCGATCATCAACGCCGAGTTGCTCGCCGCAACCGGGACAGCGGCGCGGCAAGGCGCGCGGCTGGTGATCTGGTCGGAAGGCGCGGGCATCGTGGAGACGCTGGACGAACCGGCGCTCCTCGCACGCGCGGCAGGCGTCGCGCAAAACTCAGATGCGTGGATCGAGCTGTCGTACCTCGCGCTGGACCGGCGCGGCAGCGCGACGTTCGAGAACAAGAACGTGCTCGTCGACGCGTCCGGCCATCGCGTTTGGACGTATCAGAAAAACCATCCCGTGCCGGGGATGGAGGCGTGCGTGCCTGGCGCAGGCCGCGTGCCGGTCGCAACGACGCCGTTCGGACGCGTGGCGACGGTGATCTGCTACGACGCCGACTTTCCGCGGCTCGTCCGCCAGGCCGCCGGGGCCGACGTCCTGCTCATCCCGGCCGACGACTGGCGCGAGATCGCGCCGATGCACGCGTCGATGGCGCGCTTCCGGGCCGTGGAGCAGGGACTGTCGATCGTGCGCGCGACCAGCAGCGGATACTCGATGGTCACCGATCGCTTCGGTCGAGTGCGCGCCAGCCGCGATTCCTTCAGCGGCTCGCGGACCATGATCGCCGACGTCTCGCGGCGAGGCGCGCCGACGTGCGTCG
>CAMPKJ010000086.1 GCA_946887105.1 uncultured Acidobacteriota bacterium | reverse complement strand
ACTGGCTTCCCGCAACGTCACCTGCAACCTCGTCGCCCCCGGCCCCATCTCCACGTGATAGTCCGCTCCCGCGATGATGGTCGGATCGTGCTCCACCACGATCACCGTGTTGCCCGCGTTGCGCAAACGCTCCAGCACCGCCAGCAACCGTTCGCTGTCGCGCGCGTGCAGGCCGACGGTCGGCTCGTCGATCACGTACATCGTCTCGGTCAGCGAGCTCCCCAGCGCCGCGGCCAGATTGATGCGCTGCGATTCGCCGCCGGAAAGCGTGCGCGTCTGCCGGTCGAGCGTCAGATACGACAGCCCCACCTCGTCGAGGTAGACCAGGCGATTCACGATCTCGCGGCGCAGGTGGCCGGCCATGGCCTCTTCCTGCTTCGACATGGCCATGAACTCCCAGAAGCGGCGCGCGGTCTTCACGTCCATCGCGAACAGCTCGCCGATCGTCAGTCCGCGAAACTTCACGTGACTGACGACGTGTTTCAGCCGCGATCCATGGCACTCCGGGCATGGCTCGTAGCTGCGGTACTTGGCCAGCTTCACGCGCACGTGGATCTTGTACTTCTTCGTCTCCAGCCACTCGAAGAAGCCCTTGATGCCGTACCACTTGCTGCGGCCGTTGTAGAGCAGGTCGTACTCGGCCTTCGTCAAGTCTTTGATCGGGACGTCGAGCCGCAGTCCGTACTTCGCCGCGGCCTTGCGCAGATCGTCGTAGCAGTCCTCGTAACCCGCGGAGTTCCACGGCGCCACCGGCATCTCGTCGAGGCGCAGGTCGCGGTTCGGGATCACCTTCTCCATGTCGATGCCGATGATGCGGCCGTAGCCCTGGCAGTTCGCGCAGGCGCCGAGGGGCGAGTTGAACGAGAACAGGTGCGGCGTCGGCTCGACGAACTCCGTCCCGCATTTGTTGCACGCGAAGTGCGACGTGAAGCGGTGGCTGAGCCATACGCCTTCGTTCTCTTCGAGCACGTTCACGTTGCCCTTCGAAAGCTCGAACGCCTGCTCGATGGCTTCGGTGATCTGCGTGCGGCGCTCGGCGTCGATGCGCAGGCGCGTGATCACCAGCTCGAATGACGTGAACGTCTTCGTGTCCAGGTCGTTGAGATCGCGCACTTCGCCGTTGATCCAGACGCGGAAGAAGCCCGCCTTCACGAGCTGCTCGATGACCACGTCGCGATGATCGGGATCGAAGAAAATCGGAGCGAGCACGACCGCGCGTTTGCCGCCGAGCGATTCCAGAATCGCGTCGGTGATGGTCTCCGGGTTCTCCTTGCGCACGATCACGTTGCAATCAGGGCAGCGCGTCTCACCGCAGTAGGTCATGAACAGGCGGAAGTGATCGGCGAGCTCGGTCGCGGTCGCTACGGTCGAGCGCGCGTTCTTCACCGAGTTCTTCTGTTCGATGGCGATGGCCGGCAGGATGCCGTCGATGGCGTCGACGTCAGGCCGGTCGATGCGCTCCAGGAACTGCCGCACGTAGGTCGACATCGATTCGACGAAGCGCCGCTGCCCCTCGGCATACAGGGTGTTGAACGCCAGCGACGACTTGCCCGACCCCGACGGCCCGGTGACCACCGTCAGCTGCCGCTGCGGGATGTCGACCGAGACGTTCTTGAGGTTGTGCGTGCGCGCGCCGCGAATGGAAATGGTGCGATCGGGCATAACAGACTGAGAACACTTCAGGAACGGCGCGTCATCCCTGCGGACGTGCTCTTCTAAATCTTGATGCCGTGCCGCTGGTAGAAGTTGTAGTCCCCCAGCCGCGCCTTCAGCTTCTCGACCACTTCCCGCGGGATGCGCACCTCGTCCGCGGCCACGTTCATCTCCACCTGACGCACGTTGCGCATGCCGGGGATCGTGGTCGAGACCGCATCGTTCGCGAGCACGAACCGCAGCGCTCCTTCGGCGAGCGCACGCGCGGTGCCGCCGATGATCGACTTCACTTCGTCGACGCGGGGCATCACTTCCTCGAGGCGCTTCGGCGTGAGGAAATTCTGGCGCACGTCGTCGGTGGCGAACGTGGTGTCGTGCCGGTACTTGCCGCTGAGCAGTCCCGACGCGAGCGGCACGCGCGCGATGACTCCGTAGCCTTTCTCCTTCGCCAGCGGAAAGAGCTCCTGATCGGGCGCCTGGTTGAGCGCGTTGTACAGGACCTGCAGCGCATAGCCCCAGCCGTTGCGGATCACCTCAATGCCTTCTTCGGGCGTCGTCACCGACACGCCCCAGAAGCGGATCTTGCCGGCGTCCTGCAGACGATCCATCGCCTCGTGAATGTCATCGCGGCGCAACTCGTCGAGCGTCGGATTGTGGAGTTGATAGAGATCGATGTAATCGGTGCGCAGCCGTTTCAGCGATCCATCGACCGCGAGCTGGATGTGATTGCGCGAGAAATCCTTGCGCAGCCGCCCGTCCGCATCGCGCACGACGCCGACCTTCGTGGCGATGACGACGTCTTTGCGCGTCCGCGACAGCACGATACCTAGCAGCGACTCGCTGCGCCCGAAGCCATACGAGTCCGCCGTGTCGAAGAACGTGACCCCCAGCTCGCGCGCGCGCCGGATCGCACCGAGCGACTCGTCATCGCTCGTCTTTCCCCAGCCCAGCGGCGTTCCCGCCGCGCCCGCAGGCCCGCCGATCGCCCACGCCCCGAAGCCGATCTCGCTGACCGTGAGCCCGGTCTTCCCCAGTTTGCGGTAATGCATTGACGGTTCATTGTAGCCGTGGCCGCAGGATCACCGAACCCCGTGACGTCGAACTGCACGATGACGCCCCTCGCCTCGTAGAATGCCGCGCGCCAGGGGATATCTCGATGATCAGAAGCGTTGTGGCAGTACTCATGTTGTCCGCCGTTGCCGCACCGGCCGGCGCCGGATGGGTGCGCGTGTATGGACCGATGAAGGCGCACACCAAGGCGCTGGTGCCGGTCGCTGACGGCGGCGCCGCGGTGTTGACGAGCGGATCGCCGGGCGTCCTGTTCACGACCGATTCGAGCGGCAACGTCGTCGCATCGCGTGAGCTCGAACATCAAGCGACATTCCTCGCTCGCGGTAGCGCGGGTTCTTTCTATGCAGGCGGCGCGAGCCTGAGCGGCGGCGAACCGGAGCTCGAGCTTCTGAAACTCGATCGCGATCTCGGCGTCCTCTGGACGGCGCGGCTGGTTCCCGCCGAGGTGACGTCGTTCCAGCCGGTTGCGGCGATCTCGACCACGGACGGCGGGTTGATCGTCGCCGGAATGGCAGGCAACGCGGCCTTCGTATTGCGGACCGCCGCCGCCGGAGGCGTCGAGTGGGCGAGAAAGCTCGATGCGTCGGGCTACGACCTTGTGAACGCCATCGTGCAAACGCGCGACGGAGGGATCGTCTGCGCCGGGTCCAGCCGCGAGAAGCCGTGGCTGGTGAAGCTCACCGCAAAAGGGGAACTGGCCTGGCACCAGGTCTACCCGAATACATCCGGCGGCTTCCGTACCGTCGTCGAAACCGCGGACGGCGATCTGATTGCGGCCGGATCGCATCTGCTGATCGCCCGCGTGGCGGCCGACGGCTCGGCGAGGTGGCAGCGCACGCTGAGACTCGACCGCGTTCACGCGAGCACGCTCGTCGCGATCGCCAAAGACGCGTTCGCGGTATCGGCGCTGACGGAGAAACGCGCCGTGCTCGTCTCGTTCCGCGGCGATGGAACGCAACTATGGCAGCAGGCGTTCACCGCCGGCAACGGCGAGTCGCTGAGCGCGGGCGTGCCCCGCAGCGGCGATCTCGCGCCGGTTTCCGGCGGGTTGTTCTACACACCGGCGATCTTCGGCGGTCCAACCATGGATCCGCTCACCTACCTGATCCGCATCGACGCCGATGGAACGACTGGCTGTCCCTGGTTTTCCGCGTCCAGCATTCCGTTCGCGGATGCCTCGTCTCCCGCGGAACGAATGGCATTGGACGTTGCACCGCTGACGGTCGAGAAACGACCGTGGGAGACGAAGGTCACGCCGGCCGTACTGATCGCTTCGCCCATCGCGTGCGCGCCGGTCGCACCTGTGGCGGCGGTGAGTTCTGCATCGACGTTCGACCGTTTTGCGGTCCGGAGGCAGCAGGAGCGCGACTGGGAACCGCTGCTTCGCGCGAAAGACTTCACCAGGCTGGAAAGCATCGCGAACGAGTTGCGGGCGAAGCCATGGTCCGCCGATCCGCTGCATTGGGATACGAGCGTGTTCTACGCCATGCTGAACTGGGCCAACGCCATGGACGAGGCCACGGTGCTGGCGACGCTGCGCGAATGGATCGCGGCGCGGCCGCAATCCATCACGCCCAAGATTGCGCTCGCGCAGACGCTGACGAGCGCGGCGTGGCGGCGCAGGGGCGGCGGCTACGCCGATACAGTCACGACGCAGGACGGTGCGGTGTACCAGACGCTTCTCGACGAAGCCGACCGGACCCTCATGGCGTTGCAGGGCGCTGAGGCGGATCCGCATTACTGGGCTTTGTCGGTGCAGCTCGCGCACCTGCAGGGACGCGATCCCGTTCAAGTCGCGCGACGAGCCGCCAAGCACACGCACAATCCGGAAGCGTTCGCCTTCGCGGCACTCGCACTGTCGCCGCAGTGGGGCAATCGTGTCGCCGAGTTCCGCCCGTTCGTGGAAGAGGCGGCCGCGCTCACGCGAACGGCCATGGGCGACGGGATGTACGCGTGGCTCACCTATCAAGCCTATTTCCTGATGGGCGAGAAAGCCGGCACGCTCGGCCTGGAATGGTCGCGGGCGCGCCAGGGGATGCGCGATCTGATCCGCATCGCGCCGCAATGGATTCCCAGCTACCACCGCTTCGCGCTCATGGCGCGGTGGACGAACGATCGCGCCACCGCCCGCGAGATGTTCCAGCGCAAAGAACTCGACTGGTACAACGGCGCCGCGACGATGTGGTCGCGTGCGGCTTACAACGAAACGCGCGAATGGGCACTCGGCACGCCCGCCGAAACGTTCATCGACAATGCACCCAAACCGGCGACGCCCGTTGCGGCCGCACCGAAGCTGAAGACCGCGCCTCCCGCCGCGCCCCCGATCGCGCAGTGGCCGCAGATGTTGATGCAGAACGAGGTGGTGATCGACGGCGCCGCACAGCCGCCGTCGGCGTCGTTCCTCGTCGAAACGCCGTCCGGCGTGGTCGCGGTCAGCGCCGTCCGCGATTTTCGTCCGGAGACGTCGCCGGACAACCTCACGCAGCTCGTCCGCGAGCGGCTGACCTCATGGAAGATGGCGGCGCCGGCAACGCCGAAGCGCGTGTTCACCGTGCAATCGATCGACACGCGCGACGCTCCCGACCATCAGCGCGGCCTGGCACTCGTGCTTGCGCCATTCAAAGGAAAGATGCCCGTGCACGTGCTGAAGCCGGATGCGCCGGACGCGCCACCGGAGAATGTCACCGGGCGCATCTTCGTCGTCTCGTGCACGTGGACCGGGCCAACGTGCACGCAGACCATCACGCCCGGCCGAATCGTCAGCGCCGATCAATCGCGCGACGGCAAACGCGCCACCTATTTTCTGAGGACCGAGAAGCCGTTGGATCCGGAGGCGGCCATGGGCGGCGCCGTGCTCGATGAGGATGGCCACGCCATCGCCGTCATGAACGGCGCGGCCAGCATGACCACTCCCGAAGGCACATTGCTGGATGCGGTGGACCTGCGCAGCATCATCCGCCGCTGATGTCAATTACACCCGCAGCTGCCGCACTTCCTTGATCGCGGGCATGACCCGCAGCGCGGTCAGGGCGTCGTCGTTCAGCGGCGAGTCGATGGTGATGATGGCCATGGCCGTGCCGCCGCTCGAGCTGCGGGCGAGGTTGTATTCGGCGATGTTCACTTCGTGGTCGCCGAGGGTCGTGCCGACGCGGCCGACCACGCCGGGGACGTCGCGGTTGAGGATGTAGAGGATGTGTCCTTCCGGTTTGAACTCCACGCGGAAGTTGTTGACCGACACGATGCGCTGATTTTTCTCGTGGAAGACCGTGCCGGAGACGCAGGTCTCCTCGGTCGGCGAGGACGCGCGGAACGTGAGCAGGTTCGCGTAGTCGCGCGGAGTGGGATGCATGGTCGAGCTGATGGCGATGCCGCGCGTCTGCGCGATCTGTTCGGCGTTCACGAAGTTCACCGACTCGGCGAGATGCGGCGCGAGCACGCCTTTCAGCGATGCCACCGACAGGATCTTCATCAGCCGCTCTTCGACGCCCCACAGCTCGATCTCCGCGCGCGTGACCGGACCGTTGATGATCTGCGCGGCCAGCACGCCGAGCTTCTCCGCGAGCTTGATCAGCGGTGCGGCGTCGGCGTCCGACAATCCTTCGAATGGCAGGTTCACCGCCGACACGAAGATCGAGCCGCGTAACGCCTCGACCACCATCTCCGCGGTCTGCACGGCCACGCGATCCTGCGCCTCGATCGTGTTCGCACCGATGTGCGGCGAGAGGATGACGTTCTTCGCATTCAGCAGCGGATGATCGGGCGGCGGCGGTTCGTCGACGTAAACGTCGATGGCCGCGCCGGCGACCTTGCCGCTGTTCAGCGCATCCGCGAGCGCCTGCTCTTCGTAAATCCCGCCGCGCGCGATGTTCAGCGCGATCACGCCGTCTTTCGTCTTCGCCAGCTCTTCCGCGCCGATCAGCGAGCGCGTCTCGTCCGTCATCGGCGTGTGCACGGTGATGACGTCCGCCTGCTCGAGCAGCTGGTTCAGCGTCACTTTTGCCGCGCCGACTTTCTCGTAGACGGAGTCGGCGATGTACGGGTCGTACGCGATCACGCGCATGCCGAAGCCGCGGGCGCGCGTGGTGACGCGCGTGCCGATCCGGCCCAGCCCGATCACGCCGAGGGTCTTGCCGTCCAGCTCCGTGCCGAGGAACTTCGACCGCGTCCACTCGCCGCGTTTCACGCTCGCATGCGCCTCGGGGATGTTGCGGCACAGCGCCAGCAGCATGGCCATGGTGTGCTCGGTGGCCGACATGATGTTCGCGGTCGGCGCGTTGATGACCAGGATGCCGCGCGCGGTACACGCGTCGACATCGACGTTGTCGAGACCGACGCCCGCGCGCCCCACGATGCGCAGCCGCGTGCCCGCGTTCACCAGTTCCGGCGTGACCGCGGTGCCGCTGCGCGTGATCAGCGCATCCGTCTGCGCCACGGCGTCCAGCAGCGCCTGATCTTTCAATCCCGGACGGTAATCGAGCTCGATGTCGTCCGCGGCTTCGAGGATCGCCAGGCCGGAGGGGGCGATGGTGTCGGTGACGAGGACCTTCTGCCTGCCGCTGTCCATATCGGTCAGCCGCGCGTCACTTCATCGAGCGCGTCGAGCATGGCCTCGAGATCCGCGATCGAGATGTCGCCCATGTGGCCGATGCGGAACGTCGTGTCCGCCCACTGCCCGTATCCGCCGCCCAGCGTGTACCCGCGCTTTTTCATCTCCGCGCGAATGGTCGCGGCGGGGATGATCGGCGTGAGCGCGCTGATCGTCGCGGATGCGTGTTCTGGATCGGCGGCGAGCTTGGCGTAGCGCGCGGTGCGCTGATGCGTGATCTCGCGCATGCGGCGGTGGCGCTCGAAGCGCGCCGCCAGTCCTTCGCCGCGGATGATGTGCTCGAGCTGCGCGGCCAGCGCGTAGAAATGCGGGATGGACGGCGTCGACGGCACGCTGTCGTCGTCCGCGTACTTTTTGTAGGCGAGAAAGTCGAAGTACGTCCCGCGATACGGATGCTTCTTCGCGCACGCGAGCGACTTGTCCGATACGGCCACGACGGTGATGCCGGGCGGCAGTGCGATCGCCTTCTGCACGCTGGCCAGGCAGACGTCTGCGCCCCAGGAGTCGAACTCCACCGGAATGCCGCCGAGGGAGGAGACGGTGTCGACGAGCACGAGCGCGTCGGGCGCTTCTTCGCGCACCACCTGCACCAGCGCGGCGACGTCGTTGGTGACGCCGGTGGAGGTCTCGTTGTGCGTGATCGTCACGGCGTCGTAGTGCGCGCGCTGATGCCGCGCGAGATGATCGGCCAGCGCATCGGGATCGACGGCCTGGCCCCACTCCGTGTCCTGGCGGTCCACTTCGTAGCCGAGCGATTCGCCGATGTTGTACCAGCGCTCGGAAAACGCGCCGCAGGTCGTCACCAGCACGCGCCGCGCGACGCAGTTTTCGAGCGCGGCCTGCATCACGCCGGTGCCCGACGCGGTGACGACGAACGTCGTCTGCGCGGTCATGAAGAGCGATTTCAGGTCTGCATTGATGGCGCGGAACAGCTCTTTGAACTCGTTGCTGCGGTGGCCGATCATCGGCCGCGTCATCTCCCGCAAAATCTCGGGACGAACCCAGGTCGGGCCGGGGACGAAGTACTTGGCAGTCATCAGTGCGAGTTCCTCGGGTTCCTCGGAGTTCCTCGGAGTTCCTCGGAGTGGCTCGCGGCATCCTCCTCCGAGCAACCGAGGAACTCCGAGGAACCGAGGAACTCCTCTTCCAACAGGTACGGCAGCACCGCCGCCAGCGACGGCTCGTGCACGTACACCTCGGCATTCTCCATCACCCGCGCACGCGTGTGAACTCCTCCGAATCCGATGAAGAGGCTCACCACCGGCTTCGTCTCCAGATCGCTGACGCCGTCGCCAATGAACGCGGAGCGCCCTTTCGCGCGCGCCAGGACGGCGTGCACGACCAGCTCCTTGCCGCCGTTGCGCGTGAGCAGCGAGCGCCGGTCGAAGTCGCGATAGTTGCCGTTCTCATCGAATTGCAACGAGACCGCGTGCACGGCGCGCGCCGCGATGCCGAGCTTTGCCGCGAGCGGCGCAATCGCCTGTGCGATTCCGGCGGTCACGAGATGCACGTCCGCGCCCGCGCGCTGCAGCGTGGCGATCGTTTCGGAAGCGCCGGGGACGAGCGACTCGACGTAACGCCGGCCCAGCGCTTCGACGTCCGCACGCGACGGGCGGATGATCTCCAGCCGCCGCGCGTACACCTCGTCGAGCGGCACCTCGCCGTTCATGGCCGCGTCGGTGAGGCGGACGATCTCCGGATTGCCGTTCGCGAGCACGTCGATCCCTTCGATCGTCACGATCGTGGAGTCGACGTCGAAGAAGATGAAACGGTACTTCGCGCGCATCACGCGGCTTCCCGCCGCACCAGTTTGATCAGGTCCGAGAAACGCTCCAGGAAATGATCGGGACCGGATGCGGTGAGCTGTTCGCGCGTCGAGGAGCCGGTGGCCACGACCGCGACGTCGATGCCGCTGTTGCGCGCGGCGCGGACGTCGAGCGGCATGTCGCCGACGAAGAGCGCTTCCTCGCGCGAGCACGCCACCGATTCGAGCGTGACGGCGAGATGCCGCGCTTCCGGCTTGCGCGCGCCGGCGATGTCCGGTCCGACGATGGCGCGGAAGTAGCGCGAGAGCCCGAGAAAATCGAGGATCTTCTTCGAGAACACGGTCGGCTTGTTCGTGCACACCGCCATCGCCACGCCGAGCTCGTGCAGTTCGTGCAGCGTGACGTCGACGTCCGCGAGCACGCGCGATTCGGCGCAGCAGATGTCGTCATAACGCGCTTCGAACGCCTGCACGATGCTCCGCGGCAGCTCGGTGCGCTCGAACGCCCGCTGCAGCAGGCGCTCGATTCCTTCGCCCACCAGTTCGCGGATGCGCGTCGGGCTGAGCTCGTGCAGCCCGTGCGTCCGGCGCGCGTGATTGACCGCTTCCGTGAGCGCGTTGTACGAATCGACGAGCGTGCCGTCGAGGTCGAATAACACCGCCCGATAACGCAGAGAGGTCATGAGTGAGGCCAGATTCTAAGCCCGCTGGCACGGGTAATGATCCGCATCCGGACATGAACGGACTCTTCATCGCCCTGATCGCAGTCTTCGTTGCAGTGGTCGTGCTCGTGGCGGTGTGGAGTCGCTGGCGCCGCCAGATGGGTGGCGGCGTCGGGCCGCTCTGGCGCAGCGACGGAGGGATGACCACCACGCCGACCGGCTATCCGGAGGAGATGAAGGGCGACGGCAAGGTCATCGGTCCGACCGACAACAAGGCCGCGAAGATGTAGCGTCACGCGCGCTCCAGCACCACCGCCGTCCAGTCATCCGCGATCCCGTGATCGACCGCGCCGCGCACCTCATCGAGAAATCGCTCCAGCCACGCCTCACCGTGCACGTTGCCGCCGAGCGCACCGAGAATCGACGCGATCCGTTCGTACCCGAGCGGCTCGCCGTGCAGCGGCGCCTCGGGGATTCCATCGGAGACGAACACGAGACGCTCGCCCGTTCCGAGCGTCGCGCGCAGCGGTTCGTACGTGACGTCGCGTCGGATGCCCAGCGGCAAACGCTCGCCGGTCGCGACGAGCGCGCGGACGCCGCCGGCGGAGACGAGGTACGGATCGGGAAATCCCGCATTGAGCAGTTCGAGCGAGCCATCGGATGGTTGAAACCGCGCGTATGCCAGCGCGACGAACTCGCGGCGGCCGAGCTCCGCGACCAGCTTCTCGTTCAGCATCGACATCGCGCGCTGTGCCCCTTCGCGGGCCACGAACGGCAGCACCGCTTTCACCGAGGCCATGATCAGGCTCGCGCCCACGCCCTTGCCCGCGACGTCGGCGGCGACGATCACGACCGTGCCGTCATCGAGCCGCACCACGTCGTAGAAATCGCCCGCCACGAAGCTCGCCGGAATGTTGCGCGCGGCGATCGTGAAGCCTTCGCCGGCGATGCATGCGGGCGGCAGCAGCCGCGACTGGATCGAACGCGCGAGCTGCAACTCCTTCTCCGCCCACTCGCGTTCCTTCAGTTGTTCGATCGTCGCTGCCAGCCGCTGGCGCAAGAGCTCGAACGCGTAAAACGACAGCCCGACCACCACCGCGACGGTGCCGCTCGCGCCCATCGTGAACACGAAGTTCGTGCGCAGCAGATTGTCGACGGAGATGCCGAACCCGAACAGCCGCGATGCGAGCAGCATCCCGGTCAGCCAGCCGGCGATGCTGCCGAAGAGGTAGAGCAGCGCCTTGACGGCGATGCGCCGGCGCATCGGCAGCCGGTCGACGGCGCGGGCGAGGAGATGCTCGAGAACGTGAATGGCGACGGAGATGAAGGCGCCGGTCATCGCGCCGGCGCTGAGGATCTGCGCGGCACGGTCCGGACGCGCGACGGCGTAGAAGCTCGAGAAGAGAGCCCCGATCCCCATCCCGACCACCAGCGCCTGACCGAACGGACGAACCCGCATGCGTGAACGCTTATACGCGAGGGAGCGTTTCGCGTTTTGCTACCGGAGGGAAAAAGCCGGCCACGTATGCTGTTGGGCCAAACCATGCGCAAGCTCCTCACCGCCGCACTCGTAGCGCTCGCCTCCGTTGCGGTTGCTCAGGAGGCGGCGAAGCCGATCACGATCTCGCTCGAGCCGCTCGGTGACACCGACGCGGGCGTGGCCGCGCGCATCACCTTCCGCTTCGCCGAGCCGCCGGAGGTGCCGCCGGAGACGGGACTCTTCCTGCAGGGATCGCTGCTTCACGGCGGACAGGTGGTCCGCAATTTCCGCTACGCCGTGAAGCCGAACAGCAACTCGATCGCCACCGTGCAGACGTTCGCCGAAGGTGAGGCCGAGGTCGAAGTGCGCCTGGTGATGCCGGTCGAAGAAGGGATGCCGGTGATCGTGGCCAAGGTCGCGGAGAAGTTCACGATTGCGAAGACGAACACTCCGTACGTCGCCGGCGCGGATGATGGCGCCGAGGCGATCGTGGCCGAGGGAGTGCTGCCGGAGATGGTCGGCGCGGTGAAGATCCGCCCGCCGCGCCGCGACGTCGCGCTGAATCTCTTCGTCGTCGAGGTGGACGTCCTGCCGCCGGTGAAGCGCGTCGAGTTCTGGGTCGAAGGAAAGAAAGTGCTGGCGCGCAACACGCCGCCATACAACGCGGAGCTCGATCTCGGCACGCTGCCGAAGCGCGTCGAAGTGCGTGCGGTCGGCTACGACGGGCAGGGCCGCTACGTCGATGCGGACGCGTTCGTGGTCAACGAGCGCGACACGCCGATGGAGCTGAAGATCACGCGCACCATCACGCCCGACGGTGTCTCGCACTTCAAGCTCAGCCTGCAGAATCCCAAAGGCACGACCGTCAAGAACGTCATCCTCTACGCGGGCGATCAGAAGCTCATCGAGTGGACGCGTCCGCCGTACGCGATCGACATCCCGAACACGCGCCTGGCCGGACACGATTACGTCCGCGCCTCCGCATTCGACGACACCGGCTACGAGGCCAGCGACCTGCTGTTCTTGAGCGGCGAGCGCTTCATCGAAGAGATGGAAGTGAATCTGGTCGAGTTGCCGATCACGGTGACGGACGCCGGCGGCGTTCCGATCGCCGATCTGACGCAGACGAACTTCACCGTCCTCGAGAACGACAAACCGCAGAAGATCGCCAGCTTCAATTTCGCGGCAAATCTGCCGCTGGCGCTCGGCGTTCTGCTCGATCACTCCGGCAGCATGGAGCGGCGGATGAAGGACGCCCAGACCGCGGCGGCCGACTTCTTCAAGAGCATCATCCGCAAAGGCGATCGCGCATTCATCGCGCCGTTCGCCTCCGATCCCTCGCGCAACGCGCCCTTCGTCACCGACGTCTCGACGCTGGAGGCGCAGGTCAACGCCATTCCGGTGGCGGGCGGCGGCACGGCGCTGTATGACGCGATCGTGACCGGCCTCTATCGCTTCCGCAATCTGCAGGGGCGCAAGGCGCTGATCGTGATCACCGACGGCGAAGACACGACCTCGCGCCTGTCGTACGACGAGATGCTCACGTACGCGCGCGCGTCTCGCGTGCCGCTGTACTTCATCGGCATCGGGTTCGGGTTCGGCCCGGGCTCCATCGGCGGACCGGGCAAGATGCGCGCGCTCGCCGGAGAAACGGGCGGCGTGGTGTACCTGATCCGCGACACCAAACAGCTCGCCGCGACCTACGACGCCATCGAGCAGGACCTGCGGTCGCAGTACCTGCTCAGCTATCACACCGAGACTACGAAGAAGGATCGCGCGTACCGTGCGATCGAAGTGAAGGTGGACCGCCCCGATGCCAAAGTGCGCACGATTCGCGGCTTCATTCCTTAGCGCGCTGATCGCGTTGCCGCTCGCCGCGGCCGATCTCCGGCCCGTCAAGGAGCCGGCGAAGGTCACGTCGGTGTTTCCTGCGGCCGCGAAGGTGCGCGTGCTCAATCTCTGGGCGATGTGGTGCGTTCCGTGTGTCGCCGAGATGCCGGACTTACGCGCGATCGACGACGCGTTCGGTCCCGAGGTGGCCATCGCCGGCGTGTCGCTCGACGACATGCTCCCCGATGCGAAATCGGACGAGACGGCGAAGTTCCTCGACCGCTACCGCATCGCCTTTCCCAACGTCTATTACACCGGCAACGCCGACGACCTCGGCGAACGGTTGCGCTTCAGCGGCGAGATCCCTCTGACGATCGTGTTCGATCGCAAAGGGAGGGAGCTGTGGCGTCATCAGGGCCGGCTCGATCGTGAGAAAACCATTGCGCGTCTGCGCGAAACCCTAAGGAGAATGCAATGAAGAAGATCGCTGCACTGACTCTCGTGACGTTGCTCTTCGCTTCCGTGGCCTGCGCCCAGGCCCCAACCCCAGCCCCAACCAACGAGCAGCTGGCCGTCGGCGCGAAGGCGCCGCAGTTCACGCTCGTGAACGCCACCGATGGCAAGACCGTGGCCATGAAGCCGGACGACGGCCGGATCAAGGTCGTCGTATTCACGTGCAACTCGTGCCCGTACGCGAAGGCATTCGAGCCGCGGATCATCGAGATCGCAAACCGCTTCGCCGAAAAGGGCGTGGCGTTCTACGCGGTCAATCCAAACGACGACGCGCAGTACGCCGAAGAGACGCTGGCGAACATGAAGACGCGCGCGGATGAGAAGGCGTATCCCTTCCCGTACCTGAAGGACGGCGACAGCAGCATCGCCCGCGCGTACGGCGCGCGCGTGACCCCGCACGTGTACGTGGTCGACGGCGATGGTGTCGTGCGCTACCGCGGCTACGTCGACGACTCCGCCAAACCCGCCGAGCGCAAGACCACCGGCCTGATCAACGCCCTCGGCTCGCTGACGGACGGACGCGAGGTGGAGCTGGCGGACACGCGCGCGTTCGGCTGCACGATCAAGTGGAAAAGCTAGGGCGGTTCCTCGGAGTGCCTCGGAGTTCCTCGGCGGGAGCTCGCTCCCCGAGGAACCGAGGAACCGAGGAACGAGGAACCCGTCAAGACGTCAACCGCGCGTACGAGCTCCGCAGCATCGTCACCCGCTTCACGTAGTTGCGCGTTTCCTGAAACGGGATCGATTCGATGAACTCGTCCATCGGTTTTCGCGGCGCGGCGCGGCGCCATTTCTGAACGTTGCCCTGGCCGGCGTTGTAGGCTGCGACGGCCAGGTAGTTGTTGCCGTTGAACAGGTTCACGAGCATCTTCAGGTGATAGGTGCCGATACGCACGTTCACCTCCGGATTCTCAAGGCGTGAGACGGCGAAGGGGATGCGCAGCCGCGCGGCGTGCTCCTTCGCCGTCGGCGGCATGAGCTGCATCAGCCCGGTCGCGCCGACGCGCGATTTCGCTTTCGGGTTGTAGTAGCTCTCCTGCAGGATCAGCGCGCGCACGAGATTCGCGTCCAGGCCGCGCTCCTTCGCGTATTCGTTGATCTCGTCGCCGTACTGCAGCGGGTAGTACATGCGCAGGAAGTACGCCGGCGCGCTGTCCTGCTCCACCGTGGCCAGCTGCGGCCACGCTCTGCGCAACGAGCGGTACATGAGCACTTCGTTGCCCGCCGCGTGGTGGTAGTCGGCCATCAGCGCCTCGGCGAAACGGACGTTCTCGCGGCGCATGTTCCGGCGGATCTCCTGATACGCATCGCGCATCGCGGCAAGCGCGGTGAGCTCGTACGCGAGGCGCAGTTCCTGCGGCATCTGCTTTTCGGCGAGCTCGCGCCAGTCGGGGCCGCTCTTCTCGATCGGATTCGACGTGACGTCGGTCCGCTTCGCGCCGCGGCTGACGGCGTGCAGCGCGTACAGATCGGCGTATGGCGCCGAGGCGAGCTTCTGATAGACCGCCGCCGCTTCTTCCTTCAGGCCGAGACGCTCGATCGTGCGGGTGTGCCAGTACTCCGCCTGCCGCCGCACGTTCGGATGCGTGTAGGTGTCGGCGATGAAGCGAAACAGCTTGCGCGCGCCGCCGAGATCGCCGCGCACGTATGCCGCCCACCCCTTGTCCCAGAAATGCTGCAGCGCGGGATCGGCATTCGGGTCGATCTCGATGATCTGCGGCACGAGCTCCTGCATGTACTCGTCCTGATTCTTCGCCTCCGCGCGCGCGATGAGCGTGTTCAGCGTCTCGAAACGCAGCGTGTCGTCGAGCTCGAGCGAGAGCAGATCCTTCAACCGCTCGCTGGCCAGCCGTTCGTATTCGTCTTTCTTTTTTTTCTTCGCGAGATCGACGAGCTTCACCTGCTTCGTGACGGTCTGATACTTCGGCCTGGTGACGGTGCGCCGCTTCTTCCCTTTCCCGACGCGCACCTTCACGGTGCCGACCTTCTTCCGCTCCTTCACGTTCTTGATCACGGTCGGATCGATCGACGACGCGAGGATGGCGTAGCTCTTCGCGGTCGTGCGCAATGCGGGGATGGCCACGCTGAACGCTCCCGACGTCAGCGGTTCGAGGGTCTTGTTCGAGTCTTCGTAGCGCTTGAGGTAATGGAGAGCGATGCCGCGCTGCAATTGCACGGTCTCGCGCAGTTCACCGGCGCTCGGCTCGAGCGCGGTGAGCTCTTCGAGCGCGGTCTGCGAGTCGTTCGATTGCATCAACGCGATGGCGCGATCGACGCGTTCGGATCCGGTGAGCGTCAACGTCTTGTTTCCCGTCAGCGCGGTCACCAGCTCCGCCGCGTCGTCGGCGTTGTCCGAGCGCGGGTGATGGATGAAGATGTCGCGCGCGTTGAAGAGCGCGCCGGCGATGTCGCCCGCGCGGAGATATTGTCCAACCGCATTCCATCGCGCCGACGCGGCAACCGTGGGGACGCTGGCGTTTCGCGCGATCGCGGCGTAGACGTCGGCGCTGCGCGACGCATCGCCCGCGGCCGCGTAGAGTCCTGCCAGGTGAAAGCCGGCGTCGTTCGCGTGAATCAATCGCGGCGAGCGGCGCCAGAGCTGCGCGAGCGTCGTCCGCGCGGCATTCGTGTTGCCCGCGAGCTCGTGCGCGTTGGCGAGATAGTAGAGGCGGTACTCCTCCACCGCGCGCGACCCGAAGTCGAATGATGAGAGCCGGCGCACGGCCTCGTCAGCATCATCGTTCTGCAGCGCCTGGACGCCGGCCGTGTACGCGCCGCGCAGCTTCTGCAGGTCGGGCGGTGCCTGCGGTTTCGCCGGCGGTACGTCGCGATCCTCGGCGTCGCTTTCGTCCGGAAGGCGATCGCGCGTGAAGTAAAACGCGGCGGCCCCAGCGCCGGCGAGAACCACCACCAACACCACGCTCAGGAATGCTCGACGCCGGAACCACTGCAACACGAACGCAGCCTAGTGCGTGTGCCGTGCCGACGGAGCGGGCTTACAGCCCGAGCGCCTCCGGCCTGCCATCGGCGAGAATGCGGACCAGCTCGTCGTAGAAGTAGTTCGACACCTTGCGCACGTCGTCGGAGATGCGCTCGTCGTACATCTGACGGCTGCGGTCGATGTCTTCTTTCAGACGCTCGTACAGGTCGTGATTCTTGCGGCCCTGCTCGACTCTCGACTCGTTGTACAGCTTGATCTCGGAGACGAGCAGCCGCGCGAAGCGACGCGCTTCATCGTGTCGCTTCGAATCGTCGGTCGGCGCAGTACCGGCGGCTCCGCGCGCGAGATTCGGCGGCGGGATGTACTGCGTGGACGGACGATCGTCGCCGCCGAGCGAAGGCGTCGCGGCAGCGGCAGGTTTCGGAGGCTCGGGAGCGACCGGCGGAGGAGGCGGTGGCGGCGGAGGAGCAGGCGCGGGA
>CAMPKJ010000085.1 GCA_946887105.1 uncultured Acidobacteriota bacterium | reverse complement strand
ACCCTCTGCCGAACGGAGAGATGATCGTTGCAAAGTCGTTCGCATTGTCGGCGACAATCGTCCTCTACAACGCATCGGGAGCCGAGGTCCGCGAAATCACGACTGTGTCGTCGACCGGCGGTAGTGACACGCACACGAGGTTGCGTATGGCGACCACGCCGGACCGGACGACCTTATGGATCGCCGGCGGATACTGCAACGGAATGCTGCTGCAGTTCCAGATCTCCGATGGCCGGGAATTGTCACGGCGGGAGATCGACATCGTCGTTCCCACAGGTCTGGTCCTCGGGAGCGCCGGTCTCGGAGACATTCCGACCGCGAGCGAAACAGCCCTGCTCCTGATCGCCATCGCGCTTGCGGCGGCCGGCGTGTTCGTGCTGCGCCGCTGAAAACGAAAAAGCCTCCCTTGCGGGAGGCTTTTCGAGCGCGTACCGAGAATCGTTACTTCTTGGCCTGCGCCGGGGTGCCGGCGGCTTCGTTGAACTTCTTGATCACGGTGTCGGTGATCTCGACGGCTTCGGAAGCGTAAACCAGGCCGGACTCGAACTTGTTGAAGATCACGGCCAGGCCCATTTCCTTGCCGATGGAGTCGATGACCGGCTCGATCTTCACCTGCAGCGCCTGCAGTTCGCGGTCGCGGGCTTCACCGATCTCACGGTCGGCGTCCTGCGCGAAGCGCTGCATGGCGATGCGCTTGTCGGCGACCTGCTTGGTCATCTCGGCGAGCTTGTCCTCGGCGAGCGAGATGCGCTTGGTGTTCAGATCGGACTCGAGCTTCTTCAGCTCGTCGTCCATCTGCTTGGCCTTGGCCACGCGGTCGTCCTGCATCTTCTTGAGCTTGTCATAGGCGGCCTTGCCGGCCACCGACTGCGTGAGCACCTTCTGCACGTCGACCACGGCAACGCGGGCCGGCGCATTCTGCGCGAACATCGGGGCGGCGAGTGCTGCCACCGCCAGCGAAATGATGACCTTCTTCATGGAGTCTCCTTCTTTGATCCCTGCTTGGACAACCGGTCTTAAGCGGCTGCCGTTTAGAACGTATTCCCGATCGTGAACTGGAACTCTTCGAAATCGTCTCCGAGCTCTTCCGACGGATTGACCGCGTAGATGAAGCGCAGCGGGAACTGGAACACCGGCAGGAAGACGCGCATCTCCGCTCCGAAGCTGTAGCGCAGCTTGCTGAAGTCGAAGTCTTCCCGGTATCCGTAACCCTTGCCCGCATCGGCGAACAACACCAGGCGCAACGGATCGTTCACGCGATAGATGTACTCGAGGTTGTACGTGTGGTACTTGTACCCGCCCGCGGGACGCGGAATGGGGCTGGTCGGATAGTTTTCATACGGCCCGAGCGTTCCGTAGCGGAAGCCGCGCACCGACGACTCGCCGCCCACCAGGAACCGCTCCGCCGGCGGAATGCACAGCTCGGTGGTGTTCTTCGACAGCTCGTCGTACGAATACGCGCAGTTCTTGTCGTCGCCGAACGGGAAGATGTAGCCGCCTTCGGCATTGAAGCTGAACGCGCTCTTGCGCGACATACGGTAGAACTTGGTGAAGCTCAGCATCGGCTTGACCATGTCGATGGAGCCGCCCAGAGGACCGCCCGACAGGCCGACGCTGAGATTCATGCGCGCGCCGCGCATCGTGTCGTACGGGTTGTCGCGCGAGTCGTAGCGATACGACGGCACGATCGTCGAGGTGGTGAAGCGCAGATCGGTGATGGTCGGCACCGGAATGTTGCCGTTCGGATCGAGATCCTCGACGGTGCTGTAGATGCTGTGCGCGCGCTCGTATCCGTAGATCAGGCCGAGGCTGTCGAAGCGGCGCAGGCGATAGCCGTACGCGATGGTGCCGCCCTTGCCGCGCTGTTCGTATCCGAACGCCTGCGGCAGCACGGTCTCGCGGTTGTACAGCGAGATGCCTAGGCTGTTCGGCGTGTCGAGGAACCACGGATCGGAGTACGCGATGCTGAAGTAGTTCGTGCGCTGGCCGCGCTGATAGCCGAGCGAGAAGTTCTCCCCCTCGCCGAGGAAGTTGCGCGTCGCGAACTGGGCCTGCATGAAGAAACCGCCACCCTCGGAGTAACCGCCGCCGAACTGGATGTCGTTCTTCCCTTCCTCGACGCCCTTCACGGTGATGTCCACCGTCTTCGACTCCGGATTCACCTTGAAGTCGGGGTTCTCGGTCACTTTGAAGTAGCCGAGCTGGCCGAGCTTGTAGAGGCTCTGCTTGAAGGTCTCCATGTCCATGATCTGACCTTCCTCGAGGAAGATCTCACGGCGGAGCACCTTGTCTTTGGTGGTGGTGTTGCCCTCGAACTCGAGACGGCCGAGGCGGAACTGCTCGCCCTCGAACACACGCACGTTCACGTCGACGACGTTATTGCCGCGGTCGATGTACTCCGGATCGATGTAGCCGTAGATGTAGCCGCGCATCCGGTACGCTTCATCGAAGGCGTCGATGCGCGCCTGCATCGGCTTGCGGCGCAGGGTCTCGCCCTTCTTCAGCGGCCAGTTGCCGATGATCTGCTCGTTCGTGAAGACCGTGTTGCCGGCGACGGTGACCTCGCCGAACGTGTGGACCTCACCTTCCTTGACCGGGATGGTGATCTTCACGCGCTTCTTGACGGTCTCGATCTGCGGATCGCCGAACGCGATGTCCTGGTAGCCGTGGTCCTGGTAATAGTTCTTGATGTGCTCGAGATCCTCGTCGAGCTTCGAGGGGATGTAGAGGTTCTTCTTGCGGATCCAGGTGACGAGGTTGTGTCTCTTGACTTCCTTCATCTCGCCGCGCAGGCGGCGGTCGGAGAAGACTTTGTTGCCGACGAAGTCGATAGAGGCGACCTTGGCCTTCACGCCTTCATTGATGACGAAGACGATTTTCTTCTCGCCCGGCTCGCCGAGATCCTCGGTGAGCGTGTCGACCTGCACTCCCTCGAAACCGCCTTCCGCGTAGGCGCGCTTGATGGACTCGGCGGCGCGGCGGATCAGCGTCTGCTCGATGGTGTTGCCGACGTGAAGGTCGATCTTGTCCCGCTCGAGCGCTTCCTGCACCTTCTGCGCGTTGAGCTCCTTGTTGCCGCGGTACTCGACCGAGGCGATGCGGGGACGTTCCTTCACGATCGCGCGTACGACCACGCCGGTGTCGCCGCGGTCGGCCTCGATGCGGATGTCGTCGAACAGGCCGGTCTGCCAGAGGTTGGCGAAGTTCCGCTGGATGACCTCCGGGTTGTACGGATCGCCCGGGACGACGCCGAGATAGATTCGGATGGTGTCGCTGGCCACCGAGGCGTTGCCGACCACTTCGAAACGCTCGACGGTCTGGCCGGTGAGCGCGCCCGCCGGCGCGGCGGGTTGCGGGACAGGAGCCGGGGCGTCGGTGATGCGCCCGGTGCCGGGGGTTGGAAGGATCGCCCCGGGACGCGGGCGAGGCCGCTCCTGAGTCGCATTTGTATCAGTACTCGTTTGGGCCCAGTTCGGCGCGCCGGTCATCAGCACGACGAGGAGCATGGCTACAAATCGATTCATAAGGTTCCGTCGAGGCGTTTGTTTGTGTGTGACGCGCGAACCAGGAGGGAGGTCACGCGGAAAAGCTGAACAGCCGGGATTCGCGGCGCATTCTACACTTCGTGTCTTCATGCCCCCGCTCGCCATCAGCATCTTCGTTCTCCTCGCCACGATCGCGTCCGCCGCTGGAGGCGGTTCCTCGGAGTTCCTCGGAGGTCCTCGGTTCCTCGGGACGTCCTCCACCACTCCGAGGAACTCCGAGGGACCTGACCTCAAGCTCAACCCCCGCACGTCCACCCTGCGTCTCGCCGTCGCGGGCGACACCGGCGACGGGACGGAGGTCCTGGCGAAGGCCATCGCGGTCGTTCACAAGCAGGCCCCACTCGATGCCATCCTGTTGACTGGTGACAACTTCTACCCGTGCGGCGTGCGGTCGGTGAACGACCCGCGATGGAGCCTGGTCCGCCCGCTGACGCGCATCGGCGTCCCGATTTTCCCGGTCCTCGGGAACCACGACCTCTGCGGCAAGGCTGTGCCGGAAACGCAAATTCAGGCCACCGGCACCATTCCCAACTGGCGTTTCCCGGCGATGCAGTACGCCTTGCGCACGCCGGTGGCGGATTTCGCGTTCATCCACACCACCCCTCACGCGAAGGGACGCGACACGCCGATGCAGGCCATGATCCGCTCGACCTTCGCGAAGTCGCGCACGCCGTGGCGGATCGTCGTCGGACACCATCCGGTGATCTCATCCGGATGGCACGGCTACTTCCCGCGCAATGAGGTGGCGCGCATGCGCGAGATCATCCTCACGCTGCGCGAGACCGCCATCGACTTCTACATCTGCGGCCACGACCATCACATGGAGCTGCTGCGCGGCCGGATGCTGCACCTGGTCAGTGGCGCCGGCTCGTCGCCGATCCCACCGATCAAACTCCGCACGACCACGGTGTTCCCCGAGGAGATCTCGCGCGAACGGATCGGCTTCGCGGTCGTGGAGATCACGGCGAAAGCGATTCGCGTGCGGATGTACGACGCGAAAGGCCGGCCGCGCTCGGGCTGGATCTCAGGACGGGTACGTCATCAGCCCTGAAGCCATGCTCCAGTTCTGCTTCGCCACTTCGATCAGATTGACGAACACGTCGTCCGGGCGCACGCCCGCTTCCGACTGCAGCCGCGACGCGATCTCGGCGTAGAGCGCCGACTTGATCTCGTCCGTGCGTCCGGTGTTGAGCACGATCTGGATGATCAGCACATCGCGCGAGCGCTGCACCGGATTGCTGCCGGCGAAGGTCTTGTCGACGTCGAGATTTCCCGACTCCACTTCGTGAAAGACCTGGAAGCGATCGGCGTCCGGGATCTTCGCCTGCGTCACCAGCGCCTGATGAATGGCATTGCCTACCTTCTCGAGAAAGTAGGCAGGACGGCCTTTGCGGAGCGTGACGGTGACGAGCGGCATCCCCGCATTCTACGTCGCCAGCGGCTCTTCGACGGCACGCGGCACGAGCAGCACTTCGTTCTCGTGCATCGTGAAGTCGATCCGTTCCGGCACCGCGTCTTTGTGGCGGATCATGAACTCCGACAACTCGTCCTCGATGTAGCGCTGGATGGCGCGGCGCAGCGGACGCGCGCCGGAGTTCGACTCTTCCTTCGCCTTCGCCAGCAGCCACTTCACCACCGACTCGTCCACCGCGATCTGCACGTTCTTCTGCAGGATGGCGATGTTCACGTCGTCGATCAGCAGCTGGCAAATCGCGCGCAACTCGGCGTCGGTGAGCGGATTGAAGATGATCACCTCGTCGATGCGGTTGATGAACTCGGGCGAGAACTCGCGCTTCAGCTCCGTGTGGATGAGCTGCTCGGCCGACTTCTGATCGACCTCGTCGCCCTTCTCGCGGAAGCCCATGTGTCCCTTGGTGGCGAGATGCCGCGTGCCGAGGTTGCTGGTCATGATGATCAGCGTGTTGCGGAAGTCGACCTGATTGCCGAGGGAGTCGGTCAGGATGCCGTCCTCGAGGATCTGCAACAGGATGTTGGCGATGTCGGGATGCGCTTTCTCGATCTCGTCGAGCAGCACCACCGAGTACGGATTGCGGCGCACGCGCTCGGTGAGCTGTCCGCCTTCTTCGTGTCCGACGTAGCCCGGAGGCGATCCGATGAGCTTCGAGACCGCGTGCTTCTCCATGTACTCGGACATGTCGAAGCGCACCAGATGCTTCTGCGATCCGAACAGGAACTCCGCGAGACGGCGCGCCACTTCGGTCTTACCGACGCCCGAGGAGCCGAGGAAGATGAACGATCCCATCGGGCGATTCGGGGAGGCCACGCCGAGGCGCGAACGGCGGATCGCGCGCGAAATCGCGCGGATGGCGCGGTCCTGGCCGACGATGCGCCGGATCAGGATCTCTTCCATGTTGATCAGCTTCGCGGCTTCGTCGGCCTCGATCGACGTCACCGGAATGTCGGTCCAGGAGCTGATGATCTCCTCGACGTCGCGCTGGGTGACTTCCATCATCTCGTCGCCGACCATCTCGCGCTCCTGCTTGAAGCGCTCGATCTCTTCCTTCAGCTCGATCTCGCGCTCGCGCAGGAACACCGCCTTCTCGAAGTCTTTGTCCGAGATGGCCTTCTTCATCTCCTTGACGATGGAGCGTGTCTCCGCTTCGAGGCGTCGCAGGTTCTGCGTGTCGGCCACGCGGCGCAGCTTCACCTTCGCGCCGGCCTCGTCGAGGATGTCGATCGCTTTGTCGGGGAAGAAGCGGTCGGTGATGTAGCGATTCGACTGATAGACCGCGCTCTTGATCGCGGTCTCGCTGTATTTGACCTTGTGGAAGGACTCGTACCGCTCCTTCACGCCTTCGAGGATCTGCAGCGTCTCATCCTCGGTGGGCGGGTTGACGATGATCGCCTGGAAGCGGCGCAGCAGCGAGCGGTCCTTCTCGATGTAGCGGCGGTATTCGCGGATGGTCGTCGCGCCGATGCAGGAGATCTCGCCGCGCGACAGCGCAGGCTTGAGGATGTTCGCCGCGTCGAGCGAGCCTTCCGCCGATCCGGCACCGATCAACGAATGGATCTCGTCGATGAAGATGATGATGTCCTGGTTTTCCCGCAGCTCTTTGATGATGCCCTTGAGCCGCTCTTCGAACTGGCCGCGGTACTTGGTGCCGGCCACGATCAGCGAGAGGTCGAGCGAGAGGATGCGCTTGTTGGCGATGAACAGCGGCACGTTGCCGTCGACGATGCGCTGCGCCAGCCCTTCGACGATGGCGGTCTTGCCGACGCCCGGCTCGCCGAGGAGGATCGGATTGTTCTTCGTGCGGCGGGAAAGGATCTGGATGATCCGCTCCACTTCCTTCTCGCGCCCGATCAGCGGATCGAACTGCTGCTGATGGGCCATGGCCGTGAGATCGCGGGCGTACTCGGCGAGGAAAGGCAGCTCTTTCTTCTGCTTGTCCGCTTCTCTCTCTTTGAGGATCGAGATGGTCTCCTCGCGGACGCCGTAGACGTTCAGTCCCTTGGCGGTGAGGATGCGAGCGGCGGTAGCGGACTCGACGCGCAGGATGCCGATCAGCAGATGCTCGGTGCCGACGTACTGATGGAGCATCGACTCCGCTTCGTGCGCTGCGTAGGCCAGGATCTTTTTCGATTCCTCGGAGAGCGGGAGCTCGGCCGAGGAGGAGATGCGGTCGACGAAGAGCCGGTCGCCTTCGACGTCGCGGCGGATCTGTTCCGGTTTGACGTTGAACCGGGAAAAGATCTCTTTGATGATCTCCTCCCCTTCGCGCAGCACACCGAGGAGGATGTGCTCGGACTCGATGACGCGCGAGCCGAGCTTGGACGCTTCGTAGCGGGCGAAGAAGAGTGCGCGGCGTGCTTTCTCGTTATATTTTTCGAACATGGGCCTAGTTGAAACGCGACTGCTTTCCTTCGACTGTGCTCAGGACAGGCATCTCGAAGACTCGGTCGCAACGTGCCGCCAAGTCAGGGTTGTGCGTCACGATAACGGACGTCAGCCCTCGTTTATTGTGGCACTCGCGCATTAAATCGAACACTTTTTCACTTGTTTCCAGATCCAGGTTGCCCGTCGGCTCGTCAGCAAGGAACAGCACGGGATCTGCCAGAAGCGCCCGGGCGATGGCCACGCGCTGCTGTTCGCCTCCGGAAAGCTGATTCGGAAAATGCTTTTTCCGATCGCGCAACCCGAGCTCGGAGAGCAGTTCCTCGGCGCGCCCGAGGGCTTCGTCGCGATCCATCTTCCCGATCCAGCCCGGCATGGCCACGTTCTCCATCGCGCTGAACTCCGGCAGCAGATGGTGGAACTGGAAGACGAACCCGACGTTGCGGTTCCGGAACCGGGCCAACTCGTCTCCGGACATGCTGGTGAGATCCTGATCGTCGACGCGCACGCGGCCGGTGTCCGCACGGTCCAATCCTCCCAGGAGATGGAGGAGCGTCGACTTGCCGATTCCCGACGGTCCGACGATGGCCAGCATCTCGCCTTTTTCCACCGCGAGGTCCAGGTCGCTGAACACCACCACCGGCACCTCGGCGTTGCGATAGGTCTTCGAGAGCTCCTGCCCTTCGAGGAACGCCATGCACAGGATTATACGGGTGGACGGAAATACGTTCTGCACCGTATCTGCGCTGATGATCCGATCGTCGATCCCGCCAGCGCTCGCATTGCTCATGCTTCTCATCGCCGCCAGTGCGGCGGCGCAGGCCGTCCATCCCGTCGAACAGAGTTACGGTCCGTACGCGCGGCCGGCCGCCGGCTACGAGCCCGCGATGGCGGTTTCGCGGAACGCCGTACTGCTTGCATGGAGTGAGTTCGTCGAAGTGGGGCGGCCTCCGCAGATCCGCTTCGGGCTCCTCGATTTTCACGGACGGCTCGTTTCGGCGATCACCACCCTCGACACCGAGTCGGGCGCGACCTCTCC
The DNA here is from genome assembly GCA_946887105.1 of uncultured Acidobacteriota bacterium. Next base: position 8,578 of record CAMPKJ010000085.1, on the reverse strand, counting down.
GGTCGTCACGACCGATGGCGCCTCGTTCCGCGTGAAGTATCTCGAGGGCGCTCAGCTCCTCGCGGTCGATGTCGACTCGCGAGGAACGGTGACCATTGCGCCGCGACGCTGGCCGCATGCGACCGACGGAACGCCGGTCGTGCGATGGGAGCCACCGCACGAGGTCTGCGGGATTGCCCGTCCCTGTGGGTTGTACGCGTTCTGGACGCTGCACTGGTCGTTCGCCGGGAGATCGGGCTCGTATCTCGATCTGCGACGGGAAGACGTAGGACCGGCGGTGGCCGGCGGATCGGCCAATCACTTCGCGCTGGCGTGGAACACGGCGGAAGGTGTGCGATATCTCGATTCGCCAGTCGGCACGCAACCGGCCGCGGCCGCGCTGATTCCGGCGTCCGTGCTCGTCTGGGAACGGCCGGCCGTCGATTGCGATGACACGCATTGCCTGTTCGCATTCGCGACGCCTGCCCGCCAGATCTACGCCGTGCTGATCGACTCGGCGCAGCCGTACATCCAGGTGCCGGTCGCGATCGAAACCGCGTCCCGCGTCGAGAGTCCGCAGGTGCACCTGCTGCAGCAGGGACGCTTTCTCGTGTCGTACGTGAGCGCGGCCGACGATCCGGCGCATCGCTTCGCGGGCCGCATCGTCACGACCGCGGCGCTGCCGCGCCGGCGCGCGGTGCGTTAGTTCATCTGGTTCATCCGCTTCTTCAGCGCATCGACGGAACGCTCATCGAGCGCGACGTGTACGGCGCTCCACTCGCTTCCCTGCTTCTCGAACAGACCAACGCTGACCGGATAGTCGAAGCGGCGCGGACCGGAGCTGGCGGGATTGAAGTAGCGGATGCCATCGAGCACTTCGTTGTGCGGCAGGTGGCTGTGGCCGAAGACGACCACATCCGCGGGCTCGGCGCGCAGCGAGGCCAGCACGCGCGCGGCCGGTTTGCGCGGACGAGGAAGGATGTGCGTGAGCAGGACGCGCAGCGTTCCAAGGTTCGTGCGCACGATCTCTTCGCCGGTGGCGTCGTCGTTGTTGCCGTCGACCGACGTCACCGGCGCGAGTCTGCGCAACGCGTCGAGCACGTGCGCTCCGCCGATGTCACCGGCGTGCAGGATGGCATCGACGTTCGCGAAAACGTCCGCGACCGCGGGATGAAGGACTCCGTGCGTGTCGGAGATGACGCCGATGCGCGCGATCCGGCTCATTCGCCGCCGAGTCGTTGCTCCTCGGCGCGGAACGCCGGCAGATCGACGGTCTTCAGGCCGAAGTCTTTCGAGCCGGCGTCCATCACGCCGACCGAGACGACGCTGGTGGCCTCGTTGAACGTCAGCGTGAACTCGTACGTGACGTGCTCCTGTCCCGGCGCGAGATCCGCCGGCGAGAAGATCTGCGTGCGCTGCTGCACTTCGCTCATGATGCCGATCACCCCGCCGGTGGCGATGTAGACCGAGAACGAGCCGCTGCCGTCGGGACCGATCGAGAGCGCCTGGACCGGCAGATTGATCAGCACCGGCACCGACCAGCGGCGCCTGTCGATCTTCTCGACTTTGCCGAGCTCGACGTGCAGCGGAATGGAGCCGCCGCCGTCCGGACGATAGAGGTTGGCGATCACGCGATCCTGCATGCGCGTGACGTCGGTCTTCTCGACGTACTCGCGCCGCGAACGCACCGCATAGTTGCGATTCTTCGCCGTGACGGAGATGTCGCGCGAGCGCGTGGTGCCGGTCGCCGGCGTGCGATAGGCGATCGAGTAGTAGCTGCTCAGGTCTTCTGCGACGCGCGGCAGAAGCGACACGATGTCCCTGCTGCCCGCAGCCATGAGACCGCCGGTTTCGTCCGCCAGCTCCGCGAGCGCGGCGGTCTGATTGACCAGCGCCTCCTGGTCGCGCGACGCGCGGAACGCGTCCTGCGCCGGATTGATCGCAAAGATGTCGTCGCGGTTCTCGACCGCATTCGCGGTGGGCGTCCACTCCAGTCCGATCGGATACACGGGATAGACGGTGATCCCGTGCTCGTTGGCCGTGCGCGCCAGCTCCTCGCGCATGCGATCCGTCTTGTAAATCGAGGTCCTCGCGCCCGTGACCGTTCCCGGCACCGGCCGGGCGTTGGAGGGATAGAGGCCGAAGTCGTTCGTGGCGAAGATCACGATCTTGCGGCCATCGACATCCGAGATGCTGCGCATCAGAGCCTTCAGCTCCTCGACCTTGTGCTCGAAATAGAAGAGTGCGAACTGGCCGTCACCCGGCAGGTCCCACGCGTCCAGGGCTTCGCTTTCGCGCCGGGGGTCGATTCTGTCGGACGGGAGGCTGCCCAGAAATGCGCGCGCAAAGGCCTGGCGCCGCAGCAGATCGGTGGAACGGCGAACGCCGGTGCTCTGCCGCTCGACTTCCGTCAGCGCCGCTTCGAGACTGGGAAGGTCGTCCGTGAAGTACTGCAGCGTGAAGGCGCTGCCGTAGTCCCAGAACACGACCGCCGCGGAATCGCCGGGACGGATCACGCTGCGCAAGGTCTTGCGCAGCGATGCAAAGAGAGGCCTGGTGTGGAAGCTGGGCAGCGAGAAGCGCTCGACGAACACGACCACGGTGCGCTTGGCATTCGGCGGAGCATTCGGCGCAGGCGTCACGGCCGCCGTCGCGGTCGCAGCCGGCTTCGCAGCGGAAGCCTTCGCGTACTCGGCGAAATTCGTGATCGGCTGCACGCGCCCGTTTTCGCGGATCTCGAAATCGGCCGCGGTCAACCCGGTGACGCGCTGCCCTTTCTTGTCCGTGACGAAGACGTCGACGTTCACGATCGAGACGTCGATCGTCTCCCCGCTCGCCGGCAACTGCTGCTGCGCGAATGCCGGCACGACCACGATGCAGAACAGGAGCACGAACGCCGATTTCTTCAAGGCTGCCTCCTCGGAGGGAAACGTCGATTGTGAGATGCAGCTCCGGCCTGTGCAGCGCGGATGCCTGCAAAATACCGCATGAATTCAATGATCTGACACATCGGCCGTCCGCGCGAAAGTACACTCTGTCCCCGAATCCGGCCGACCTCAGGTCGCCGAGGAACTCCGAGGAACCGTTAAGATCGCGGTCATGCGTCCGCTGATCGCACTCGCTCTCCTGGAGGTCACGATGTCGACACTCGCCGCTGCTCCCGCCGATCTGCACTCCCGCATCGACACGGCGGCGGCGCGCGTCGAGCCGAGCGTCATCGCCTGCCGCCGCGACATTCACGAGCATCCCGAGCTCGGCAATCGCGAGCTGCGCACGGCGAAGCTCGTGGCCGACAAGCTGCGCTCGCTCGGCATCGACGTGCAGGAAAAAGTCGCGCACACCGGCGTGGTCGGCCTCCTGCGCGGCGGCAAGCCCGGCAAAGTGGTGGCGCTGCGCGCGGACATGGACGCGCTGCCGGTCACCGAACAGGTCGACGTGCCGTTCGCGTCGAAGGTGCGCACGACCTACAACGGACAGGACGTCGGCGTGATGCACGCCTGCGGGCACGACGCGCACGTGGCCATCCTCCTCGGCGTCGCCGAAGTGCTGGCCGGCATGCGCGCCGAGCTCCCCGGCACGGTCAAGTTCCTCTTCCAGCCCGCCGAGGAAGGCGCGCCGCAGGGCGAAGAAGGCGGCGCGAAGCTGATGGTCGAACAAGGCGCACTGGAGAGTCCCAACGTCGACGCCGTGTTCGGACTGCACGTGAGCTCGCGCTTCGCCACAGGCGAGATCGCCTACAAGCCGGAAGGGATGATGGCCGCGGTGGACTCGTTCAAAATTACGGTTCGCGGCAAGCAGACCCACGGCGCGTATCCCTGGCTGGGCGTCGATCCGATCGTGGTGGCCTCGCAGATCGTCCTCGGATTGCAGACCATCCCCAGCCGCCAGCTCGACTCCACCCTGGCGCCATCGATCGTCACCGTCGGCGCGATCCACGGCGGCGTGCGCAACAACATCATCCCGGACGAAGTGGAGATGATCGGCACGATCCGCTCGCTGGACGCGAAGATGCGCGACGAGATCCACGCACGCATCAAACGCACGGCTGAGAGCATCGCCACCAGCGGCGGCGCGAGCGCGAACGTGACCATCACGTCCGGCTATCCGATCACCTTCAACGACGCCGCGCTCACCGAGCGCACGCTACCCTCGCTGCGCAGCGCCGCCGGCGCGAAGAATGTCCGGCTGGTCCATCCGGTGCTCGGCGCCGAAGACTTTTCGTTCTTCCAGCAGAAAGTGCCGGGAGTCTTCTACTGGCTCGGCACGCGGCCGCCGGATCAGACGCCGGAACAGGCGCCTTCGAACCACTCGCCGCTGTTCTACGTCGACGAAAGCGCGCTGGTCCTCGGCGTGCGCTCCATGGCGTACGCCGCGGTCGATTACCTCGTCGCCGCCGGCAACGTCACTGCGTCGAAACCGGCACGGTGAGAACGCCGAATTCCTTCGAGATCTCGTCGAGCACGCCCACGGCGAGCTGCTGCGTCTTGTCGTTCAGGATCACGTCGAAGTTGTACGTGAAGTGACCGGCCCGCGCGCGATCGAGGTCGTCCGCCGGAATGTCGAACGTCTGCGTGCGGCGCGTGACCTCGCTGACGTCTCCGAGCCTGCCGCCGGTGATCGCGTAGACGGTGAACGAGCCGGAGTGCTTGTTGCCCTGCGGCAGCAGCGTGAGCGCCTTGATCGGGATGCGGATCTTCAGCGGTGCGGTCTGCGTTTTCCGGCTGACCTTCATCGGCTTTCCGAGCTCGGCAGCGAGCTGGAACGTCGAGTCCAGCGACGCATCGTGCAGCGCCGCCAGAACGCGGTCGCGCATGCGCGTGTCGTCGGTCTTCTCCACGAACTCGCGGCGCGCGCGCACGTTCAGCTTGCGGTTTCTGGTCTTGACCTCGATCCTGCGCGCCACGTCTTCGTGCCGCGCCGCGGCGCGATACGCCATCGAGTAGTAATTCGACAGATCCTCCGCAACGCGCGGCATGAGGCTGGCCGTATTCGCGGTGCCGTAGCTGGTCACGCCGCCGGTCTTGTGCGCGATCTCCTTGAGCATGACCATCTCGTTGAGCAGCACGGCGCGGGAGATGTCCGGCGTGGCCGGATCGTTGGGCGTGTAATCGAGGCCGGTCGGAAAGACCGGGTAGATCGTGACGCCGGACGCGTTGGCGTTGGCGATGATGCTGCGCACCGCGTCGCGGTTGTCGAGCTCCGCACGCTCCTGCGGCGGAATGTTCGTGTTGCTCACGCCGGCCGCGTAGTAGTACTCGGCGCCAACGTATTCGCCCAGACGATGCGACGCCAGCAGCATCATCTTCTTTCCTTCGATGCCCGCCATTCCGTGCAGCAGGGTGTTGATCGTGGCCACGCGGCGGTTCATCTCCACCCGCGCTTCGACCGTGTGAATGCGCGCGGCGTGAACGGCGATGTCGTCCTCGGACGGGCGCGAGCTTGCCAGGCCGCGCGCGGCCAGCATCGCCGCGCCTTCCGCCTCGAACGAGCGCACCTCGGCCGCTTGCGAGGCCACGATGGCGATGCGGTCGCTGACCGGACCGATGCACTCGCGGCCGATCCTGTCGAGCTCCTGCTCCACCTCCGACACGTCCGAGGTGGCGGCCACGCGCACTTTCGCGGTGCGGTCGAACGTCACGATCGACACCGAGTCGCCGCTGCGGACCGAGCTGCGCACGAGGTCCTTCACCGATGCGATGAACGGATCGACGCGAAAATTGGGCAGCTTGAACATCTCGATGAAGATCACCATCGTCCGCCGCTGGCTGGGCTGATCGAGCTGCTGCGTCTCGCCGAGCGTTTCGGCTGCCTCCGGCGTCAGCGCGCTGCCTGCGGTGCCGCGATATTCGGCGAAGTGCGACAGCGGCTGCAGCTTGCCGTCCTCGTAGATCTCGAAGTCTTCGCGCGTCAGACCGCGCACGCGCTTGCCGTCACCGTCCGTGACGATGACGTCGACGTTGACGATGTGGATCTCCATCGTCTCGCCGAGGGCAGGGATCTGAGCGTGCAGTGGGGCGGTGAGAAGGGCGATTGCGGCAACAGCTGCGGCGATGCGTGTCTTCACGGGGGCAGTCTCCAAGGTCAGGACATCAACGCGGCATCATTTGTTTGAGACGGGTGAAGTAGTCGGCGCCGGAGAGCCACTGCCCGCCGTCGATCACGAAATTCTCGCCTGTCACGTAGGACGCATGTTCGGACAACAGATACGACGCCGCATTTGCGATCTCTTCGAGGTTCGCGAAGCGGCGCAGCGGAATGGTCTTGCGGATCCCCTCCATGATCATCGGATCGGGGAAGAGCCGTTCGGCGGCACCCGGCGTGTCGACCGGTCCCGGCGCGATGGCATTGACGCGGATCTTGTGGCGCGCCCACTCCACGGCCAGCGTGCGCGTCATCGCCAGCACGCCCGCCTTGGCGCTCGAGGAGTGGATCACGCCCGGTCCGCCGGTCCATGCGTAGTTGGCGATCACGTTCAGCATCACGCCGCCATTGCCCCGCCCGATCATGCGCTTCCCGACGGCGCTGGAGCAATAGAACGTACCGTTGAGCACGATTCCAATGACCGAGTTCCAGCCGTTCACGGTCAGCTGCTCGGCCGGCACGATGAAGTTCCCCGCGGCGTTGTTGACCAGGAAGTCGATCCCGTCGAAATCGCTCTCGACCTTCGCCGCCATCCCCTCGACCGCTTCGGCATCACGCACGTCGAGCACGTGAAAGTGCGCCGCATCCGCGCGTCCGGTCTCCGACCGGATCTGCTCGACCGCCGGCGTGAGCTTCTCTTCCTTGCGGCTGGCGAGCACGACCCGCCCCCCCAACCGCGCCACCTCGCGCGCAATGGCAAACCCGATCCCCGTCGCGCCCCCGGTGATGATCCCGGTGCGCCCCTCGAACGTTTTCTCTGGCAGCATTCGGACGACTCTCGCTTTCTACGGCAACTTCGGAAGCGGAGATGATACGTGGAACGCCGTCGTCCCGCCGCTCCTATAATCGCCGTCTCATGAAACGCTCCATTTTCCTGCTCATCGTGGTGGTGTTCCTCGCCTGCGCGGATCGCGAGCCGGCGCAGCCGCTCAGCGAGCCGGGGGAGCGGTTGTACGTCGTGCGCGGCGTGATCCTGTCGCGCGATGCGGAGCGCAACACGCTCAATGTCGACCACGAGGCGATCCCGGGCTTCATGGAGGCGATGGTCATGGACTACGCGGTGCGCGGGGCGAAGGTCGACGCGTTGCCGGGCGACAAGAAACGCATCGAGGCGCAGCTGCACGTCACCGAGCGCGCGTACTGGATCACCGACGTGAAATTACTCCCCTAGCGATCTCATGACCGACGAGCGCCGCGTCTATCAACGCCTGACGCTGACCGAGCCGATCGACGGCTGGTTCGGCGATTTCGCCATCCGGCTGATCGACGTCAGCGCCACCGGCGCGCTCGTCGAATACGACGACCCGATCCCCGACGACGCACGCGCGCTGCTCCGCTTCTTCTGGCGCTCGCGCGAGATCGAAGTGCTCGCCGAAACCGTGCGCACGATCGAACGCCGCTCCGGCCTGAAGTTCCTCGAAGAGAACGACGCGCTCTGCCAGGCCATCGCGGCATCGGCCAAAGAACTGCTGCTCGCATTCGACGCCAACGCGCGGGGCGACCGCGCGGCGAATGTCGTCGGCGAGGAGACCATCACCTCCGCATGGCGCCGGCCGCTCGCAGGGTTCGTGCGCTGGATCTACGACGGCGCGCAGTGGCAGTCGGAGCACGCCAGTGACTCGAACCAGCCCGCCGAGGGCTTCACCATCGCCGCCGCCGAGCCGCCCGAGCAGGTTGCGCTGCTATGCCAGACATACGAGAGCGGCGACGCCGAAGCGCGACGCCTCACGCGCATGCTCGCCGAGCTGAGCGTCGCCGGCGCGATGTAACGCAGTCGCAAAGTCTCAAAGTCTCAGAGTCTCAAAGGACGGCGCCGCGCTCCTCGCCTCTTTGCGACTTTGCGACTTTGCGACTTTGCGACTTCAAAGCAACAGCACCGGCACCCTCGCACCCGCATCGACGAACGTCACTCCGGACTCGACGATCGCCAATCCATTCGCGCCGATCATCGACGTGAGCGATCCCGAGCCTTGCGAAATCAGCGGCCTCGCGTGCAGCTCGCCGTCGCGGGCGAGGACGTGCACGCGGAAGTACACCCGGCGATCGCCGATCGACTTCAGCGGCGCCTCCAGCCGCGCATGCACGGCGGGCGGAAAGAGCGCCTCCTCCTGCCCCATCGCCTTCCGCAGCGCCGGCGCCGCGAAGAGGTGAAACGAGACCAGGCACGACACCGGATTTCCGGGCAGTCCAAAGATCACGCGATCGCGCCATCGCGACAGCACCACCGGCTTGCCCGGTTTCATGGCCACGCGCCAGAACTTCGTCTCCGCGCCGAGCGCGTCGAGCGCCTCCTTCACGAAGTCATACGCGCCGACCGACACACCGCCGGACGTCAGCACGAAATCGGATTCGAGCGCCGATTCCAGCGCCGCGATCGTCGCCTCCCGCGTATCGCGCACGATGCCGAGCGGACGCGGAATCGCGCTCACTGGAAAGCCGAGACACACGACGGCGATGG
>CAMPKJ010000084.1 GCA_946887105.1 uncultured Acidobacteriota bacterium | reverse complement strand
GCGCTCTTCCTCGACCATCTTGTGCAGGCGGTCGAGCGTGTCGCCGGAGCCGCCGATCGAGGTGATCATCCCCGAGGCCATTTCGGTCAGCTCGGCGGTGGCCTTCTTGATCTTCAGATCGTTGAGCGACGTGCGCAGCGTTTCGATCTTCTGCTGCGCCGCGCGGATGGAGACGTCGCGCGCCTTGATCAACTCTTTGTACGTGGTCTCGGCCTGTTCGAGCTGCGCGCGATTCTCGGTCAGCTCGGTCTGCACGGTCTGCAGGTTGAGCGCGTGATTGCCCGCCGCCTCACGATTGCCGGCGCGGAGATTCGCGGCCGCTTTCGCGCGCAGCTCGCGCTCCTGTGCCTCCAGCTTGCGGATCTGCGTCATCAGCCGTTCGGAGAGTCCGGCGTGCGCGGCCAGCCCCTGGTTGTAGTTCGAGATCTGCTTGCGCAGATTCTCCTTCTCGACTTCCAGCAGCGCTTCCGGATTGCGTCGTTCCGCGCCGGAAACGAACAGTCCGAAAAATCCCCGGATGAGGTTTGCGAGTCTCGTGAACATGAAGGCTCCTTTTGCGGAAGAGAGTGTACGGCAGACGGGGGGCGCAGGTTGCGCGTGCTCAGCGCGACGGGGGGAACGCCTCGCCGAGCCGCCGTTGCACCACGGCCATGTGATGGCGCTGGTGGTAGAGCGTGAAGAAGAGCATCTCTCGCACCGTCAGATTGCCGAGCAGCGGATGGGGGAGTTGCAGGCGATCGAGTTTCGATTCCGGCCAGCGGTCGATCGCGCTGCGCAGCTCGCGATTCACGTGCGCGAACTCGTCCATGATCGACCGGCGCCAGCTCTGCAGATCGCTCTGCGATTGCACGGACGGCGCAAACCGCCCGGCCTGACCGCCTTCCGCCAGCGCCTGGCGATAGCGGTCGCAGAACTGGTCGTACGGCAGCGACGCGCGCTTTGCCTTGCCGAACTTCAGGCGCAGCAGAAGCTTCGGCATCGACAGCGCTTTCACCACCGGGCGCGTCGACTTGTTGAGATGCCGGACCGTATCGGCTGGTGACCAGGACGAGCCGATGTTGCGGAAGAACGCCTCGAGATCGAAAGCATCCCAGTACGCAACGCTGTCGATCTCCTGCTGTGCGAACCCGAGAAGGATCTGCTCCCGCGTCTGCGGCGACTCGATGTCCATCGTGGCGGCTATGGTACTCGCGCGGGTCAGGTTCCTCGGATTCCTCGGGTTCCTCGGAGTGCCTCGGAGTGCCTCGGAGTTCCTCGGAGTGCCTCGGACGTTCCTCTGGCGGAGCTCCCCTCCGAGGAACTCCGAGGAACCGAGGAACCCGAGGAACTCCCCTCGCCATCGTTGACAAACAGCCGCGTCCGCCCTACTCTCCTCAAAAACAAACCGGCTGGTCGGCAAGTGCAAAGGGGCGTTATGCATAACTTTGGTCAACTTCTCAGGCGTTCTCTGTCGATTGCTCTGCTGAGCTTGCTCGGCGTTCTGGCGACCCCCGTCACGGGTCAGGAGACCGCTCCGCCTGCACAGGCGCCTGCAGAAACGCCTGCACAAATGACGGAGCAGACGCCGATGGCGGGCGAGGAGATCGTCGTCACGGCCCGCAAGCGTGAAGAGAACGTGCAGGAGGTTCCGGTCGCGGTGACGGTCGTGACGGCCGACGAGCTCGAGGAAGCGGCCACGGCCGACATCTCGGAGCTGCAGACGCAGGTCCCGAACCTCGCCGTCTATCAGGGACGCAATCAGTCCACGACTCTCACGGCGTTCCTGCGCGGCATCGGTCAGGCCGATCCGCTGTGGGGCGTCGATCCGGGCGTCGGTCTGTACATCGACGATGTCTACATCGCCCGCCCGCAGGGCGCGCTGCTCGACGTTTACGACGTCGCGCGCATCGAAGTGCTGCGCGGACCGCAGGGAACGCTCTACGGGAAGAACACCATCGGCGGCGCAATCAAGTACGTCAGCCGTCCGCTCACCGACCAGTCCACGGGTGCGATCTCCCTCTCCGCCGGCGAGTACTCGACGATGGACGTGCGCGCGAGCCTCGGCGGTGCGCTGATCCCCGGAAAGCTGCGCGGCAAGATCGCCTTCGCCTCGCTGAATCGCGAAGGCTACGGAACGAATCTCCTCACCGGACGCGACGTGTCGAATCGCAAGACCATGGCCGGCCGCCTCGGACTGGACTGGCTGGTGAATGACAACGTCACGGTCGCATTCAGCACCGACTACACCAAAGACGACGCCGAGCCGAAGGGCTATCAGCGCCTGATGGCCAATCCGCTCTGCCCGCTGTTCGGTGTCACCTGCGCGCCGAACGACAGCCGCTGGGACACGCAGAGCGGTCTCGCGCCGCTGAACGGAACCGAGTCGTCGGGCTCCTCGATCGTGGTCTCCGCGGCGCTGAACGACGGCTGGGACTTCAAGTCGATCAGCGCGTACCGCCAGTCGGACTCGGAGAACAACATCGACTTCGACACGACGCCGGCACGCATCGTCGACGTCTCCGCGACCTACTACGACAAGCAGCTCACGCAGGAGTTCCAGTTCGTCTATGACGCCGGCGGCAAGTTCTCGGGCGTGCTCGGCGCGTATTACTTCAACGGCGAGGCCGGCGGTCTGGTCAAGAACATCTTCGTGAACGCGCAGTTCGGCACCACCAACGGAAAGACGCTCACCGACTCGATCGCGCTGTTCGGCGACGGCAGTTACACGCTGAGCGAGAAGTGGACGCTCAACGGCGGCCTGCGCGCCACGCGCGAGAAGAAGAACGGCATCGCCTTCAACGCCGGCTTCGCGAACGATCAGTTCACGACGCCGGTGGTCATTCTCGCGGACTACGACAAGGAGGCGACGTTCGACTCGATCGCTCCGAAGATCGGCGTCGACTACAAGGTCCGCGAAGGCATGCTCGCGTACTTCACCGCCAGCCGCGGCTTCAAGAGCGGCGGCTTCAACGTGCGCGCGCAGTCGAACGCGTTTCCGGAGTCGGCCGAGCCGTTCGATGACGAGATCCTCGACGTCGGTGAGCTCGGGCTGAAGTCGGTGCTCGCGAACGGCCAGCTGGTGCTGAACTCCGCCGTGTTCCATGGAAAGTACAAGGACATCCAGGTCTCGACGTTCACCGCGTTCGACGCGAACGGCGACGGCATCGAGGAGTCGTTCTTCGGCAACTTCCTCAACGCCGGCAACGCCACGATGAACGGCGCGGAAGTGGAGTTCGACGCGACGCCGCAGGCGATCGGCTGGCTGGCCATCAACGGGTACGTGAGCTATCTCGATCTCGAGCCGGACGAGTTCCTGGACGAGAATCGCGACGGCTTCGTCGATACGCAGGTGATCACGAACGCGCCGGAGTGGACGGGCGGCCTGCGCTTCAACTTCGACTTCCCGGTTGCCTCGGGACTGCTCACCGCGAGCATCGGCGGCGCGTATCGGTCGTCGGCGATCCTGACGAACGAGGGAGGAGCGTTCGCGGGCCGCGCGGTGCAGCCGATCACCGAGGATGCGTATACGCTGTATGACGCGTGGGTGAGCTGGCTCTCGCCGGATGCGAAGTGGCGCGTCGGCCTGAACGCGAAGAACCTCACCGACGAGGCGTATCTGACCAACGGCTACAACATCCCCGCGCTCGGCGTGCTCACCGGTTCGTATGGCGCACCGCGATCGGTCCTGGCGACGATCGAGTATCGCTTCTTCTAGTCCGCTGCAACCCGAGGAACTGCGCTCATGTCGACCGGGACGACCGAAACGGCCGCCGAACGGGTTCCCCGTTCGGCGTGGGCGCTGTTGTTCTTCCTGACGGCGCTGAACATCCTGAACTTCGTCGACCGGATGATCATCGCCAGCGTGGCGCCGCTGCTGATCAAAGACCTCGGCCTGAGCCGCGCGCAGATCGGACTGCTCACCGGATTCGGCTTCGTTTTCTTCTACACGCTGGTGGGCTTGTTCCTCGGCATGGCAGCGGATCGCTTCCGCCGCATGCCGCTGATCGGCGCCGGACTGCTGCTCTGGAGTGCGATGACCGCGGTCTCCGGCTGGGCGCGCAGTTTCATCCAGCTGGCCATCCCGCGCATCTTCGTTGGCATCGGCGAGGCCACGCTGACGCCGGCGGCGATCTCGATGCTCGGCGATGCCTTTCCGCCGCGCCGTCTCGGACTGGCGGTCGGCGTCTACTACGCGGGCATTCCGCTCGGACTTGCGGTGGCGCTCATCTCGTCGAGCTTCATCGCGCCGCGCTTCGGCTGGCGCTTCTCGTTTTTCGTACTCGGCATCCTGGGCATCATCGCCACCGCGTTCCTGTCGGTCCTGAAAGAGCCGGAGCGGCGCCGGACTGCCACGGCGAGCCCGGATGCGCCGGCCGCGCGTCCGGCGATGCGGGAGCTCCTGCGCGATCTCGGCCAGGCGCTCGTGAGGCGTCCGGCACTGGCGCTGGCGCTTCTGGGCGGCGCGCTGCTCTGTTATGGCTCCGGCGCCGCTCTGCACGGCGTGACGTGGCTGGTCGAGGAGCGCGGCTTCGCGTTCGCCGATGCGGCATTCCGCGCCGGCATCGTCGCGGTCATCGCCGGCTTTGCCGGAAACGTCGCGGGAGGCGCATTCGCGGATGCATGCGCGCGGCGCTGGCGCACGGGACGGCTCTGGAGCCTGGTGCTCATGACCGCGTTTTTCACCGTGCCGGCATGGCTCTTCTACACGATCGCGCCCGGCAGTGCGCTCTGGTACGCGTGCTGGCTCCTGACCAGCGCCGGCACGACCGCGTGGTTCGGACCGCTCTTCTCCGCCTATCAGGAACTGTCGCCCGTGCGCACGCGCTCGACCATCGTTGCGTTTGCGCTGCTCGTGCTGAATCTCCTCGGCGTCGGACCGGGTCCGCTCATCACCGGCATGATCGGCGACGTGCGCGGACTCGGCTACGGTTTGCTCATCAGTCTCTTCATCACCGCCTTCGCGATCGTGCCGTTTGCGCTCGCGGCCCGCAGCGAAGGCAAACGCGCGGAACAACACACATGAATCTCAATCTCGAGAACAAAGTCGTCATCGTCACCGGCGGCGCCGCCGGCATCGGCCGCGCCACCGTCACCGCATTCGAGAACGAAGGCGCGAAGGTCGTGGTCTGGGACGTGCCGGACGTGGACGTCACGAAGCCGGACGTCGTGAACGCCGCGACCGAAAAAGCGATCGCGGAGCACGGACGCATCGACGTGCTGGTGAACAACGCCGGCATCGTGCGCGACGCGCAGCTGGTGAAGTGGAAAGACGGACAGATCGTGTCGCAGATGGACGACGCCACGTTCGACGCCGTCGTCAACGTGAACCTCAAGGGCGTGTTCCTGTGCACGCGCGCGGTCGTGCCGCACATGATCGCGGGCGGCGGGGGAGTGGTGCTCAACGCCTCGTCGATCGTCGGCCTGTACGGAAACTTCGGACAGACCAACTACGCTGCCACGAAGGCGGGCGTGATCAGCTTCACACAGACCTGGGCGCGCGAGCTCGGCAAGTACAACATCCGCGTGAACTGCGTCGCGCCGGGATTCATCGCCACCGACATGGTGAAAGCGATGCCGCAGAAAGTGCTCGACGGCATGGCCGCGCACACGCCGCTCGGCAGGATGGGCGAGCCCGCGGACATCGCCAATGCCTACGTGTGGCTCGCCAGCAGCGCCGCGAAGTTCGTCCATGGCATCGTGCTGTCGGTGGATGGTGGCCTGGTGATGGGGACGTGATGCACGCCGGAAGTCGCAAAGTCTCAAAGTCGCAAAGTCGCAAAGGGGTGCGGCTCCCCGTTCTTTGCGACTTTGAGACTTTGCGACTTTGAAACTCGATCCACGGCCGAGAACGAACCAATGACCTACGCGAACCTAGTTAGCACCGGCTCCTACCTGCCGGAAATCGAGATCACCAACGACGCTCTGCGCGAGAAGTTCAATGCGCAGGCGCCGGAGTTCATCGACAAGATGGAAGCGTCGACCGGGATCCGCAGCCGCTGGTATGCGCCGGCGGATTGGGCGGCGTCCGATCTGGCATTGCGCGCGGCACGGCAGGCGCTCGAACGGGCGGGCAAATCGCCCGCGGATGTCGATCTGATCATCCTCGGCACCGACTCGCCGGACTACATCACGCCCGCGACCTCGGTGGTCCTGCAGGCGAAGCTCGGCGCGAAGAATGCCGGCACGTTCGACGTCGCCTGCGCGTGCGCATCCTTTCCGACCGCGATCGCGAACGCCGCCGGTCTGATGGCCACGAATCCAGGATTGAAGACGGTGCTGGTCACGGCGGTTTATCAGATGCACAAGCTGAGCGCCGAGGACGATCCGATGCTGTTCTTCTACGGCGACGGCGCCGGCGCGGCCGTCCTGGAGCGGAGCGGGCAGCAGGGCTTCGTCGCCGCCGCGTTTCAGGCCGACGGCACGTATGCGAAGAAGTGGCTGATCCAGGCCGGCGGAACCGTCGAGCCGGCGAGCGAAGCGGCCGTGCGCGAGGGGCGGACGTTCGTGAAGATGCTCGAGCGCTATCCGCCCGAGGTCAATAACGAAGGCTGGCCGCGTCTGGTGCGCAGGGTGGCGGAGAACGGCGGCTTTGCGATCGGCGACATCGACTTCCTGATCTTCACGCAGGTGCGCAAGCCGACCATCGAGCTGGTGATGCGCGAGCTGGGCCTGCCGATGGAGAAGACCCACACGATCATGGAGCAGTGGGGCTACACCGGCTCCGCGTGCATCCCGATGGCGCTCGATGACGCGCTGCGGCAGAAGAAGATCAAACCGGGCGATCTGGTGGTGATGGTGGGATCGGGCGTCGGCTACAACCAGGCCGCCGCCGCGTTTCGCATGCCGCTTCAGGAGACACGACTGTTTGGCGATTGAGTCCTCCGCCGATTTCGTACGGATGACGCGCGCCGCGCTGGCGGCCGCGGGATTCGTGCGAGAGGAAATCGGCGGGACGGTGTACTGGGAGTGCGGCGCCGGCAAGACCATGGTCATGATCCACGGCGCAAACGATCACGCCGGAACCTGGTGCGCGGTTGCGCCGGCACTCGCGCGCACGCATCGCGTGATCGTTCCCGATCTTCCCGGTCATGGCGAGAGCGCGCCGGCGGATGGTCCGATTCCGATCTCGCGGGTCATCGAGGGACTGGAAGCGGTCATCGGCGATGCGCAGGACGTCACGCTGGTTGGAAACTCCTTCGGCGGATGGATGGCGCTGCTCTATGCACTGCAGCATCCGTCGCGAGTGGCGCGGCTTTTCCTCGAAGACTCGGGTGGCCTTTCGCGTCCGCTCGCGGTGCCGCTCGTCGCACACACGCGTGAAGAGGCGATCCCGATTCTGCGCGCGGTACACGGCCCGAACCATCAACCACAGGACTGGGTCATCGACGCCCTGATCCAACGCGCGCACGGCTCGCCGATGCTGCGCCTCACCGAGCTTGCCGAGCACGACATCGAAGCGCGCCTCGGCGAGATCCATACGCCCACGACGCTGATCTGGGGCGCGGATGACGGCGTATTGCCGCTCAGTTACGCGCACGCATTGCAGCAGGCCATTCCCCATGCGACCTTGCAGATCATCGAAGGCGCCGCACACATCCCGCACCTGCAGCAACCGGAGCGATTTCTCCAATGTCTGGCGTGAGCTACTGCGGCGTCACCATCGTCACCTGCTGTGTGACGTTGTTCGTGATGGTCGCCACCGCCCAATACGACGGCGCCGGCACAGGACTGATGTCCAGTTCCGGCAGGATCAACTCGATCACCACCAGGCCATGACTCTGCAACTGCGGATAGCGCGCGCCGAGATCGCCGATCATCGCGAACGCCGGATGCGCCGGCCGCGGCTCGAACGCGTCAGGCGGAAGGCTCAGCGGGATGGTTTCCTCGACCAGAGGAATGCCGAGCTCGCGGCGATCGTGAATGCGCAGGATCACCTCGGGATTCGGCGGCGGAAACGTGTCGAACAGGCGCAGTCCCACGCGGTAGCCCGGGCCGATGGGGATGTTCGGAAGGATGATGCTGTTCTTACGGAGCTCGTGTTCGCGCACGATCTTCAACTCCGTGCCCGCCGTGTCATTGGAGCGGGAGAGATCGGCGACGCGCGCGCCGAAGTGAACGTCGGCCTGGTTCTTTTCCATGTACAGGAGCAGTCCCGATGGATCGGCGTTCAGGATGCAGAGCTCGCCCACATTCCCGGAGTGCACCTCCGCGACCGGACCGCAGCCGCAGATGGCCGGACAGTCGGGATCTCCCGCAAGGACGCTGCGCGTAAAGCGAACCGGCGCCTCGCCGTTGTTCGCAACCGAGACCGTCGTCCACCATTGCGAGCCATGCGCTCCCGGTCCGCTGAAGAAGACCGGCACCAGGATTCTCTCGTGGGTGGACTGCGCCGCGGCGCTGAATGCGGCCACAAAGGCGAGTATGAGCCGAGGAAGGATTCTCATAGGCGACCTTTAACATGACGCCGAATGCGGGACAATGAAATGTTTGATGACGATTTGTTGACCGAACGTGCCCGTGTCACGCCCCGCAGCGTGGCTGTGATCTCGATCGAGACAGGCGAGCGCCTCACCTATGCCCAATTGAACCAACGCGCCGAACGCGCCGCCGCAACGCTGCGCACCTTGCTCCAGCCCGGCGATCGCTTCGGTCTTCTCGCTCACAACTGCATCGAATTCCTGGAGCTCTTCTTCGCCGCCGGCAAGGCAGGCGTGATTGCCGTTCCACTGTCGACGCGCGCCACCGCCCACGAACTGGAGTTGATTGCGCGCGATTGCGAAATGAAGGCGCTCTTCCATGGAGCCGAATTCGCGGCAATCGCGAACGAGTTGTTGCCAGTTGTCCGTTGTCAGTTGTCTGTGAGTGATCGCTCGGGCGACAACGCCCAAACGCCCAACGCCCAGCGCCCGAGCGAGGCCACCTACTGCCTCCTCTACACCTCCGGCACCACCGGCAAACCGAAAGGCGTGATGATTCCCAAACGCCAGCTCTATTGGAACGGCTACAACACCGCCGTCAACTGGAGCCTGCGCGAAGACGACGTATCGCCGGTCTTCACGCCGATGTATCACGCGGGCGGACTGGCGGCGTTTCTGATTCCGATCTTCTGTGCGGGCGGGACGGTGGTCATTCACAAGGCATTCGATGCGTCCGTGGTGTGGAAATCGATCGAGCGCGAACGCTGCACGGTCGTATTGGGTGTGCCCACCATCTGGAAGCTGTTGATGGAGGCGCCGGAATTCGCCACTGTGGATCTCTCGCACGTGCGCTGGTTCATCTCCGGCGGCGCGCCGTTGCCGCAATTCATCATCGATGCGTACCAGAAGCGCGGCGTGGCCTTCAAACAGGGCTACGGCATGACCGAAGTGGGCGTGAACTGTTTCACGATGACCGTCGCCGACTCGTTCCGGAAGCCAGGCTCCATCGGCCGGCCGATGCTGTTCACGGAAGTGGAGCTGCGCGACATGGACGGCGACGTCGGCGAGATGTACATCCGCGGTCCGCATGTCTCCAACGGCTATTGGAACGACGCGGCCGCGACGGCGGAGGCGTATGGGGCGGAGGGCTGGTTCCGCACGGGCGACCTCGCGCGGCGCGATGAAGAGGGCTTCTTCTACATCGCCGGACGGCGCAAGGAGATGTTCATCAGTGGGGGAGTGAACGTCTATCCCGCCGAGATCGAAGCAGAGCTGGTCGCGCATCCGTCTGTGTCCGACGCGGCGGTGGTGGCGGTGCCGGATGAGACGTGGGGCGAGGTGGCGGTGGCGTTCGTGGCCGGCAGCGCATCGGCCGAGGAGCTCAGTGCGTGGCTGGCCTCGCGCATCGCAAAGTACAAGATCCCGAAGCGGTTCGTCTTTCTCGACGCGCTGCCGCGGACGCCTTATGGGAAGGTCGTCAAAGCGGAGCTCCGATCCATGCTGCGCTAGACTTCGACACACATGAGCCAGGTCCAACGGTCCGAAAAATCAAGAACGCAGATTCTCGACTCCGCGTTGAAGCTTTTCTCGCACAAAGGCTACGGCGCGACCAGCGTGCGCGATATCGCCGAAGAGGCCGGCCTCTCGAAAGGGAACGTCTATCATCACTTTTCCGACAAAGAGACCATCTTCCGGGCGTTGATCGACCGCTATTTCGAAGCCATGTCACAGCCGGAGTTCCCGTTCAATCGCGCGCTCGCGCACGGATCGTTTCCGGAGAACCTCGAGGCCATCGGCCACGCCATCCGCGAAATCGTGCGCGACTATCGCGAATACGTCGCATTGATCTACGTCGACGTGGTCGAGTTCGACGGCACGCACGTCCGCAAGTTCTACCAGAACATGGCCGACCGCTTCGATGCATTCATGAAAGCCACCGGCATGGAGAAAGAGCTGACCCGAAAACTGGCCGTCGGCCTCTCTCCCGTCTCCGCGGTCATGCTCGCCACGCGCATCTTCTACAACTACTTCACCATCGAGATCCTCTTCGGCGTGAAGGATCACTTCGGCAAGGGGACGGATGAGGCCGTCGTGGAGATCTCGCGGATCCTGCGGCATGGGATGCTGCGCGGGGACGCGGGGTAGCATCTCGGGAGTCGCAAAGTCTCAAAATCGCAAAGTCTCAAAGAGTGAGGCAGACACGTCCTTTGAGACTTTGAGACTTTGAGACTCCCCCGTCTCTCCCGACCCCGTCCCCCCTGGGCGTACCATGCGCAAGATGCGCCTCCCCTTCCTCCTCGCGTTTCTGGCCACGGCAGCGATGGCGCAGACGTTCGAGGAAAAGCTCACCGTCTCGTACATCGAAGTGCCGGTGACGGTACTGCGTGATGGGAAGCCGGTGCGCGGGCTGACCAGGGCGAACTTCGAGGTCGTCGACGACGGCACGAAGCGCAGCATCGAATCCTTCGAGGCCATCGACTTCGCGACCAGTGAGACCGCGACCGCCGTCTCGCCGCTCAATCCCGCCTCGCGGCGCAACTTCCTCTTGCTGTTCGATCTCTCGTACTCGAATCCGACCAGCATCAGCCGCGCGCAGGCGGCGGCGCGGAGCTTCATCAACCGGAGCATCGGCGGACGCGATCTGGTCTCCGTCGGGGTCGTGGATATCGATCGCGGCTTCCGCTTCGTGACCGCGTTCACTACCGATCGCGAGACGCTCATCGCCGCGATCGCCGATCCGAAAAACTTCAAGACCAACGATCCGCTGCAGATCTCCGGCGCGAGCGTGCTGGAAGCCCTTCCGCAAGCCATCGGCAGCGCCGGGCCGACCGAGAGCATGGCCCTCGAGCACATGCGCGAGATCGCGCAGCAGTCGGGTCGGCTCGACGACTCGCTCAGCCGCACGCGCGTGCGGCGCGAGGTGGAGATGCTTTCGAGCGTCGCCCGCGCGCTGCAGAAACTGGCCGGACGCAAGCACCTGGTGCTGCTCTCCGAAGGATTCGATCCGCGGCTCGTCACCGGCCGCGACATCGCCGAGGAGACGGAAGAGCAGGAGGAAGAAAACCGCGCCATCACGCATGGGGAGATGTGGAAGGTCGATAGCGACAAGCGCTTCGGCAGCCCCGACTCGATGAAGAGCATCGATCTCATGGCGGACGCGTTCCGCAAGGCGGACGTCGTGCTGCACGCCGTCGACATCCAGGGCGTGCGCGTGCGCAACGACGTGCGCGGCGGTACGAAGTTCAACTCCAACGGCGGCCTGTTCCTGCTCGCCGACGCCACCGGCGGCACGGTGTTCCGCAATTCCAACGACATCTCCGCGGAATTCGATCGCCTGACCCGCCAGCACGAAGTGGTCTACGTCCTCGGATTTCGCGTGCCGGTCTCGCGTCCCGGCCAGTTCCACGACCTGAAAGTGAAGCTGGTGAACGTGCCCGGCGCGCGCGTGCAGCATCGCGGCGGCTACTACGACCCGGGCAGCGAGAGCAATCTCGAGCGCGCGCTCACCACCGCGGAAGTGATCATCAACGACATCCCGCAGGAGGCCATCCGCGTGGCCGCGCTGGCGGCGCCGTTCCCGACCGATCGTCCCACCGCGCAGGTGCCGGTGGTGCTGGAGATCGACGGCGCCGGCATCGTGCAGGCCGCGAAACGCGGCATCGCCACCGCCGACATCTTCATCTATGCGTTCGACGAAGGCGGGATCGTGCGCGACTCGCTTTTCCAGCGCGTCGTTCTCGAGCTCCCCAAAGTCGGCGAACGCCTCGGCAGCACCGGCATTCGTTTCTACGGCACCCTCAATCTCCCGCCGGGCCGTTACGCGGTGAAGAACCTCGTGCACGTCAACGAGAGCGATGCGAAGGGCTACCGTCGCGTCGACCTCACCGTGCCGGCCGCGGGCGACGTGTCGGTGACGCGTCCGCTCTTCTTCCAGCCCGAAGACGATTGGCTGATGATCAAGGCCACGCGCGACAAGCCGGACATGCCGTATCCGTTCATGATCGGCGGCGAGACCTTCATCCCCGCCGCGCGCGCGACCTTGCGCAAAGGCGAGCCGCGCCTGTTCGCGCTGTTCGTCTACAACGCCGATCCCGAAGAGCTCGCGCTCGACATCGTGCCCAATGCGACGCTCGTCTCGCGGACCGCGTCCGACGAGGTGACGAAGTACGTCTTCGCCCTCGATCGCATCCCGGAAAACGCCAAAGAGCTCGGCGTCACCGTGCGCAAGAAGGGATCGACCGACTCGCGATCCGTCAGCGTGCCGATCGAGGTGCAGTAGCAGTCACACGAAATTCAGCTCGAGCGAAACCCCCGCGGGATCGCTCAGAAAGAGCTGGGCATTCTTCGTGTCGCGTGCGGGATCGAGCGTGAACGCGACGCCGTGCTCGCGCAGGCGCGCCATCGTTTCCTCGAGACCTTCACACCGGAATGCGTAGTGATCGACGCTGCTCGTGCCAGTGACGTCGCGATCGCGTTCGCTGAGGTGAATCACCGGATGCCCGCCCGCGTACAGCCAGAACCCGCGGGTGCGGAACGGCGGGCGAGGACCGTTGGTGAGGCCGAGCGCGTCGACGTAAAACGCGACGCATCGCTGGATCAGGGCGGGGGAGCCGGCGATGTTGACGTGATCGAGGCCGAGTACGCGCACGGTGGGAGTGTAGCGACTTACCCGGAGTGCTTGCCTCGCCTCTTCTTCTCCCAGAAATGGCGTTGGATGTCCATGCCCGCGGTGAGCTCGTCCCACCGCGGATCGTCGTGCAGCGACTCGAGATCTTCGTCGTGGCCGAGGTACTCCTCGAGGTCGAACTTCGCGTCGCTGGCGCGCTTCAGCCAGTCGAACGCCGCGTTCGTGTTGCCCTGCAGCGCGTACGCGCAGGCCATGTTGTACGACGACGTTCCGACGCGGTAGCCGAGAGCGAGCGTGCGGTCGTACGCGGCGATGGCGCTGTTGAAGTCGCGCGCCTGCAGCGCAGAGAAGCCGAGATTGAACCAGGCGCGGCCCGAGCTCGGATACTTCCGGGTCATGGCGCGATGGTGCTCGACCGAATCCTGCCAGCCGGTGAGCTCATTGATGAAGCGCCCGATGCTGCCCATGTTGTTGCAGCAGCCGCGCAGCTCGAGATCCTTCGCCTTCTGGCGCAGCGCCTGGAAGCCGGGCTGCTGGCGCAGCAGCGCGATGTCGGGATCGCTCGCGAACTTGTCGTCGCTCGAGAAGCCCTGTTCGATGGATTTGTCGAGCGCCGCCATGCCCGCGCCGGCGTTGCCGCCCAGCGAGTAGGCGCAGGCGATGTTGTACGTCGAAGCGCCGACGTTGTGGCCGAGGGCGATGGCGCGGTTGAACGCGTCGATCGACTGGCCGATCTTGCGCAGGCGCAGCAGATCGAGTCCGACGTCGTACCACTCGTCGCCGTCGCGTTCGTCGGTGGCGATCCTGCCGGCGCGCAGATCGTCGTAGCGCTCGGTCGTTTCCGTGAGGCGGCGCGTGATCGCTTCTCCCTGCGAATCGCGGACCGCACGCGCGAAGCGCGGATCGGAGCGGATCGGATCGAAATCGGAGTCGTCGGCGATCTTGTCGATGTCGTCCCAGCCCGCGTCGATGGCCGCGGTGAGCGCCGGGATGGCGCGATCGGCATCGCCGAGGAGCGCGTACGAGCAGGCCGCGTTGTAGAGCGACTTCGCCGGAGCGTAGCCTTGGTCATGCGCGCGGCGGAACGCCAGCGCCGCTTCTTCATAGCGGTCGGCGCGGTAGAGATCGTAGGCGCGCTCGTACCACTCCTCGCCGTTCTTGGGCGTGCGCGCGAAACGGTCGGCGCGCTTGTCGTACTTGCCGAGCTTTGCCAGGAAGTAATCCTCGAGCGACTCCACGTGCGGCACGACGTCGATCGTCGAGCCGGTCTTTTGCGGCTTCGCTTCGCTCGTCGTTTTCTGCTCTTCCTTGATTGCGAACTGCGTCTCCTGCTTCGGAGTGTCCGCAATCAGGCGCAGCGCGGAGACCGGCACGACCACCGCGACTGCGAGGGCGCATGCGATGGCGACGCCGCGCCCGCTGAACACTCGCCGTGCCACGTGCGGCTGCAGGATGGAGAGCAGGCGACCCTCGAGCTGCGACTTGCGTGACATGGCGAGAGTGACGGAGCGGAACGGATCGAACGTCGGCATCGAACGCGCGATCGCCAGTAGGTGATCGGCGTACTCCGACGGCTTCGTCCCGCTTGCGAGCACGAGGTCGTCGCATGCACGCTCGCACTCGCTGCGACCGGCACGTTCCAGCGACCAGGCCAGGGGATGGAACCAGAACAACGACACGGCCATGCGTGTGACGATCAGCGAGACGCCGTCGAAGCGCTTCAGGTGCGCGAGCTCGTGCATCAGCACCACGCGCAGCCGCTCGGACGGCCAGGTCACCACGTCCGGCGGCAGCAGCAGCACCGGCTTGAACACGCCCCACAGCACCGGCACGCTGATGCGCGACGAGCGCAGCAGGCGGATGTTCATGTCCAGCGCGAGCTGTTCGCGCGTCTCGTCGAGCACGCGCAGCGCGTCCTCGTGCAGCAACTCCTCGGCATTCTTCGCGACGTACCAGACACCGATCATGCCGATGCTCATGTGCACGAGCAGCAACAGCGCCGCGAATGCGAGCGTCAGCACGATCAGTCCCTTCCACGTGCCGCGGACGATGGTGCTGGCGCGCTCGAGCGCGGTCAGCGGCTCGGGCGCGACCGCCTTCACCACCGCCACTGCCGTCGAGAGAGAGGACGAAGCGGAAGACGATTCTTCGTCGCTGACGCCGATGGTGCGACCGGCATTGGCGGTATCGCGCGCGGCTGCATCGGCAATCGGCGACTCGACCGCGGCTGCGCGCGGCTGCACCGCGATCACCCATTGCGGCATCGAGAACGACAGCAGCGGCATCAGCCCGACCGCGACCAGCGCGGCGGTGGCGATCATGTGCTTCGTCGCGGCCGCGGCGCGCGGGACCGCCATCAGCAGCAGGCGTGCGATGGCCAGGATCAGCGTGGCCTTGGCCAGCATCAACAGCATCTCTTCCGCGGCATTCGCGGCCTGCAGGCGAGCGGCGAGCTCGAAGATCGTGGTCATGTCAGCGTCCTTCTTTCCGGGCCTGTTCGATCAATTCGGCGAGGCGGTCCAGTTCGTCGTTCGACATCGTCCCCTTCTGCCGCTCGATCAGCGTGGTCACCACGTTCGCGGCAGAGCCGTCGAAAAACGTGGTCAGCAGCTGGTCGAGCGCGGAGAGGCGTACCCGCTCCCGGTTGACGGTAGGGAGGTATACGTACCGGGTCCCGTCAGGTTGATGCTTGAGGTGACCTTTCTGCTCGAGGATGCGCAACGTGGCCCGGACCGCCGAGTAACTGGGCGGATCGGCCATCCCCTCCATGACCTCGGTGGCCGTCGCCTTTCCGCGCGCAAAGATGATGTTCATGATCTCGCGCTCGCGTCTGCTGAGCAGTTGCTGATTTTTTAGCATGTGCTGAGAATTTAGCATCGAGGATTGGATTCGGCAAGGGGGCCGAAAAAAAAGTGGCGTTAGGCGTTGGGCTTTTGGGAGTTCTCGCCAGAAGGACGCTTCGTGCGAGATCTCCCAAACGCCTACCGCCCAACGCCCAACGCCTTCCGTTGTACGATCCCCCCGTTTTTCGCGGAGGCACACGATGGGTCCCATCACGCAGTTTATCGATCACCACTACCGGCACTTCAATGCTGCTGCTCTGAAGGCGGCGGCGCAGGATTACAACAGGCATCTCGAGAAGGGCGGGTCGATGCTGGTCACGCTCGCGGGGGCGATGTCGACGGCGGAGCTCGGGCTGTCGCTCGCGGAGATGATCCGGCAGGGGAAGGTGCAGGCCATCAGCTGCACGGGCGCGAACCTCGAGGAGGACATCTTCAACCTGGTCGCGCACGATTGCTACGAGCGCGTGCCGCACTACCGCTATCTCTCCGCGCTCGACGAGCAGCTCCTGCTCGAGCGTCACATGAACCGCGTCACCGATACGTGCATCCCGGAAGGGGAGGCCATGCGCCGCATCGAGAGCGCGGTGCTGAAGCACTGGGTCGACAAGGACAAGCAAGGCAAGCGGCTGTTCCCGCACGAGTTCATGTACGAGATCATCAGGGACGGCTCGATCGAGGAGTTCTATCAGATCGATCCGAAGAACTCATGGATGGTGGCCGCGGCGGAGAAGAACCTGCCCATGTTCGTGCCCGGCTGGGAGGACTCGACCCTCGGCAACATGTACTCCGGCCACTGCATCTCCGGCGACGTCAAGAACGTGCACACGGTGCGCACCGGCATCGAGTACATGATCGAGCTGGCCGAGTACTACACGAACACGTCGGCGAAGAGCTCGATCGGCTTCTTCCAGATCGGCGGCGGCATCGCCGGCGACTTCCCGATCTGCGTCGTGCCGATGCTCCATCAGGACCTGCAGCGCACGGATGTTCCATTGTGGGGCTACTTCTGCCAGATCAGCGACTCGACCACCAGCTACGGCTCGTACTCCGGCGCCGTGCCGAACGAGAAGATCACCTGGGGCAAGCTCGGCGTCGATACGCCCAGCCACGTGATCGAGAGCGACGCGTCCATCGTCGCGCCGCTCGTGTTCGCTTACGTGCTGGGCTGGTAGGGATTCGCGGGCCGGCGACACTCCTCCTGTGGGTTCCGGGAGGCGTGATGAACGAGCTGTTCGCAATCTTCAGACAGCATCTGCTGTGGGCGTTGATGCTGT
>CAMPKJ010000083.1 GCA_946887105.1 uncultured Acidobacteriota bacterium | reverse complement strand
GGGTCGGGTAATCGTCCTGCGAGGAGATCCCGCGGAAGAAATTCTTGACCTTTTTGATGATCCGGACAATTCGGTCGCCCGGATCGATGATCAAATCGCGATCTCTCCGGGGCGCAGCTGAAGCGACCGGTGAAAGCGAGAGATACAGGAATAGTGCAAGCGCGGCGACGCGCAGGTACTGACGATTCATACGCCCTCCTAAGGCTTGTTTGGGTCTGGAGGGCGCGCCCTTACCTCAGGGAGTGATTCTCGAAGTCAAATCCCTACCCCGCGCTGAAAAAATGATCGGCGCTCGTTAGGACGGCGGCGGTGGAGCGAAGAGCAGCTGGGGCTGCGCAGGAAGCCGGCGAATGTAATCGCGGACGGTCCGCACGAGCGTTTGATCGGCACGCCGCAATTGCGCCGCCTCCTGAATGTAGGCAAGCGCCGTCAGAGCACGCGCCGTATAGGCGAGGCCTGCGTTTTCGAACGACTGCATCGCGGAGCGGCAGATGTCGCTCACCTCGTCGTACCGACTCTGCGCGAGCAGGAGCTCCGCGACGTCGAGCCCGGCAATCGCGACCTCGCTGGTCATGCCGAGAAGCTCCATCTCCCTGGTGACGTCGCGCAGACGAGCGCAAGCATCGGCCACTCTCCCGGCTTCTGCCAGCATGACGGCGACGTTCCAGCGGATTCGGACCGTCTCCGTCCGCGCTCCAAGATCGTCGAGCAACGCCGACGCGCAGTCGTAGTACTGGATCGCCGACTCGACCTTGCCCATCTTTCTCGAACAGAAGCCGAGGTTGGCGAGTACGCGCGCATGGGTATCGATGTGCGTGGAAGAACAGATCTGCCGTTCCAGATCGAGCAACAGCTGCTCGGCCTCTGCGTACTCGCTACGGCTGAACAGCATATGCACCTGAGCAAGCTTCGCAGATGCAGTCTTGTCCAGATCTCCATAGCTCGCGAACGTGCTTGCGCTGGCGCTTGCGATCGCACTCGCCTCGGAGAGACGCTCGAATGTCCGCAGCACGAGTGACTCGACGATCCCCGTCCGCGCCAACTCATACTCGTTCACCATACAGCCCGTGAGGTGGCGTTCCGACATATGGATCGCCGCCTCGGCTTCCGTGAACTGGCCGACGTAGTACAGCGCGTACGCCTTGTCGCGCCACGCCGCGCCGCGCAGGCGAGCCACAGTATCGGATGGATAGTCGGCGGAGTTGAGCTGGTCCGCGATGTTCGTCGCGACCGTCATGATCGCCAGCGCATCCGGCGGCATCGCAAATACCACTTCGTACGTGCGCGCAATCAGCTTCCGCACCACCCCTGCCATCCGCCATTCGGGATGTTCGTTCAGGCGCGGCATCCATTCCTCGCGAGATCCCGCGAGCAGTTCCTGCAGGATCCCTTCGGCGCGCGTGTCTTCGTCGGACATCACGTCGGCGAACGAGCGCAGGTTGGCGATCGTCGCGGGAACGGGCTCGCTGCGAAGGGCGCTGGTGTTCCACAGGTCCTCTTCGCAGAGTGCGTCCGAGATCATGCGGAAGGCTTCGATCTTCGCGCTGCACGGCGCGCAGTTCGGGAGGTGCGCATCCTCGGCGTCGCGGTTGGTCTCGATGAGAGAGATGAGGGCTTCGTCGTCGTAGTGCCGTTCGATCATGGACGTGGCCATCACTTCGTCACGGCGGTGATGCTCATGTAGATCTCACGAACGCGTTTGAGGCAGTTGTGGATCAGCTTTTCGGCGTAGCGATTGGTAGTCTCCAGCTCGCGCGCGACATCGCCGGCGGAACGCCCTTCGAAGTAGTGCAGCCAGAGCGTCTCGCGGCAGCGCGGCTGGAGATAGTCGAGCGCCTGGCGCACGGTCATCTTCATCGCGAACTGGTCGGCCAGGCCGTGCGTGCCCGGATCCGACTGGTCGTTGAAGTTGTCGGGCAGCGATTCCACCCGTCCCTGCGCGCGCCAGTAATGCCGGCTGGCGTTGCACATCGCCGCGACCAGCCACGCGCGGATGTTGTCGATCTTCGTACCGGTCTGCAGGAAGGAGAGGAACACTTCCTGGATGAGATTCTCCGCGTCGCAATCAGGAATGCGGAACTTGCGGCACGCAACGTAGAGCAGCAGGTTGCGATGCTCGATGTACAGAGCCTCGACGTCTTCCGCGGCCGGCGACGCCGGAACGGGGGCGGCCGCGGCGCGCGCCGCAGCCTTCTCGCTCCGCGTCCGTGAGGCGGTGGGCTTCACATCACTCGCGTTCTGTTCCAGCACGGCACCCTCTCCCTCGCGCAATCGCTCGGCGGACCGTTGCACATTCGCTGATTTTAGACCCATCTCAAAATTACCACGTTTCGCGGCGCAGGAGACTCTCCCCCGAAGAGGGCGTCCTCCTGATGACCAATCTGGACGCGCCCAGAGTACCGCACTTTGCGACACATTTTCCGGATGTATGGACATGATCGCATGAATCGGGGCTTCGATGCTATTCTCCGCCGCCGATGGACGCCGATCGCAACCGCACGCTCGTCGACGATACGTGGACCTCTTCGATCGTACCGACGCTCGAACAGTACATCCGCATTCCCAACCAGTCCCCGCTCTTCGATCCTGACTGGAAACGCAACGGCCACATGAACCGGGCCGTGGCCCTGGCGCGTTCATGGGTCGAGTCACAAAACGTGAAGGGTCTGAGCCTCGAGGTCCACGAGCTCGAAGGCCGCACGCCGGTGATCTTCATGGAGATCGAAGGCGACGCGTCCGGCACGGTGCTGATGTACGGGCATCTCGACAAGCAGCCCGCCATGGTCGGCTGGGAAGACGGCCTCGGACCATGGACGCCGGTCCTCCGCGACGGAAAGCTGTTCGGACGCGGCGGCGCGGACGACGGGTACGCGATCTTCGCCAGCCTCACCGCGATCCGCACCGTTCAGGAGCAGGGCCTCCCCCACGCGCGCATCGTGGTGCTCATCGAGTGCTGCGAAGAGAGCGGCTCGGTCGATCTGCCCGCCTATATCGATCTCCTCTCCGACCGCATCGGCACGCCGCGCCTGGTGATCTGTCTCGACTCCGGTTGCGGCAACTATGAACAGCTGTGGATGACCACGTCGCTGCGCGGCTCGATCGTCGGCAATCTGCACGTCGAGGTGCTGAGCGAAGGCGTGCACTCCGGCGACGCCAGCGGCATCGTGGCGTCGAGCTTCCGCATCATCCGCAAGCTGCTCGACCGCCTCGAGGACGCGAACAGCGGCGACATCATCCCGGAATGGCTGCACGTCGAAGTGCCTGCCGACCGCCTGGCTGAGGCGAAAGCCACCGCCGCGGTCCTCGGCGATGAGGTGTGGAGCAAGTTCCCGTTCCTCGACGGCGTGGTACCGGTCTCGAAGGATCCGCTGGAGCTGCTCCTCAACCGGACCTGGCGGCCCATGCTCTCGTACATCGGACAGGCAGGCATGCCCGACCTCGTGCAGGGCGGCAACGTGCTCCGTCCGAAGACGTCCATCAAGCTCTCGCTGCGCATCCCTCCGTCGCTCGATGCGTCCGATCTCGAGCGGCGCATGAAAGAGCTGCTCGAAAGCGATCCGCCCTACGGCGCGCACGTGCGCTTCGAAACGGAAAAGGGCGGCGCCGGCTGGGTCGCTCCGAAGGTCGCGCCGTGGCTCGAGCAGTCGGTCGAGCGCGCGTCGCAGACCTATTTCGGCAAGGGCGTGATGACGTTCGGCGAAGGCGGATCGATTCCGTTCATGGGGATGCTCGGCGCGAAGTACCCCGATGCGCAGTTCCTCATCACCGGCGTCCTCGGGCCGCACAGCAATGCCCACGGTCCGAACGAGTTCCTCGACATCGAGTACGCGAAGAAGCTCACCGCGTGCGTGGCGCAGGTACTCGTCGACGAACGCCGCTCCGCCTGAAGCGCGGCGCTTACGCGTGCTCCCCTGAATACCGCTTCTCGCCCGCCTCGATGCGGATCGGCAGGCGATTCTGCGCGGGCGGCAGCGGGCACGTCGCGAACGGCGTGAACGCGCACGGCGGGTTGTACGCCTTGTTGAAATCGATCACGGTCTTCCCGTCCGGCCCCGGCATCGGCGCGTAGAGATAGCGGCCCGGCTGATACGTTTCGTGTTTGCTGGTCTCGTCCTTGAAGATCAGGAACAGCTCGTCCGAGCCCTCTTCGAGCACCGGATCGATGCGGTACTCCTTGCCGTCGACCGTGAACACCAGCGCGCCCGGCGCGATGTTTTCGGAGGTCATGCCGGTGACGTCGGTGATCGGGATCTTCTTCACCGGCTGGTACGGCACGAGGCGCGCTTCGACGCGCCACTTCGGCTCGGTCGGAAAGTAGTCGAGCCCCTGGAAGTTCGTGCGCGTCGGCGCCTGCGCATCCTTGACGCGCAGGCCGTAGCGGTCGCCGCGCTTGAGGACCTGAAAGCGCACGGAGCCCATCTGTACGACGGTCGGTCCGGCCTCGTGCGCGTCA
The DNA here is from genome assembly GCA_946887105.1 of uncultured Acidobacteriota bacterium. The sequence continues at coordinate 12,850 of CAMPKJ010000083.1, read as the reverse complement.
TTGCGCAGTTCCGTCGGATTCGCGACCGGCTTGCCGTCGATCATCATCGTCGCGGCCGGCTCGAGCACCACCGCATCGCCGCGGCGGACCAGTTTCACGGTCGGCGAGCCGGCGCTCGGGAGCGAGATCACGTTGTCTCCCTCGTTCAGCCAGAACAGGCCGATCAGCGACAGCCAGCCATCCTCGGCCTTCAGCCGTTCCGCCCGCCTCTCCTGCCACTGTGCGATCTCCGTGCGGTGCGCCGCGACGCCGGCGGACGGCGTTTCCGTCGCTGTTTCCGTCGATCGTTCCCGGCACGCGGAGACGAGCAGGGCGGACAGGCAAAGCACGGCGATGGCTTTCATGCGGCTAGCATACGCGCCGGTGGTTTTCATTTCGCACACGTCGGTGTCAAAGAATCGTGGCCGAAGTCGCACCATTTCCGGCGCGGGGGGCGGAGCGTGAGATGAGCACGCCCGCGACGCTCTGGCCGGACGAACAGACACTCCTGACGGCGATCCGCCAGGGCGACACCGCGGCCGCGGAAGAGCTCGTCGAGCGCACGTACTCGGCCGTATTCGCATCCGTCTTCCGGCTCTGCGGCGACCGCGACCTTGCGGCAGACCTGACACAGGAGACCTATCAGAAAGCGTGGAGCGCCCTGCCGAGATTCGACGGCCGCTCGCAACTCTTCACCTGGCTTTACCGTATCGCTTACACGACGTTTCTCAATCACGTGCGGCGGCCGCGGCGGATGACTTCCCTCGACGAGCCCGACGCAATCGATGTACGAGATCAGAGTCCGCGAGCCGATGAGGTGCTCTCGGAACATGAGGAGGCCGAACGCCTCCGGAAGGCGGTCATGCAACTCCCCGAGGACATGCGCTTCACCGTGACCGCGCACTTCTGGGGCGGACTGCCGGTAAAAGAGATCGCTCAGATCGAAGGCATCACCACCGTGGCGATTCGCAAGCGTTTGCATCGCGCCTTCTCGATCCTCGAGACGATGCTCGATGAGGAAGTACGATGAACTCCAAACGGAGAGCAGAGCTCCAGCGCAAACTTTCGATGGGTGCCGTGCCGCGCCCGCCGGCGGACCTGTCCGATCGCATCAAGGCCGACATCCCGCAGTACCTTCGCACCGATGAGGATCGCGACCGCTTCACCGGCTCGGTGGCATTCAGCATGCGCGTCGCCGCGTCGATCCTTCTGTTGATCACCACCGCGTTCGTGACGCTCCGCCTGCTCGAGCCGGAGACGAAACAGACCGCCAGCCTCGCGCCGCGGCCGAAGCTCGTGCCCGCGGTGACGCGCTACCAGACCAGCACGTCCACCACCGCCGCGCCGGAACGTCAGGCAGCAGCCGAGGAAGTGCGGCTCGACATCGCCGAGGAAATATTGCCCGTTCCGGCGTCCGCGCCTCCCGCGGCGCCGCGCGTTGCTCCGGTTGCGCAGGTCGCGGATGCGGCGGCGAATCGCGACGCCGAGGGTGGAGTGGTGGGCGGAGTGGCCGGCGGATTCGCCGAAGAAATCGGCATCGAGTCGCGCATCGAGTCACGCGTAGAACAGCCGGCCGCCATCGCAGAAATGCCACCCGCTGCATCCGATGACGTTGCGCTCGGCGCGGTCGCCACGCAGCTCGCGGAAGCGGACGCGGCGAAGTCCGTTGTCCGTGAGCGAAGAGCCGCCGCACCCGCACCGGTGCCTGCGCCCTCGCCGGCGGAAGTGAGCGTCGCCGCCGGCGCACCGCTGATCAGCGTCGCACACGCGGACGAATTGCCGCTGCGCCAGAAGTCCGAAGTGTTCGGCATCTCCGTCGATCCGAACGTCTTCGATCGCGTGAAGGGATCGCTGCAGAAAGGCACGCGTCCGCCGGCCGCGACCGTGAACGTCGATGCGCTGGTGAACTACTTCGCCGGTCCGCCCGCGCGTGCGCCGCGCCGTGTCTCGCTCGAAGTGGAAGCGTCGCCGGCGCCGGTCGAAGCGGAAGGGGATCACGCCATCCTGCGCTTCACGATCGACACGCCGCGGATCGAAGTCGGTCCGCGCGAGTCGACGCCGCCCGCGGCCGCCGACGCACGCATCGAGATCGAGTTCGACAAGAAGGCAGTCGCGAACTTCCGCCGCATCGGCACCGGTCCGTCGCTCTCGCCCGAGTCGATGCTGCTGCACAATCTCTCCGTGACCGGGCTCTATCAGATCGAGTTGCGGCCGGGACTGAAGGGCAAGCAGCACGTCGCCACGGTGCGCTTGAAGTACCGCTCGATCACGAATGGCAAGCCGCAGGAGATCGTGCGCGTCATCCGCGGCAGCGATCTGGCCCGCGACTGGGCGCGCGCCTCGCGCCGCCACCGTCTGGCATCACTCGGCGCGGTCTGGAGCGAGTCGCTGAAAGCGGGCTCGCGGATCGACGTCGCCCGTCGCGCCGAGGAGCTGGCCACGCAGGAGCCGAAGGACTCGCGCGCGCGGGAGCTCGCCAACGCCGCGAACGCGACGGCGGGCGGCGGGAAGAGGTAGCGCGGCGCGCTGGCGCGCCGGGCTTTGGGCAGCGGGGAGTTGTCGCCAGGGCGGGAACTGATCGCCCGAGCCCCAAGGCGCGAACGCCTAACGCCCAACGCCCGACGCCATCACCTCTTCCGCCCGCCGCCGAACTTCCGCACCGACGCGAAGTGCACGGTGAAGTAGTTCGCGGCGGCGCGCAGCGCGTTGCCGACCACGCCGGCGTCTTTGGAAGGGATGTTCTCGATTCCCATGCGCATGTGCGGCGGCAGCTTGCTCCGGCAGCGGCGGCAGAGGGCGTTTCCGACAGTTTTCTCGAGATCGCAGCGGGGGCAGCTGCGCTTCTTTGCAAGCTCGGTGAGCTGTTCCTTGGTCAGGTGCATCGGATGCTATTTTCACATAATTTCTCGCGGTAGAATCCGCGGCCATGGGCAGAAACGTCGAGTTCCCATCCAACGGCCACACCTGTCAGGGTTATCTCGCCACGCCGCCAAACGGCGGGAAGGGTCCCGCCGTGGTCGTGATTCAGGAGTGGTGGGGTCTCGTGGACCACATCCGGGACGTCGTGGACCGCTTCGCAAACGAAGGGTTCGTGGCCATCGCGCCGGACCTGTTTCACGGCAAGACCACCAAGTCGCCTGACGACGCCGGCAAGATGCTGATGGAGCTGGACGCCGAACGCGCGGTCCGCGAGATCGCCGGCGCCGGCGCGTACGTACGTCAGCAACCGGAGTGCACGTCTTCAAAGTACGGCGTGGTCGGCTTCTGCATGGGCGGCGCGCTCGCGCAATACGCGGCCACGAAGGACGCAGCGAACGTCGGCGCCACGGCCAGTTTCTACGGCGGCTTCAAGCAAGTGCAGCCCGAATGGGAGCAGCTCAGCGCTCCGATCCTGCTGATCTACGGCGAGAAGGACCAGGGCGTCCCCGCGGAACAGGGACGGAACCTGGAGGCGAAGCTCTCCAAGCTCGGGAAGAATGTCGAGCTGGTGATCTATCCCGGCGCGGACCACGCGTTCTTCAACGACACGCGTCCGAATCACAAGCCCGAGGCCGCGGCCGACGCGTGGCGCAGAACGCTGGAGCTGTTCCGGCGCCATCTGTGATCCGCAAGGCGACGTTCGTCGCGCTGCTGCTTTTCTGTCTGACTCCGTGGTGCCCGCCACCGCTGGCGCTGGCGCTCGGACTCGTTTTCGCCCTGACGCTCGGCAGTCCGTTCAACACCAGCCGTCAGACCAAACTCCTCCTGCAGATCTCCGTGGTCGGTCTCGGTTTCGGGATGAATCTGCAGAAGGTCTTCGAAGCAGGCCGCTCCGGAATCGTCTTCACGCTCGTGACCATCGCCGGCACGCTGCTCCTCGGCTATCTCCTCGGCCGCGCGATGCACATCAGCAGCGGCACCGCGCATCTGATTTCATCCGGCACCGCGATCTGCGGCGGCAGCGCCATCGCCGCGGTGGGTCCCGTGATCGGCGCGACGGATGAAGAGATGTCGGTCTCGCTCGGAACGGTATTCATCCTCAACTCGGTCGCGGTCTTCATCTTTCCGCTGATCGGCACCGCGCTGCATCTCACGCAATCGCAATTCGGGATCTGGTCGGCGATCGCGATCCACGACACGAGCTCCGTCGTCGGCGCGGCAGCGGCATACGGAACGGAGGCGTTGCAGATCGCGACCACCGTAAAGCTCACCCGCGCGCTCTGGATCGTGCCGCTGACGCTCGGCACCGCGTACGCGTTCCGCCGCAGCACCGGACGCGTCGCCATTCCGTGGTTCATCCTCTTCTTTCTTCTCGCTTCCGTCGTGCGCACGTACGTTCCCGCGCCGCCGGTCACGTGGGACGTGCTGGTGCGCATCGCGCGCATCGGACTCACGGTGACGCTGTTCCTGATCGGCTCCGCGCTTTCGCGCAGGAGTCTCGCGAAGGTCGGGTTCCGTCCGCTGATCCTCGGCATCACGCTGTGGGTTCTGATCTCCGTGGCCGGGCTGTGGGCGGTTCGCGCAGTCGTGTAACAATTCGCGCGATCCGTGATGGCCGTCGCTCTGCAGGGAGATGCGTCCGCGTTCCGATTGCCCGAGGTGCTGACGTTCCTGAGCACCACGCGCAAGAGCGGCACGTTCACGTTCGTCAATGGCGTCCGCGAGGCGCGTCTCTTCTTCGATGACGGCGCGCTGGTCTATGCGAGCTCGAATCAGGAGCCGTTCCGCCTCGGCGCGATCCTGTTGCGCAGGAAAAAGATCACGCGCGAACAGCGGGAACGCATCGACGCGCTCATGCAACGCGACGGCGGACAATTCGGCCAGCTCTGCGTGCAGTCGGGCGTGATGACCGACGCCGAGCTGCGCGACTCACTCAAGGTGCAGGTCTCCGAGATCGTGTACGACGCGTTCATGTGGGACGGCGGCACGTTCTCGTTCGTGCAGGAGACCAGCCTTCCGTCACACGCCGTGACCATCTCCATCGATCTCGCCAACCTGATCATGGAAGGCGCGCGGCGCATCGAGGAATGGGAGCAGTGCCTGAAACTCCTCCCCGATCCGTCCGTGATTTTCAGAGTCGTGGTCACGCCGCGCGACGAGAAGATCACGCTCACGGCCGAAGAGTGGAAGATCCTGTTCATGATCAACGGCCAGCGAACCATCGCGGAGCTCTGCGAGAGCTCCGAGGATGATCCGATTCAGGTCTACCGGCTGCTGTACGGACTGCGCGCGAACAAGCTCATCGAAGTGGCGGGCGAGCGTTCCGGCGACGACACCGGCAGCGACGCCACCATCCGCCAGACCTCGCCGCAGTTCGGGTCGGAGTCGACCATCCAGGACGAGCCGGGCGATGACACCAACCTGCTCGTCGCATCGGAGGAACGCCTGCTGTCGTATTCGGACGTCGTGCGGCCGACGGTCGCGCAGCTGAAGATCGAGCACGACGGGACGATCATCCCGTTGACCGAGCCGGAGTACCTGGTCGGGCGCCATCGCGAGAACAACATCCAGCTCACCGATCCCGGCATCTCCGGATTCCACGCGCGTATCTATCGCGGTCCGGACGGATACGTGATCGAAGACCTCAAGAGCCGCAACGGCACCTGGCTGAACGGCGCGCGCGTCTACGTGGCCACGCTCACCAGCGGCGACCGCGTGCACCTCGGGCAGATCGACTTGATGTACGAAGTCCTGTTCGCTCGCCCGTCATCCTGAGCGCCGCCGCTCAGGGTGACCGAGAACGTTAGTTCGTGATCTTCTCGACGCCTCTCATGTACGGCCGCAGCGCTTCCGGCACGATCACCGAGCCATCCTCTTGCTGGTAGTTCTCCAGCACCGCGACGAGCGTGCGTCCGAGCGGCAGTCCCGATCCGTTCAGCGTGTGCACGAAGCTCACTTTCTTCTCCGCGTTGCGGTAGCGGATGTTCGCGCGCCGCGCCTGGAAGTCGGTGAAGTTCGAGCACGACGAGATCTCGCGGTACGCCTGCTGGCCCGGCAGCCACACCTCGATGTCGTACGTCTTCGCGGAGGCAAAGCTCATGTCGCCGGTCGAAAGCGTGACCACGCGATAGTGCAGATCGAGCAGCTGCAGGATCTCCTCGGCATCCGCGACGAGCTTCTCCAACTCATCCCACGACTGCTCGGGCGCGGTGAACTTCACCAGCTCGACTTTCTCGAACTGATGCTGCCGGATCAGCCCGCGCGTGTCCTTGCCGTACGAGCCGGCCTCGCTGCGGAAGCACGGCGTGTACGCGGTGAAGCGGACCGGCAGCTGCGCGCCGTCGAGGATCTCGTCGCGATAGACGTTCGTCACCGGCACTTCGGCGGTGGGGATCAGGTACAGCTCTTTTTCGTGCTCGAGCTTGAACAGGTCTTCCTTGAACTTCGGCAGTTGCCCGGTCCCGCGCATCGAGTCCGCGTTGACGATGAACGGCGCGAGCACCTCGGTGTAACCCTGCCGTTCGTGCACGTCGAGCATGAAGTTCATCAGCGCGCGGCTGAGCTTCGCGCCCGCGCCGTAGAGAATCGAGAAGCGCGCGCCGGTGATCTTCGTACCACGCTCGAAGTCGATGATGCCGAGCTGTTCGCCGAGATCGGCGTGATCCTTCGGCACGAAATCAAACGAAGGCTTCGTGCCCCAGTGCCGTTCGACGCGATTCGCCGATTCGTCCGCGCCGACCGGAACCGATTCGTGCGGAACGTTGGGATACTCGAGCTCGAGCGCCTTCAGCTCGTCCTCGATGCCGGCGAGCTTCTCGTCGAGCTCCTTGATCTCGTCGCCGACGCGCTTCATCGCCTCGATCTGCGCGGAGGCGTCCTGCTTGTTCTTCTTCAGCGTCGCGATCTCCTGCGACGCGGCGTTCTTCTGCGCCTTCAGCGCCTCGCCGCGCGCGATGGTGGCGCGGCGATCAGCATCGAGCGTGACGAAGCGCTCCAGATCGACTCTCGCGCGCCGGTTCTCTAGCGCGCGGCGGTAATCATCGGTTTTCTCTCGTAGGTACTCGCGGGAAAGCATGGCGGCGCATGATAACCAACTCTTGGTGCCTCGCGGCACGCTCAGTGCCGCACGGCACGCGCGCGCGAACGAGGCAGCGGCGCGACGTCGCCGGTGATCACCAGCGCGTAACTCTGGCGCTCTCCGAATCCGAGGTGATGCGCGGAGACGGTGAAGGCGGCGATGCCGGAAGGCGGCGCCGTGAGCGACACCACTTCGACGTTGTTGATGCGATCGGGCGTGCTGCCGTTGCCGAGCGACGTTCCGGCGGAGGTGGTGACGCGCAGGTCGAGATCGTTCACGAGCTGCGGCGTCGTATCCGACACCGGTGCAATGTGTCCGGGCGGGTCGGTCCACACCAGTACCGCCTTCAGCGGCGTTCCGGCATTCACGTTCAGACGGACCGTCGCGGACGCACCTTTGGCGAGACCGTTCGCGAGCGGCACATCGACGACGTGCAGCTTGCTCGCATCGCCCGGGAAGAAAAGCGCGTCGTCGAGCACCGGGAATCCCCAACCCTGCTCGTGTGACGGCACCGGCAACGTACGCACTTTCCTGAGCGTCACGATCTCGCCCCGCCGTGGAACCGCGCGGGCGCTGGCGATCAGCGTTGCCTTGAGCAACGCCGCACTCGGAAGCAGCGCGTGCGATGCCACGGCCACGCCGGCCGGATAGAAACCATCGGTGAAGTACTGCCGCACCAGCGCCGCGGCACCGGCCACCGCGGGCGATGCCCACGACGTGCCGGGCTCATGTCGCTGCTCGCACGTGGCCGGATTGAAGTCGGCATCGCCGCTTCCGGCCAGCACCCGTGCGGGCGCGACGAGATCCGGCTTGATGCGCCCATCGCGCGCCGGACCGAAGAGCGTGAAGTACGCGAGCGTGTCGTCGTCCTCGATCGACGTGCGCGTGCCGCCGATCTGCAGCGTGTTTTTCGCGCTGCCCGGCGCGGACACGGAGCTGCGCGGCGTCTCCACGGCCTGCCCGAGGTTGCCGGTATTGAAGATCACCAGCGAGTCGGGATGCGACCAGACGAAGGCGTCGACGTCGTACGCCGACTGCGGATAGTTCGCCGTCGGCGCCGGCAGACCGGCAATCGTGTTCTGCCGGTCGCCCCACGAGTTCGAATGGATGCGGGCGCCCTGCTTGTACGCCTGCTCGAAGATTGGCGCGAGCTTCGCCGGACATCCGACACCCGGAAACTGCGTGCAGCGATCGGCGCCGATGTAGCCGCCATCCTGGATGATCAGCTGCGCGCCCGGCGCCACGCCGTCGGAGAAATCGTGTTCGAGCGGCGTGCCGCGATCGCCCGCGGCGGTTGCGGCGGCGTGAGTGCCGTGTCCCTGATTGTCCAGCGCGCCGCTGACGCCGAACGTATCGCAGCCGGGTGAGCCCGGATACTGATCGCAGGAGTAGAGAAAGTCATACGCGACGATCTTGCGCCGCGTGAGATCGACGTTCTGCCATTGCAGGCCGCCGTGCGGCGTGCCGGTGTTCACCGGAGGCGCGCTGCCATCGGGCTCGATGAAGGCGCACGCGCGGTAATCGGCGCCGGTGTCGATGACGGCGATGATCTGTCCCTGGCCGTATATCCCGTGGTCGTTCAACGGCGCGGGTCCGGATGCGGAGCCGGACTGGAGCGCGCGGTAGGCGTCGTCTGCCCCGGTGGAGACCGTGGCTCCGATCAGGACAATCGCAAATAATTTGCGCATCGCGCGAGGAAACGGCACCGTCCGTTCGACCATTCCGCCTTGGAGTGCGGCGGCCGCAGCCGCCGCTGTTGTATGTTCGTGCGCAGTGCTCCGGCATGTGAAAGCGGCGGCTGCGGCCGCCGCACTCCAGATCCTTCTCGCTGCTGGCGCGCTCGCAGCACCGCGCCCGATCAGCGATGCGGAGCGCGAGGCGGTGACGGTCGCCGCCGCGTTCCTCGCGGGCGGTCCCGGCGCGCTCTTCGCGCGCCTCTCCCCTGACGCACCGTTGCGCGAGCTGCCGCGTGAAGACGCGCTTGCCGAGCTCGCCGCGCGCACCGGTCCACCCGCCGGCGCCCGCTGGACGCTGCAGACCATCGTCCGCGGACGCAAAGGCGATGTCGCGTTTCGCGTGACGTTCCCGAGCGGCTATGAGGACGGTCTGCTGTTCCGGATGAAAGGGCGCGGCGTACACGAGATCCTCACGCTCGCGGAGGATCCGTCGCCGCTGGTCATCATCCCGCCGCCGAATCCCGAACCGATCCGTCAGTCCTATCTGATCCTCGCCGCCGGCCTGGCCCTCCTCGGCGCATTCATCGCCTCGCGGTCGCGCGTCATCGCCGCGATCGCCATCATCGGCGCCGCGATCGCCATCGCCGGCGCGTTCCACAAGCTCCGCAATCCGTTCGCGAAACCGCCGAAAGCGCTGCCGTTCATCGAGCTGCGCGCGCTCGCGCCGTTGCGCGAGGCACTCGCGCGCGGCAACGATCCGCAAATGCCGCGTGAGATTTCCGCTCGCGCTCGCGAGGTCGCGTCGCTGTGGATCCTGCAGAGTGGCGCCGCGCTCAAAACGACCGTTCCCGCGCACGACACGCCGCTCGCCCACCTCATCCGCGCGCGGCTCGCGCTCACGAACGGCAAGCCCGCCGAAGCCGCGTTGGCCTACACGAAGGCGATCGACGTCGAGCCGTTGCGCGATGACGTACTGTTCGAAGCGGCGACGTCATTCGGCGTTTCCCCCTCCGCGCTGCCGTTCCTCGCCGATCCGCGTTTCGACGAAGCGCGCGACGCGCGGCTGCACTACGCGAGAACGATGCGCGCCGTCACGGATGGCGACGAGAAGAAGGCGCGCGAGCATTTCCGGATCGCGTGGGCGCTCGAGCCGGTCGCGCGCGAGGAGCTGATCCGCGAGCCGCGCCTCTACCCGCTTCTGCGCGACGTCGGGACGATGTCGATGGTGTCGTTTTACTCATCCGAGGAACCGCTGCTGCGCAGTCCGCGGCTCGGCAAAGCGCCGGTGGCATGGCCTGCCGGCGCGCAGGCGTTTGCGTCCGGCGAGTCGCTGACGATCGATCTTCGCAACGGCACGCTGCACATTCCGGGCGGCGCGGTCCTCGGCCCGCCGAACGCGCGCGTCGTCGCGGCCACGCATGGAAAAAAGGAAGAAGCCGCCGCCGCGTTGCGCGATGCGATGACGCTGCTCGAACACGGCGGCACGCTGCGCCGCCTGCGCGCGGCCGAGGCGCTCGCCGACCATCATCGCTGGAAAGAGCTCATCGAATTGACGGACGACATCACGCCGAAAACGACGATCGTCGAGCCGGGTCTGCTGGTGCTGCGCATGCGCGCGCTGCTGCGCATGAATCGCATCGGCGACGCGCAGGCGCTCGCCAACGGCGCGGCGGTGCAGGAGCTCAGCGCGCGCGAAACGTTTCCGGCGACGCTGCTCTCGATCGCCGATGCCATGGCCAGCCGCAGCGCATGGGACACCGCCGCAACGATCTACGCGTCGATCGACTCCGACGATCATCAGGCCATCATCGAAACGCGCATGAAGCAGATCGAGCTGCGGCGTGCGCTGTCGACGAACGGCATCGTCATCGCCACGCCGCATTTCGACGTGCGCCATGACCCGTCGATGAATCCCGCCATCGCCAGCCGCATCGGCGATCTGCTCGAAGCGGAGACCGTGCGGGTGCGGCAGCGGCTCGGACTCCCTGTCGCCGAACCGCGGCGCGTGACCGTCAACGTGCTCTATTGGGACGACTTCTCCGGCAGCATCACCGGCGTCGATCACGTGGTCGGTCTCTATGACGGCGAGATTCTCTTCCCGTTCGCGGTGGTGAATCAATTCAAGCCGGAGCTCGTGGCGATCATCACGCACGAGCTCACGCACGCGATCGTCGCGGAAGCGACGAACGACAACGCGCCGCGCTGGTTCCAGGAAGGGATCGCCGAGCGGATGGAGCTCGTACCGCATCACGAGAATGCGTTCCGCGAAACGCCGCCGCAGCTCGTGCTGCCGCTGCCGTTGCTCGATGCGGTGATGCAACACGTCGGCGACGCATCGATGGCCGAGCACGGATACCGCGTCGCGCAGACGTTCATCCGCTTCCTGGAGAGCCGCCACCCGAACGCCGTCCCGACGCTGATCGCCGCATTCGCCGCCGGCCAGAACACCGACGAGGCGCTGACCGCGCTGACCGGCAAATCGCTCGAAGCGCTCAATCGCGATTTCCGCGAATGGGGCTTCGCGAACAGCGCGAACTTCGTCAACACGGAGCCGTTCCCCTATCGCGATCTGTACAGCCCCGGCGTCGATCCGCGCATCAAGGCAGGATTCAAGTGGAGCCGGCGGCCGTGACGCGCTAATGCACGAACTTGCGCCGGTTGCGGATGTAATCCGCGAGGATGTATTCGCCTAGCCGGTCCGCGGATGCGTAGAACGCGCGCCCGCGATTGATCTTCGAAAGCTGGTCGACGAAGTTCACCAGCGTCGGGTCGGTGGCCAGCATGAATGTCGTGATGGGGATGTTCGCGCGGCGGCAGCGGTCCGCTTCTTCGAGCGTGCGGTTCACGATCTTCATGTCCAGTCCGAACGAGTTCGTGTACAGCCGGCCGTTTTCGTAGAGCGCCGACGGCTTGCCGTCCGTGATCATGAAGATCTGTTTGTTGGCGTGCTTGCGGCGCCGCAGGATGCGCTGCGCGAGCTCGAGTCCCGCCTTCGTGTTCGTGTGATACGGCCCCACCTGCACGTACGGAATCTCGGAGATCGGCACCTCGGTGGCCTCATCGCCGAACAGCAGCACGTCGATGGCGTCCTTCGGATACTTCGTCAGGATCAGCTCCGTCAACGCCAGCGCCACTTTCTTCGCCGGCGTGATGCGGTCCTCGCCATAGAGGATCATCGAGTGCGAGATGTCGATCATCACCACGGTCGCGCAGCTCGAGAGATGTTCGGTCTCGAAGACCTCGAGATCATCCTCATGGATGCGGATGTCGTCTCCGGGATCGGTGTGCTTCATCACGTTCTGCAGCGTGCGGCTGGAGTCGATGGACATCGGATCGTCGCCGAAGTGATACGGCCGCGTCTCCGTCAGCCGCTCCGTTCCCTGTCCCGCGTTCGTGACCGAATGCTGTCCGGTGATCGATTTCTGCAGGCCGCCGAAAATCTCATCGAGTGCGTCGCGGCGGATCTGCCGTTCGCCGCCCGCGGCCAGGGTCAGATTGCCTTCGCCGTCCTCGCCGATGACGTTCTCCTGCATCAGCTGCGCGAAGAATGCATCGAGGTCGAGATCGGGATCGAGGTAACCGCGCTCCTGCAGCATGCGCATCCAGCGCATCGCTTCCTCGACGTCGCCGCCGGTCTGCAGCAGGAGATGATTGAAGAGGCGCCGCAAACCCATCTCAGCGAGCAGGCGCTGGATGAGCTCCGGATCGAGGTGGGCGTACCGGGTGCGCATCAGGCCTCGCCGCGAGGCCGGTTTTTCTTCAGCTTCTCGATCCAGCGCGCGATGGCCGGGTTGTTCGGGAGCTTCTCCCTCGCCTCCTCGGCGGACGCGAGCGCGTCGTCATCGCGGCCGAGGACCAGCAGGACCTGCACGCGCAATTCGACGAGTGATTGATAGAGCGTGAAGTCGGTGATGTCCTGTCCGACCATCAACGACAGGGCCCTGCTGACGAACTTGAGCGCCACTTCCGGTTTCGAGTCGTTGAGCGCGTCCGCCGCGAAGCGATGCAGCATGCGCGGCGAATCGCCGAGGAACGACTTCGCATCGACGAACTGCGACAGCGCCTCGCGCACCACCGACTCCTGATCGGGGAACCATCCATCGCGGATGATTCGATCGATCTGCCGCGAGAGGTCGCTCGGGATGTCGGTCGTCAGTTTCGCCACGGGAGGGATTGTAGCTTGACGGGTTCCTCGGAG
>CAMPKJ010000082.1 GCA_946887105.1 uncultured Acidobacteriota bacterium | reverse complement strand
ACTCCAAGCTCTCGCGCACCGTGCGCAAGCTCGCGCGCGAGCTGCGCAAGGAAATCGAGCTGGTGCTGCGCGGCGAGGACACGGAGCTCGACAAGATGATGGTCGAAGAGCTCACCGATCCGCTGATGCACATCATCCGCAACGCCCTCGATCACGGCATCGAGAGTGCGGAGGAACGGCGCGCGGCCGGGAAGGATCCGGTCGGTCACGTGACGCTGAACGCCTATCAGCAGGGCAACTCGGTCGTGCTCGACGTCACCGACGACGGCCGCGGCATCGATCCGGAGCGCATCCGCCGCGTCGCCGTCGACCGCGGCCTGGTGGGCGAGAAGGAAGTCGTCGATCAGCAGCGCGCGTACGAGCTGATGTTCACGCCCGGCTTCTCGACCGCGGCGGAAGTGAGCGAGATCTCGGGCCGCGGCGTCGGCCTCGACGTGGTGAAGAAGAACATCCAGGACCTCAAGGGCACCATCGACGTCATCACCCGTCCCGGTCAGGGAACGACGTTCCGCGTTTCGCTGCCGATCACGCTGGCGATCATTCAGGCGCTGATCGTCGAGTCGGGCGGCGAGAAGTTCGCCATTCCGCTCACGTCCGTCGAGGAATCGCTGCGCATCTACTCGCGCGACATCCGCACCGTGGAACGGAAGGAAGTGTTCACGCTGCGCGATTTCACGCTGCCGCTGCTGCGGCTCTCCGACGCCTTCGGCCTGGTCGACGGCCACGATCACGGTCCCGACACGAAGTGGTTCATCGTCGTGACGCGCGCGGGCGAAAAGACCGTCGGGCTGCTCGTCGATGCATTGGTGCGCCAGCAGGAGGTGGTCATCAAGTCCATCGGCGAGCGGCTGAAGACCATCCCCGGGATCGCAGGCGCCACGGAGATCGGGGAGAGCGAAATCGTGCTGGTGGTCGACGTCGGAACGCTGATCGACAATTTCGGCGGACGCGCGCGCGACGTGCGGGCGGCGGCGGTCCATGTTTGAACGGTCATGGAGTGCGGTAGCCGCAGCTACCGCTTTCCGCGCGGCGGCCGCAGGCGCCGCACCGGACGGTAGCTGCGGCTACCGCGTACGAAAGCGGTGGCTGCGGCGGCCGCACTCCAAACCACACCATGTTTGAAGAACACTTCGGATTGACCGCGAAGCCGTTCGGCAAGACGCCCGATCCGTCCTTTCTCTTCGAGAGCCGCCAGCACAAGGAAGCGCTGGCGCGGCTCGAGTACGCGGTCGAGGAGAAGGAGCTGGCGCTGCTGGTCGGCGATATCGGCTCGGGCAAGACCACGCTCTCGCGCGCGCTGATCGACCGGGTCGGCGAGGCGCGGCCGATCGTTCTTCTGATCAATCCCCGCCTCACTCCGGCGCAGCTCCTGCGCGCGATCGCCCGCGGCCTCGGACTCGAAGCGGCGCGATTTCGTAACGATGTGCTCGATCAGATCCATACGAAGCTGTACGAGCTGTACGAGGAACGACGCGAGCCGGTGCTGATGATCGACGAGGCGCAGCTGATCCCCTCGAAGGCCACCTTCGACGAGATCCGTCTGCTGACCAACTTCCAGCTCGACGATCAGAACCTGCTCAGCGTGGTGCTGATCGGCCAGCCCGAGCTCGAGGAGCGGCTCGAGCGCGGCGCGTACGAGCCGCTGCGGCAGAGGATCGGGATGCGCTACTCTCTCGGTCCCTTGTCGCTGGAAGAGACCATCGAGTACGTCGAGCACCGCATCCGCGTGGCCGGCGGAACGCGCAATCCGTTCAGCCGCGAGGCGATGGCGGAGATCCACGCGCTCAGCGGCGGGATCCCGCGATTGATCAACACGCTCGCGACCACGTCGTTGCTCGATGCGTTCGGCGAGGACGCGGAACGGATCGAGGCTCCGAGGATCGCCTCCGCCGCGCAGGAGCACCGCATCCATGGTTGATCTGGTCAAGATCCGCAACAAGAAAAAGCGGAACGCCGAGGCCGCGCCGGCGGAGCAGGCAGCGCCGCCGCTCCCGGAGCCTGCGCCCCAGGCGCCGCCCGAACCCGAAACTGCGGCGCCCGCATCAGCCGGCCACACACCAGCGCTCCAGTCCTCCAAACTCGACAGGTTCAAAGCCGAAGCGGGCAAACGGCGCGCGTTCGAGACCGGCAAGGCCGACGACGCCGCTCCGCAGGATCAGCTCGAGCTGCTCACGTTCATCATGGCCGGCGAGCAGTACGCGGTCGACATCGAGCGCATCGTCGAGATCGTCACGCCGCGCGCGGTCACGCGCATCCCGAACGCCGATCCGTCCGTGGTGGGGATCATCTCGCTGCGGGGGACCATCGTCACGCTCGTCGACGTGCGCCGCAAGCTCCGTCATCGCGAAGCGGGGAAGGACACGGACGACACGCGCATCGTCGTGATCGACTTCCAGCGCGAGATCGTCGGCTTCATCGTCGACCGCGTGTTGCGCGTCGTGAAGTCGTCCGCCGCGGAGATCGAACGGCATCCGGTGGTACACGCCACCGAGCTCGATGAGTCGGTGCGCGGGGTGTTCCGTGCCGGGGGTGCGTTGACGATCCTGCTCGATCTGGACAAACTGCTCGACCACGGAGCGCTCACGGCCCGGACCGCATGAGGCCCTTCAGCACGGAAAACCATCCATGGATCTGACCTGCAAGAAATGCGGCGCCACGTTTCGCGCCGCGATCACGTTGCCGCTGCTGACCGCGGTGCGCGTGGCCTGCCCGAGCTGCGCGTACCAGATGGTGCTCAAGCCGCGCACCATCAGCGGGATGCATCCCGTACCCGAGCCGTTCCCCGACGAGCCGTGGCCCGCGCCGCCCGCGCGCATTCCGCGCCGGCGTCTGGCCGCGATCGCCGACGAGCCCCGCCCGTTCCGCGAGTTCCTGGGCGAGCATCTCCGCCGCCTCGGATTCGACGTCACGTTTTTCGAGACCGGCGACGCCACGCTCGACTTCGCGCGCCGCATGCGCGCCGATCTCGTGATCGTGAACGTCTATCTGAAGGGCAAGCTCGGCGTCGAAGTGACCGAGGAGATCAAGGCCGATCCGTCGCTCTCGCATACGCGGGTGATCCTGATCGGCGCGCTGTTCCGCGCCAATCGCTTCCGCGCCAATCCGACGAACCTCTACGGCGCCGACGAGTACATCGAAGAGCAGATCCCGGAGAAAGAGTTCCGGCAGATCATCCACAAACTCTTCCCGCAGGTCGGCGAGTCGAGCGACGAGGTGCCGCCGGAGCCGCGCGAATACGACGAAGCGCGGCGGCTGGCGCGGCTGATCCTCTCGGACATCATCATCTACCACGTCGACAAGGTGGAGCGCGGCATTCGCGACGACAACTTCTTCGAAGTGCTGCGCGAGGAGATCGACGAAGGGCGCCAGTACTACGACTCGCGCGTGCCGATGCCGGTGCGCCGCGATACCGAGATCTACACCGAAACCCTGCAGCAGTTCGTGCAGATGAAGCGCGAAGAGCTCGCGCGGCTGAAGACTGGTACGCAGTGAAAGCGAAATTGAAAATTGAAAATGCAAAATTGAAAAATCGGCAGGGTCGTCGATCGCAATTCCGATTTTTCAATTTTCAATTTTCAATTTTCAATTCCTACTTATGACCATGGACGCACAGATCATCGAACAAGCCCGTTCCGCGGATCCCGACGCGCGGCAGAAGGCGGCTGCGCTCGTGGCCCAATCCGCCGACGAACGCACGCTGCCGCTCATGTTCGAGCTGCTCGGTGACAAGGACTGGCGCGTCCGCAAGACCATCGTCGACGGCCTGGTGCGCGACGCGCGTCCGGAAGTGGTCTCGGGACTGCTCGACGCGCTCTCCGATCCCGAGAATGCCGGCAAGCGCAATTCATCCACCGAGGCGCTGGTGCGGATCGGGGAGATTGCGATCCAGCCGATCGTGGAACGGCTGCGCAGGGAACAGGACATCGACGTCCGGCTGTCGCTCGTCAATCTGATCGGCGATCTGCGCAGCCGCGAAGGCTTCGAGATCCTGCTCGAGCTGCTCGAAGGCGAAAACGACATCAACGTGGCCTCGTCGATCGTCTCCTCGCTCGGCAAATACCGCGACGCGTCCGCGCTGCCGCATCTGATGCGCGCGCTGCGGACGCGCGATGATCTGTGGCTCAAGTTTCACGTCGTCGAAGCATTGGGCGAGATCGGCGACCGCGCCGCGTTGCCGGCCATCCTTCCGCTCTATGCCGAGAAGTCGCTGCGCAAGCCGGTGCTCGAATCGGTCGGCAAGATCGCCGACGTCGGCACCGTCAACTTCCTGCTGCGCATCATCGCGGACGAAGAGAAGCTGAACCTGACCGCGTTGCGCGCGCTGGTGCGGATCGCCGAGGCGAGCAAGCCGCGGATCGTGGAAGAGGCGGAGCGGCATCTCATCCAGTCGCGTTTCCGCGAGTCTTTCCCGCGCGAGAAAATCGAGCCGCTGATCGAGCATCTCTCCACCACGCCCAAGCGCGAGGTGAAGGCGTTCATCCTCAAGTTCCTCGGCTGGTCGGGCGACGAGCGCGCCCTGCCGGTCCTGCTCCAGCACCTCGGCCAGCCGGATACGTCCGAGGTCGCGGCGCAGGCGCTGATCGACTTCGGCGCTCCGGCCATGCCGGCCATCCTGAGCGCGCTGCAGAACGAAGAAGAAGACGAAGTGATCGCGCTGCTGTTGCGCGTCGTGAACGTCATTGGCGGCGCGGATGCCATCCCGAGCATCCTGCCGTTCCTCGATCACGAGAACCCGATGATCCGCCGCCTGGCCATCGAGACGCTGGGCGACATCCCCGATCCGTCCGCCATCGACTACCTGCTCACCAAGCTCGACGACTACGACGTCGCCTCGCAGCAGGCGGCCGTGAATTCCGTCTCCGCGCTGGTCACCGCGTTCACCGGGATTCAGGGCTCCGTGCTGGCGAAACTGCGCAAACTGCTGCAGTCGCCGTCGATTCCGATGAAGCTCAACTCGCTCTCGGTCTACGTGAACATCCAGGGCGAGGGGTATCACGACGGCCTGTTGCTGGCGTCGAAGGACAGCGATCCGGTGATCCGCCAGAAGGCGGTCTCGCTGATGGGCAAGTTCGGCGAGGAGCGGTTCGCCGATCAGCTCGTGCTGTCGCTGGCCGATGAATCGACGGCGGTGCGGCTGGCCGCGATCAACGCCATCGTGCGCCATCGTCCGCAGTCTGGACTGGAGCCGCTCATCAGCGCGCTCGACGATCAGGACATCTGGATCCGCACGGCAGCGGCGCAGGCCCTCGGCGAGTACCGGCAGAGCACGGCCATCGAACCGTTGCTGCGCCACCTGATGCACGACCCGCCGCCGGTGCGCATCGCGGTGATCGACGCGCTCGGAAAATCGGAAGATCCGCAGGTCAAGGACGTGCTGTTCCGCTGCCTCGCGGAATCCGATCCGGAGATCCAGCGCGCTGCCATGCTCGCACTGGCGCGCATCCCGGGCAGCGACGTGTTCGACGTGCTCGTGTCGACGCTTTCGCACGTGGACTGGCGCTTGCGCGCTGCCGCCGCGGCGGCGCTCGGCGCACGCGCCGACCGTGCCGCGCTCCCGGCCCTGCACCGCGCGCTCGAAGATCCCGATACCTACGTGCAGCAGTCGGCGATCCTGGCCCTCGACAAGGTCGCGGACCGGTCGTCGTTTCCGTATCTCTTCAAAGCGCTGGAGAACACCGCCATCCTCGACGACGTCTCGGAGGTGCTGGTCCGGCACCGCGATCTCTATCGCGATCTGCTGGAAGAAGCGTGGCGGACGGCGGACAGCAGGAGGGAAGTCGTGATCGCCGCGATCCTGTCGGCGATGAAGCGGAAAGAAGAGGGGTGAGGAGGTGTCCTCTCCATTCAACTTCTCGTTGAACCACCATCTCGAGCTGCCGGACGACATCTTCCGGTTGCTGCGGGAGCAGATCTACAAACGATCGGGCATGTGGTTCAACGACTCGTCGAAGTACCTGCTGCAGAAGCGGCTCTCGCCGCGCGCGCGGGAGCTGAACTTCGACTCGTTTCAGAAGTACTTCTACTTCCTCCAGTACGATCCGCGCGCGGACGCGGAGTTCGATCAGATCTTCGATCTGGTGACCACGAACGAGACGTATTTCTTCCGCGAGCCGGCGCAGCTGCAGGCATTCACCGAGGAGATCATTCCGGACGTGCTCTCGCGGAAGACCGTGCGCAAGGTGCGGATCTGGTCGGCCGGATGTTCGTCGGGCGAGGAGCCGTATTCGCTGGCCATGCTGCTGCAGGAGTCGGGCTGGTACGACCAGGCCGCCTTCGAGATCTTTGCCAGCGACATCAATCAGCAGGTCCTCGGCAAGGCGCGCCGCGGCGTCTATCGCGAGAACGCCTTCCGCGCCACGCCGCCGCATCTGCGCGAGAAGTACTTCACCAGGGAAGGCGAGAGTACCTGGCGCGTCAAGGACGAGATCCGCAACCGCATCTCCTTCGGCCGCCTGAATCTCTACGACGAAGGCCGCGTCTCGCTGCTCGGCCACCTCGACGTCGTCTTCTGCCGCAACGTCATCATCTACTTCGACGACGCCTCGAAACGCGTGGTGGTGACGAACTTCTACAACCGCCTCAGCGACGGCGGCTACCTCCTCCTGGGCCACTCCGAATCGCTGATCTCCCTCTCGACGCAATTCAAACTGCGCCACCTGAAACACGACATGGTGTATCAGAAGTAGCGGAGGGACCGGGCGCGCTCGGGAACGCCTACGCCTTCTTCTTCAGCACCCGATAGCGCGGGCGGATCTCCTGGTTGAAGTACCTGCCCACCGAGTCGGCGTGGATCAGCGCCTCGTACTCGTCCGGCGGGACGTCGCGGTAGCGGTAGACGCGGCCGTTGTGGAAGTGCACTTCCAGAAAGGCGTGCTCTTCGTCATAGCGCACTTCCGCGATCACCGACGAGGCCACCGGCGTGATGGAATTCATGGCCGAAGGCATTATAGGTCGCACGCCCGCGCGGCTCTTTACGTCCCATGGCCGCACAGAGACGCAGCGAATAACCCTTGAACGCAGTTGGTTTCGCTGGCATTGTTGTGGCCGATTTAGGTCCAATGCAGGAACGACCAATCCTCCAGGGCGATCTCTCGAAGATCCAGTTGCCCGACGTCCTGAGCTTCATGGCCATGATCCGTGAAAGCGGGAAGCTGGTCGTGCGCCGCGGCGATCTGGAGCGCACCATCCACTGGAAAGAAGGGGAGATCGTCTTCGCCAGCTCGAACTCCGCCGAGCATTCCCTCGGCCAGTTTCTGCTCCGCAACGGCAAGATCACCCAGCAGCAGTACGAGGAATCGAAGCGCCGCGTCACCCCTCAGCTCCGCCACGGAAAGCTGCTCGTGCAGATGGGGGCGATCTCGCCGAAAGACCTCTGGTGGGGCGTCAAGAATCACGCGCTGGAAGTCATCTACTCGCTCTTCGCCTGGAAAGACGGCGATTTCGCGTTCTTTGAATCGGCCGAGGAGCTGACGCAGGAGCGGATCGTCCTCCAGATCAATACGCCGTCCGTGATCATGGAAGGCATCCGCCGTCTCGACGAGTCGGAGCGCATCCGCGAGAAGATCCCGAATCTCGACGTGGTCTTCGCGAAGGTGCCGGGCGGTGTCGCCGATCTCTCCGAGCTCGACCTCAACGAAGGGGAGATTGCGGTCTACAACACCATCGACGGCCGCCTGAACGTGCGCGAGCTGACCGGCCGCTCCGAGCTCACCGAGTTCGAAGTCACGCGCATCCTCTTCCAGCTTCTCTCCGCGCGGCTCATCGAGCCGGTTCACGAAGAGAAGTCGTTCCGCCCGATCTTCCTCGACGTCGAGGATTCGCCCGAGCTGCTCAAAGTGATCTCGACATACAACGACATGTTCGGCCGCCTCTTCGAAGCGCTCGAGCGCACCGTCGGCGAGGACAGCGCGCGCGACATCTTCATGACCATCCTGCAGAACGCCGACACGGATGAACTGTGGTCCGGCGTGTTCTTCGATCAGTTCGGCCGCTTCGACGAGAACATGCTCATCGCCAACATCTCCGAGCTGCCGTTCGAGAAGCGCAAGGCGGTCCTGGATGAAGGACTGAACACGCTGCTGTCGGTGCAGCTCTTCGAGGTCTCGCAACACCTCGACCAGGCCGGGAAGGTGGACGTGTTCCGCTTCATCTCCGACCAGAAGGCCAGCCTGGAAAAGGCCACCGCCTAGGCTCGACGCGGGTTCCGGAACCCTCCTTGCACGGCTCCCCCGCGGAGGTAACTGCATGGAGGCCAAAGCAAAGCTCCTCGGGCATCCCATCCACCAGATGCTGATCGTCCTGCCGCTGGGCGTGCTGGCGATGTCCTTGATCTTCGATCTCATCGGCCGCATCGCCGGATCGCCGAACCTGCACGCGGCGGCGTATTACATGATCGCGGCGGGCGTCATCAGCGGTCTGGTGGCGGCGGTCTTCGGCTTCATCGATTTCCTGTCCATCCCGTCCGGCACGCGCGCGAAACGCATCGGCCGGCTGCACGGCATCGGCAATGTGGTCGTGGTCGTGCTGTTCGCCGCGAGCTGGTTCCTGCGGCGCGACAATCCGGGTGCGCCGGAGACGCTCGCCATCGCGCTCTCCGTCGCCGCGGCGGCGCTGTCCGGAGTCACGGGATGGCTGGGCGGCGAGCTGGTGGATCGTCTCGGCGTCGGTGTCGACGACGGAGCGAACCTCGACGCCCCGAGCTCATTGCGGGGACCGGTTGCCGGTACGCGCCACGCCTGACCTGGTACGCATCCGCCCGCGGCCGTCGGTGGTGCACATCAGCCGCGGGCGGATCGTCCTCGCGACCGACGCCGATGGCGTGATCGCGGGCGGTGCGGATCACGGCCTGTTCGTTCATGAGACACGGCTGCTTTCGCGATGGCGGTATCTCATCGACGGCCAGGCGCCGTTCCCCAACGCGCGCTCGGTCATCCGCCAGGACCTCTGGCTCGGCTACTACGTCCTTCCCGCGCCCGGCGTCACGCCCCCGCCGAAAGACGACGGCAGCGGACAGGTGCCGGACGAGTCGCGCAACACGCTCGAGCTGCGGGTCATGCGGCGGATCGGGAACGTGGTTCACGAAACGATCGCGCTGACGAATTTCACGAGCGAGCCGTCGTCGTTCGTGTTCGCGATCGAGCTCGACGCCGATTTCGCGGATCAAGCCGAGACGCGCGAGCGACGCCAACACGGCGAACTTCAAACGCATTGGGACGCGGACGCGCAACGACTGCGCTTCGACTACACCGCGCAGCACGGCGAGCGCACGCTGCATCGCAGTGTGGAGATCGACATCGATCGCCCTGCAACGTATGACAGCGGATGTCTGTCGTTCTCCGTCACTCTCGCTCCGAAAGAGCAATGGCGAGCGCACATCCGCCTCTTCATGCCTTCTCCCCACTTGTGGAGAGAAGGTGGCCGAAGGCCGGATGAGGGGCTCCCAAACGAAAGCACGAAGTTCGAGTCGCCCCAACACAGCACCCTCACCGCCGATGTCCTCCTCACGCTCGAGCAGGCTCGCAGCGATTTAGCTTCCCTGCGACTCTTCGATCTCGATCATTCCCCGAACGCCTGGACCGTCGCCGCCGGACTGCCGCTTTACGTCGCACTGTTCGGCCGCGACACGCTCACCACGGGATGGCAGGCGGGCCTCCTCGGTCCCGAGATCATGACCGGCACGCTGCACGCGCTCGCGAAAACGCAAGGCACGCGCGTCGACGACTGGCGCGACGAACAGCCGGGGAAGATGCTGCACGAAGCGCACACCGGACCGCTGTCGATGCTCGGCTACAACCCGCGCGATCGCAGTTACAGCTCGATCACCACCTCCGGCCTCTACGCGTTCATCGTCGCGGAGCTGTGGCATTGGACCGGCGACCGCAATCTCGTGCGCCCGCTGATCGAACCGGCATTGCGCGGCCTGCAATGGCTGGAGCGCTACGGCGACCTCGATGGCGATGGTTTCTACGAATACCGCACGCGCTCGCCGATGGGGCCGACGCATCAGGCCTGGAAGGACTCGCCGGACGCGATCGTGTACGAAGACGGCGCGCCGGTGGAGCCGCCGATCGCCACGTGCGAAGAGCAGGCGTTCGTCTATGTCGCGAAACTGCACCTGGCCGAAACGCTCTGGCACCTCGGCGAACGCGACCTGTCGCGCAAGCTCTATCACCAGGCGGTCGAGTTGAAGAAGCGATTCAACGAGGCGTTCTGGATGGCGGAGGAAGGCTTCTTCGCGCTCGCGCTCGACGCGCAGAAGCGTCCGGTCCGTTCCATCGCATCCAATGCCGGACATTGCATCGCCGCCGCGATCACCGACGCATCGCTGGTCGCGCGCACGGCCGACCGTCTCTTCGCGCCCGATCTCTTCAGTGGCTGGGGAATCCGCACGCTCTCCTCCGACCATCCGCGCTACAACCCCTACAGCTATCACCTCGGATCGATCTGGCCGGTCGAGCACGGAACGTTCGCGGCCGGCTTCTGGCGCTATGGCTTGCACGAGCGCGTACAGCAGATCGCGCGCGCGCAGTTCGAAGCGGCGGCGCTGTTCGAGTACCACCGCCTGCCGGAGCTGTTCGGCGGCCATCCGCGCGACGAGCAGCATCCGTTTCCCGGCATCTATCCGAAGGCGAATCCGCTGCAGGCGTGGTCTTCGTCGTCGGTGTTCCTGCTGCTGCAGGCCATGCTCGGACTCTATCCTTATGCGCCGCTGAAGATGCTCGTGCTCGATCCGCATCTGCCGGAATGGCTGCCGGAGATCACGTTGCGCGATCTGCGCGTCGGCCAGGCGCGCGTGACGATCCGCTTCCGCGGCGACAGCTATCGCATTCTCGACCAGCGAGGAACGCTGCACGTGGTGCGTCAGGCCACGCCGTGGTCGCTCACCTCGCAGCCGGCGGATCGTCTGCGCGATGCACTGGCCAGCCTGTTGCCGCGGCACTGAGGAGGGAAGTCATGGACTCACGCGTCATCGTCATCACCGGAGCCTCGGCAGGAATCGGCCGTGCCACCGCGCGCGCGTTTGCCGCACGGGGCGCGCGCATCGGTTTGATCGCGCGAAACGCGGAGGCACTCGAGGCGGCAAGGATGGAGGTGGAAAGCCGAGGAGGGGAGGCGGTGGTGGCGGTTGCGGACGTGGCGGATGCGGATGCGGTCGAACGCGCGGCGGAGACGATCGAACGAGCCTTCGGCGCGATCGACGTCTGGGTGAACAACGCCATGACGTCGGTGCTCGGACCGGTCAAAGAGATCACGCCCGATGAATTCCGCCGCGTGACCGAGGTGACGTACCTCGGCGTCGTGCATGGGACGCTGGCCGCATTGCGTCGCATGCTGCCGCGCGATGAGGGCGTGATCATTCAGATCGGCTCCACGCTCGCGTATCGCGGCATTCCGCTGCAGGCGCCGTATTGCGCGGCCAAACACGCTGTGCAGGGATTTCACGATTCCCTGCGATCGGAGTTACTGCACGATGCGAGTGGCGTGCAGGTCTGCATGGTCAACCTTCCGGCCGTGAATACCCCGCAGTTCCGCTGGATCCGCAATCACATGCCGCGCAAGCCGAAACCGTTCGGCACGATCTTCGAGCCGGAAGTCGCCGCGCGCGCCATCGTCTGGGCGTCCGAACATCCGCGCCGCGAGCTCAATGTCGGATGGGGAACGACGCAGGCGATCATCGCCAACGCATTTGCACCAGGCGCACTCGATCACTACCTCGGCCACGTCGGCTACGACCAGCAGCAAGGCGAGGAACCGGAAGAGCCCGGCCGTCCCGACAATCTCCACGCGCCTGTGCCCGGCGACGCCGGCGCACACGGCGTCTTCGGCGATCAGGCGAAGACGAACAGCCCGCAGTTTGTTGCGAACACACATCGCGGCGCGATCGGCGCAGCATTGGCTGTGATCGCCGTGATCGGAATCGCACGGTTGCTCTCGCGTTGAGGCGACTTCGCGTACGACCCGGGCGTCGTCAGTTATGCTGCGGGCCGCATGTGGCCTACGCTCGTAAAAATCGGCAGTTTCGAGATCACCACCTTCGGTCTGATGATGTTCCTGGCGTTCGTCGGGGCCGGATGGGTATTGGCGCGGCAGTTCCGGCGCTATGGTTTGAATGAAGAAGTGGCGTCGTCGCTGGTGGTTGCCGCGGCACTCGGCGGGATCGTCGGCGCGAAGATCTACTACGCGATTCTGTTCGGAGACTGGCGGCTGCTCTTCGATCGCGCGGGTCTGGTCTGGTACGGAGGGCTGATCGGCGGCTTCCTGGCGTGCTGGTGGATCATCCGGCGCAATCGCATCGACTTCCTGACCGCGGCCGACGCCGCCGCGCCAGCACTCTCGATCGGCTACGCCCTCGGGCGCATCGGATGTTTTCTCGTCGGCGACGACTACGGCCGTCCGACCGATGCCTGGTTCGGCGTCGCGTTTCCGAAAGGCGCGCCGCCGACCACGGCGTACGAGCTGCGCCGCTTCGGCGTGAATGTCGATCCGTCCATCCCCGACTATCAGGTGCTCAAGGTGCATCCGACGCAGCTCTACGAAACATTCGCGGCGCTGGCAATGTTCGTCGCGCTGATGGCACTCAATCGCCACCCGCATCGCCGCGGTCTGGCGTGGGGCCTGTTCCTGATCATGCTCGGCATCGAGCGCTTCCTGGTCGAGATCGTGCGCGCAAAGGACGATCGGTTCCTCGGACCGTTTACGGTCGCGCAGCTGATCTCGGTGCTGCTGGTGATCGCCGGCACGATCTGGTGCGTGCGCGCGAAGCCGGCGCTGCGGGACGCTTGACGATGCGAAAAATATCCCTCGTTCTCCTCTTTCTGTTGCTCGCTCTGTCTCTCGGCGCCGAGGATCGCGCCATCTGTGCTGTCTGCGGACCGCGTGAAGGTTCGGGCTTCGAGCCGGTGAAGGCCACGGCCACGTATAAGGGAAAGCAGTACTTCTTCTGCAGCACGAAGTGCAAGGTCGAGTTCCTCAAGAATCCCGAGGCGTTTCTCGTCACGGACGAAGGCAAGCCCGCGCCCGCGTTCCGCCTGCGCACGTTCGATGGCAAGCCGGTTTCGCTCGACGACTTCCGCGGGCAGGTGGTGCTGCTCGATTTCTGGGCGACCTTCTGTCCTCCGTGCGTGCAGGCGCTTCCGGAGCTGCAGGCGCTTCATGCGGCCAATGCGTCGCGCGGCTTCGCGGTGGTGGGCGTGACCGTCGATGATCGCGCGCCGCTCGTGCAGAAAGCCACCAGCCGCGCGAAGGTCACCTATCCGATCGTGCAAGGGACGGCCGAGGTCTGGAACGCGTACAAGGTCAACGCGCTGCCGGCGCTGATTCTGGTCGGACGAGACGGCACGATCCTGAAGCGGTACGGCGGCGAGGCGGACAAGAAAGCCATGCTCGCCGAGATCGAACGGGCCATCGCAACGCAATGATTCACATCGCGCTCGCGGCAGTGCTCTCTGCCGTTGTCCCGGTGCCCGAGGAATGTCTGGCGAAGGCGGATGCCGCCGCGGTCGTGGTGACGCACGGCGGCAAGACGTATCGCATGGCCAACGACGCCTGCCGCGCGCAGTTCCTCAGCGATCCGGAGCGCTACTCGCAGCTTTACGACGCCTTGCTCGAGCTCGAAGCCGAAGGGACGCCGCTTCGCGCTGCGCCGCCGTCACTCGTCCCGAGCTGACCCGGCTGACCCGGCGAGGGGATGGCGGTCCGTGGGACTGCCTCGGACAACGCGAAGTGGGAGGTCTCGCATCGATATCTGACGGATCAGATCGATCGCGCGACGCACCGCACCATCGTCATGCATCAGCTGCGGCCGAACCTGAAGTTCGGCGTCGAGTGGAATCCCGGCGCCGACGAAATCGGCGTGGTGGCGAACTGGCGTGCGCTGTCCGAGTCGCAACGCAGGCCGGCGGTCATTTTCGGCACGAGCTCCGATCGCATCGGCACGCCCGCCGGGCAGTCGTACTACGTCACGGTCAGCAAGAGCCTTCATCACGAGACGCGATTGCCGGTCGCGCCGTATGTGAGCGCGAGCTACAGCACGTACGAGAAGCGCATGCTCTATCCGTTCGGCGTGAACGTCGCCCTCGGGTCACAGTGGTCGGCGATGCTCATCAACGACGGCGTGCATACCCACCTCTCCGCGACGTACGCGTGGAGCCGCTTCGCCATCACCTTGCTCGCGGTGGAACGGAAGGACGCGGGCCTCACGATTGGGGCGCGGTTCTGACGCCCTTGATCAGCAGCCACAGCATGATCGCGAACTCTCCCAACCCGCCGGCGACTCCGGTGAACGTGGCGAGGACGTCCTCGAATTGCGGCAGGAGCAGACACGTGAGACTGTCGGCGAGATAGGCGAAGCAGGCCACGATCAGCAGGTAGCCGAGCACGCGCGGCAGGAACTTCGACCTGATCACCAGCACGCCGAGCGGAAAGAGCCACAGCCCCCAGAACATCTCCACGGCCGTGACTCCGTGTTCGTGCAGGTTCAGAAAGAACATCACCAGCGCGTTCCGCTGATCGATCGGGAACGCGGACACGAAGTCCGCGCCGCGCGCGAGGATCAGCGCCGCGATCTGGTTGAGCATGTTCAGAAACGCGATGGGCACCGAGGCCATCACCAGCGCGACCATCACCGCCGCGTAGGTGTGGTCGACGTCTTTCAGCAATCGATGGAGCGCCAGCGCCAGGAAGATGAACGTCACCTGGCAGAGCAGGCCACTGACGATGGCGGCGCGGAACAGCAGCTCCGACGATGCGATGTTCGCGACCGTCGCCGCGGCGTTGCCGGGCACGATCAGCGTCTCCGGAACGATCATCATGCTGAACGCGCCAGTGATCGCGACGAACAGATAGAGCAATCCGGCCACGCGCGCTGTTCTTTTCATTCGGTGCGTCGATCATACCGGACGGGGCCGTGAGTAGAATGCCGGGCGTGCGCGTCATCACCATCACCGTCGTGTTGCTCACCCTCTCGAATGTCTTCATGACCTTCGCGTGGTACGCCCACCTGAAGAACCTCTCCTCGAAGCCGTGGTACATCGCCGCGTTCGCGAGCTGGGGCGTGGCGCTGTTCGAGTATCTGTTGCAGGTCCCGGCCAATCGTGTGGGCTTCACCGAGCTCACGCTGCCGCAACTGAAGATCCTGCAGGAAGTGATCGCGCTGGCGGTCTTCGTGCCGTTCGCGGTCCTTTACATGCGCCAGCCCCTGCACCTGAATTTTCTGTGGGCGGGGCTGTGCCTGGTCGGCGCCGTGTTCTTCATGTTTCGCTGACGCGGTACACGTCCGTGTTCACGTACTTCAAACCGGAGTCGACCATCAGCGTGACCACGTTCGCCTCCGATCCCAAACGCGCGGCGACCTGACTCGCGGCGATGACGTTCGCTCCGGACGACGTGCCGGCGAAGAGCCCTTCTTCGCGGGCGAGACGGCGGGCCATCTCCTTCGCATCGTCCGTTTTGACGGCGATGATCTCGTCGACGATGGACGGATCCCAGAGCGGGGGCGTGGATCCGATGCCGATGCCTTCGATCTTGTGCGCTCCGGGCGTGCCGCCGCGGAGCACGGACGATTCCGCGGGCTCGACGGCGACGATGTGCACGTTCGGGTTGTACCGCTTCAGCACCGTGGCAACGCCGCGCAGCGAGGCGGACGTTCCGACGCTTTGCACGAAGGCGTCGACCTTCCCGCCGGTCTGTTGCCAGATCTCTTCGCCGAGAGGGTGATAGCCGGCGATGCTGTCGTGATTGTTCAGCTGATCGGTCCAGTACGTATCGGGCTCGGCGCTCAAGGCGCGCGCGGTCTCGATCATCTCGAGGATCAACTTCTTCGTGGTCAATCCCCCTTCGCTCGGGACGATGGTGAGCTCCGCGCCGTATGCGCGCATCTGATCGCGCTTCTCGCGGCTGAACGCGTCGGAGGTCACGATGCGCAAGCGGTACCCTTTCGCGGCGCACACCAATGCCAGCGATGCGCCGGTGCTGCCGCCGGTGTACTCGACCACTGTGCCTCCCGGTCCGAGCCGGCCATCCGCTTCCGCACGTGCGATCGCGGCCAGCGCCATGCGGTCCTTCATGCTGCCGGTGGGGTTCTGCCATTCGAGCTTGACCAGCACGTTGGCGTTGCGCAGGCGGACCAGGTCCGTGTTTCCGATTGCCTCAAGAATGTTCGTCATCGCCATTGAAGGTACGCCTGGAACGGCGCCGGGGCCATGGGCAAGATCGCCAACTTCGATATCATCCTTGCCATGCGCGTGCAGGTGCTCGCTCTCGATGGCGTCTTCGATCTCGGTCTCGCCGCGGTCCTGGACGCGTTCCAGACCGCGAACGAGTTGAACGAGCTCTCCGCCATCGGCGCACCGGCATTCGACGTGCGCATCACCGGCGTGCGCAAGTCGGTGCGCACCGCGCAGGGATTCCGCGTCCCCCTTCAGGCGGCAGGCTCACGCGCGCCGGAGTGCGTGGTCGTTCCGGCGATTGGTTACAAGATGCCCGGTCCGTTGGAGCACGCACTGGCGCGGCCGGACGTGCGCGATGCGACGTCGCTGCTGCGGCAATGGTCGCGCCGCGGCGCGATGATGACCGCCGCGTGCATCGGCACGTTCGTGATGGCGGAGTCGGGCCTGCTCGACCACCAGCGCGCCACCACGACCTGGTGGCTGGCGCCGCTGTTCCGCAAGCGTTATCCAAACGTGCTGCTCGACGAGTCGAACATGATCGTGAAGTCCGGCCGCTTCGTGACCGCCGGCGCGGCGCTGAGTCACATGGACCTCGCGCTTTGGATCGTGCGGGGAGTGAGTCCGCAACTGGCAGCGCTCACCGCGAGCTACTTGATCGTCGACTCGCGGCCGTCGCAGTCGGCGTATGCGCTCACCGATCATCTCGTGCACTCCGATCCGATCGTGCAGCGCTTCGAGCGTTGGGCGCGTGCGCGGCTGGCGGATGGCTTCTCGCTCGACGACGCCGCGAACGCCGTCGGCGCGAGCAAGCGCACGCTCGCTCGGCGCATGCAGAGTGTTCTCGGCAAGTCGCCGCTGTCGTACTTTCAGAGTCTGCGCGTCGAGCGTGCCGTGCATCTCCTGAAGACCGGCAACGCCAGCGTCGACGAAGTGGCGGCGGAAGTCGGCTATGCGGACGGCACGACGCTGCGCGCGCTGCTGCGGCGGCGGTTGAAGGCGGGGGTGCGGGAGATCAGGTCGTCAGCGCGTTCCGAAACGGAAGCCGGATGGCCACGCTGAATCCGTTCGGACTGCTGTTCGCGTTCATGCTGAACGCCGGTCCATGCAGTTGCCGCAGACGATTGCGCACGTTCTGCATCCCGATTCCCTCCTGACGCCGTT
>CAMPKJ010000081.1 GCA_946887105.1 uncultured Acidobacteriota bacterium | reverse complement strand
CAGCGAGATCTACGGAAAGACCGGACCGAAAGGCGGATTGCGCGTCGAACCGTGAAGGCGGTTCCTCGGAGTTCCTCGGAGTGCCTCGGAGTTCCTAGGCTGACGGTCCCCTCCGAGGAACCCCGAGGAACCGAGGAACCCGAGGAACCGTCTCTAAGAACCAATCACCCGTTCGTACATCTCGCGATAGTGCGGGACGATCTTCTGCTCGTCGAAGCGCTCCACCGCTACCTGGCGCGCGCGTTTGCCCATCTTTGCGCGCAGGTCGTGGTTGCGGAGGATCTCGATGCCGCGCTCGGACATCGCATCCGTGTCGCCGACGTCGACGAGGTAGCCGGTCTCGCCGTCGATCACGACTTCGGGAAGTCCGCCGGCGTTGGTGGCGATGACCGGAACTTCCGAGGTCATCGCCTCGAGCGCGGCCATCCCGAAGGACTCGGTCTCGGACGGCAGCAGAAAGAGATCGCAGCCGCCGAGGACTTCCTCGAGATTGGGCAGATTGCCGAGGAACGTCACGCGATCGCGGAGGTGATGGGCGCGCGCGTACGCTTCGGCGCGCGAGCGGTCGGGGCCATCTCCGATCATGATCAGGCGCGCGTTCACGCCGGCGGCGATGATCTTCTCGAACGTCTCGATGACGTCCATGATCCGCTTCACCGGGCGGAAGTTCGAGACGTGAGCGACCAGCTTCTCGCCGCGCGCGCCGAACATGTCGCAGAACGCGCTCGGGCTGCGGTGGAAGCGCGATGGATCGACGAAGTTCGGGATGACGTCGATCTCCTTCTTCGTATGAAAGTTCGTCGCGGTCTCGTCCTTCAGCCATCGTGAAACCGCGGTCACGCCGTCGGAGAGCTCGATGCCGAACTTCGTGATCGGCAGGTAACTCTCGTCGCGGCCGACCAGCGTGATGTCGGTCCCGTGCAGCGTGGTCACGACCTTCAGCCGCGAACTCAGGATCTGCTTCGCGAGATAGGCGCTGATGGCGTGCGGAATCGCGTAATGCACGTGCAGCACGTCCAGCTTCTCGTATGCCGCCACCTCGGCCATCTTCGTCGCCAGCGCCAGCGTGTACGGCGGATAAGGATCGAAGAGCGGATACGGCGTGACGTTCACCTCGTGAAAATGCACGCGTTCGTGGAGGATGTTCAGCCGCGACGGCATCGCATAACTGATGAAGTGCACGTCGTCGCCGTGTTTGGCGAGCGCCAGGCCGAGCTCCGTGGCCACGACGCCGGAGCCGCCGAAGGTGGGATAGCAGGTGATGCCGACTTTCATATCTCCCGCCCCGCGTATGCGCCGAGCAGATCGTCGACCCGCGGCGGTTGTTTGGTCACGAACGCTTCCCCATAACGCGCGCCGATCAGCGCGCCGAAATGCCGGCCGCGCGCGTCGATCATCTCCAGGAACTTCGGATCGGAGATGAACGTCTGCGGCTCCTTCGATTTCGGATCGTGAAACTGCGATTTATACGCGGCCACGGAGCGCATCTTCGCCTTCCACGCATCGGTCACGTCGACGACGATGGAGGGCGTCACCATGTAGTTCAGCATGTAGTACAGCACCGTCTGCGGGCGGTGCGCGGGCGCGCCGGTCTGCAGCGATTTCAGTCCCGCATAGAACGACGCGTCGGTGACGAGGCGGCCGGTGCGTGTGTGATCGGGGTGGCGGTCGTCGGGCCACGGCGCGATGACCAGCGACGGGCGGCGCACGCGCAGGATCTCGATGATCTCCAGCTCCTGTTCGCGACCGGTCTGCAGGTTACCGTCCTGGAAGTCGAGCTGCTGGCGGAACGTCGCGCCGAGCACTCGGGCCGCGGCCTGCGCTTCCTTCCTGCGCGTTTGCGGCGTGCCGCGCGTGCCCATCTCGCCGTGGGTGAGATCGACGATGCCGATGCGCAGTCCGTCCTTCACACACTTCGCAGCCGTTCCGCCGGCGGAGAGCTCGACGTCGTCGGGGTGCGCGCCGAAGAAGAGGATGTCTACTGTTTCGCTCATGACTGTTCCTTACAACACGGCGATCTTGAAAAACGCGCTGTCGGGCTCGACTTCCTCGAGGATCTGCTCGGTGATGCCCGCGCCGTACACGTGCCAGTACGCGAACCAGCTCACCGTGCGGTCCTGCACGTGCCGGTCGGGATAAAGCGTCGACACGACCTCGCGAAGCGCGGCGTAGCGCTCGCGATCCTTGCGCACGAGCCCCTTGATGGCGCGCTCGCCGAGCTTGCTGAAGTGAAACTCGAGATGTCCGATCGAACGCTGGATCGAGCTGGCCAGCGAGTGATCGGCCGGCAGCGCCAACTCGCCGACCTGCGCGATGCGCTGCATCAGCTCGCGCTTCCCTTCGTCGAGAATGGTGCGGATCTGCGCGACGCCTTCCGGCTCCCGCTCGGCGATCAGCGACTCCGCGGACGCGAACACTTCCGGCGCCTCGAGGTCGTAGCGCTCGAGCGCGCGTACGACGCGTTTCGGCGCCACCAGCACGTGACCGCGTAGCGCGACGCGCGGCATGGCGATGCCGAGCAACTCGTGCAGCGGCGCGATCTGCGCGTAATACGCGACTTCGGCCGGACCGCCGACGAACACGTCCGGACGCAGCACGGAATCCTGCAGGAGCGGTCGCGTCAGCGCGGACGTGGAGATGCGTTCCGCGTTCCTCGGAGTTCCTCGGAGTTCCTCGGTTCCTCGGTCACCCGAGGAACTCCGAGGATCCGAGGCACCCCGAGGAACCGCAGTTTGGCGGTGCCCGTGCTCGTCGAGCTCGTAGAGCAGCGTGTACTGGCCGTGCTCGTTCGGGACCACCTGCTCCTTGTAGCCGGCCGCAGCGAGCGCGCGGCCGCGTTGCGTGAGCGCGTCGTGGATCGCGTCGTGTTTCGACACGATGGCGTCGAACAGCGGCGCACCCGCGCGGCGCAGTTCCGGGAGCAGTGCATCGACGAGGATCACTTCGTTGCCGAAGACGGACGCGATCAGCTCCGCGAACGAATCGCGGAACGTGATGCCTTCGCGAAGCCAGGCAGGGCGGGGGATGTCGAAGAACGCCAGCAGTTGGGTAATCAGTGGCTCGGGGATGGGCAGCGAGCCAACCGCGGCGCGTGAATCGACGCCGCGACTGGCGCGGATACAGAGCAGGTCGAGTTGCGATTGTGCGTTCGTCAGCCGCGCCGGAACATTGAGCGTCGCCACTTCATCGAAGTCGTGATCCTCGGTGGCCAGCCAGAACATCGCCGTCGCCGGCGTGCCTTGCCGCTCGAGCGCGCGCTTCATCTTCACGATGCTGGCGACCTTCGCGAGCGTGTACAGCGGGCCGCCGGCGAAGCCGACCTGCTGTCCGGCGATGATCGTGCGCGTCTCTCCCGCGGCCCAGCGCAGGATGGCGTCTTTGGCGAAGATGCCCCAGTGGCGGTTGGATCGATCGAGCGCGGACGCGAGATCCCCTCTCCCCGCCGGGGAGAGGGCTAGGGTGAGGGGCGAAGGCGTGCGTAACTCGTGCCCCTCACCCTGACCCTCTCCCCGCGGCGCGGGGAGAGGGGACTGGTCACGCCGCAGAAATCGCTCGTCGCCTGCGAGCCAGTCGAGGACGAACGGATTCATCCCCGGATACTGCGAGAGCGGCGCTTTCACGCAGCACGACTCCCAGCGCGACTTCCGACGAGGATCAGCCGAGGTGAGGTGCGGGTGAACGGCGAACCGTCGAAATCGCCGAAGACGCTGCGGATCGAGAGACTGCATGACGCGAACATCGCCGATATCTCACTCAGATCGTAGCCTCGCACGCGCTCGAGGTAACGCTTTTCACCGATTGTCATTCGTTTGTTGAAGGAACGGTCAGATCTGTCGAACCATCGCTCGATGCGCACCGGTCCCAGAGGCGTGTCGCGCGTTTCGCGTTGCACGAGCTTTTCGAGCTCGCGATCGACGTTCAGATAATCGAAGAGAAACTGCGCGCCGGGACTGAGCACGCGCGACATCTCGCGCACCACCTGCAGATTCTCCTCTTCTTCCGTGAAGTAGCCGAAGCTGGTGAAGAAGTTGACCAGCGCGGCGAAGACGTTGTCGCAGAACGGCAGCTGGCGCATGTCCGCGCGCGCGACCGCCATCGGCCCATATTCGCGGATGCCGGTGCGCAGCAGCGTGTAGGAGAGATCGCAGCCGATGGTGTGATAGCCGAGCGCCTGCAGCTCCTGCACGTGCCTCCCCATGCCGCAGGCGAGATCGAGGACCGGACCGTCCAGTAGGCCGATGGTGCGATGGAAGAACGACACCTGCTGCCGCGCCTCGTGTTCATCGCGATGCGCGTAAAGCTCGAGGTACTCCTCCCCGAACCATTCCTGATACCAGGTCATTGGCGGGGGAGTCTATATCGCGCGTCGTTCGTGCGGACTCAGTGTCCCAGACGCGCGCTGAGCACGCGCTCGTTTTCGCGCGCCCGCTCCAGTGCCGCTTCCAGCGACGCCACGATGGACCGCGCGTTCGCGAGCAGGTCGTGCAGCTCCGCGTGATCTTCCTGCGCGGTCTGCGCCGGCGTCGGGGAAGGTGCGGCGAAGGGATCGTCGAAATCGACGTGCGGTACGTCTTCGTGTACGGCGAACGGATCGACTTCCTCTGCCTCGACCTGCACGGCCACGCCGCCTGTATCGAAGGGATCGGCTTCCGGTTCCGGCGCGGGTGCAGGCGCGGGCGCCGGAGCCGCATCCGCGCGCATCGACAGCTTCGGAGTGCCGGCGGAGTGCTGCGCGACGCCCGACTTCTGGGTCATGTCGGGAGCGGCCAGGGCCGGCTCGTCGTACAGCGTCGTGTCGACGTTGTTCTTCAGGTTGTCGAGGATCTTCGCCACCGCGGCGCGCAATGTCGCCGTGACGCCGACGCCGGTCTTCGCCGACGCCTCGACCACCGACGCCGGATGCGCGCCGAGGTAGTGGGTCATCTCTTCGACCGTCTCGACGTTCGGGAGATCGCGTTTGTTGAGCTGATAGACGAGCGCCACTTTGCCCGGATCGATGCGGTTCAGGCGCAGGTTGGTCCTCAGATTCTCGAGACTGTCGAGGTTCGACTCGCGCATCTCCACCTGCGAGTCGGCCACGAACACCACCCCGTCGGCGCCGCGGAGGACCAGCTTGCGCGTGGCGTCGTAGAACACCTGGCCGGGCACGGTGTAGAGCTGCACGCGCACCTTCTGGCCGGCGATCGTCCCGAGCTCCATCGGCATGAAGTCGAAGAAGAGCGTGCGGTCCGTCTCCGTCGACATCGAGATCATCTTCCCTTTGTTCTCGAGCTTCGGATTGCCGTAGATCTTCTCGAGATTGGTGGTCTTTCCGCACAGACCCGGCCCGTAATAGACGAGCTTCACGGTGACTTCATTAATCGCTTTATTGATCAGGACCATTGAGGCGTCTCCGGACCGGATGAGCTTAGCAGAACGTGGTGAGTTCCTCGGTTCCTCGGGTTCCTCGGAGTTCCTCGGCGTGACCATGCGCCACTCCGAGGAACCGAGGAACTCCCGAGGAACTCCGAGGAACTCATCATTACAATGTCCGGCACATGTTCGCGGCCGGTTCGAAGGTGGGTCCTTACGAAGTGCTGGGTCTCCTCGGCGAAGGCGGAATGGGGCAGGTTTATCGAGGCCGCGATCCTCGCCTCGGGCGCGAGGTGGCCATCAAAGTCCTGGCCCGCGACGCACTGCAGGATGCGGAGGCGACCGGCCGCCTGGAGCGGGAGGCGCGCGCGATCGCGGCGCTCTCGCATCCGAACATCGTGGCCGTGTACGACGTCGGGCGCGAGGACGGATCGTTCTATCTCGTCACCGAGCTCCTCGAAGGAAAGACCCTTCGCGATGCCATGCAGCCGCCGCCGATGAACTGGCGCCGCGTCGTGGAGATCGGCGCCGAAGTCGCGGACGGACTGGCGGCGGCGCACGCGAAGTCGATCGTGCATCGCGATCTCAAGCCGGAGAACATTTTCATCACCGATTCGGGACGCGTGAAGATCCTCGACTTCGGACTGGCGCAAACCGATCCGCTGCTTTCGCAGCGCGACGAGCGCGAAGTGCCTACCACGAAATGGTTCCAGACCCAGCCCGGCACCGTGATCGGCACGCTCGGCTACATGTCGCCGGAACAGCTCCGCGGCGAGGCGGTCGATCCGAGCGCCGACCTCTTCTCGCTCGGCTGCATCCTCTTCGAGATGGTCACGCTCCGGAAGCCGTTCCAGCGCGACTCCGGCGCGGCCACGATCGCGGCCATCCTGAAAGACGACCTGCCGCGCGAGGTCCTCAGCGCCGCCGTTCCGGCCGAGTTCCAGCGCATCATCGAGGGCTGCGTCGAGAAGAGCGCAAGCACGCGGTTCCAGTCGGCGCGCGATCTGGCACTGACGCTGCGCGCGATCGGCAGCAGCGCGTCGATGATGAACGAGGTGGTGCGCACCATCACGCGCCGCCGCACCTCGAAGGCGATCGACTCGATCGCCGTGCTGCCGCTCGTGAACGCTTCGAACGATCCGAACACGGAGTACCTCAGCGACGGCATCACCGAGGGGATCATCAACAAGCTCTCCCAACTGCCGAAGCTGAAGGTGATGGCGCGCAGCACGATGTTCCGCTACAAGAACCGGGGCGTCGACGCGCAGAGCGTCGGCCGCGAGTTGCGCGTGCGCGCGGTGCTGACCGGCATCGTGAAGAGCATCGGACCGCGGCTGCAGATCAACGTCGAGCTGGTCGATTCGTTCGACGGCGCGCAGCTCTGGGGCGAGACGTACAGCCGCGAGATCTCCGATCTGCTCAAACTGCAGGAAGAGATGTCGCGCGAGATCGCCGACAAACTGCGGCTCAAGCTCACCGGCGCGGAAAAGAAGAAGCTCCGCAAACGCACCACCGACAACAGCGAGGCCTATCAGCTCTATCTCAAGGGCCGCTATCACTGGAGCAAACGCACCGAGGAGAGCCTGCGCAAGGGCGTGCAGTACTTCCGCGAAGCGATCGAGTCCGATCCGTCGTTCGCTGCCGCGTACGCCGGCATGGCGGACTGCTTCATCAGCATGGCCACGAACATCCCGCTGCCGCCGCGAGAGACCATGCCGAAGGCGAAGGCCGCGGCACTTCGCGCGGTGGAGATCGACGACGGGATGGCCGAGGGCTGGGCGTCGCTGGGCGCGGTGCGCTGGTGGTTCGACTGGGATTGGGAAGGAGCGGAGGAAGCGTATCGCCGCGCCATCGCGCTCAATCCCAACTACGCCAACGCGCACGACGGCTACTCGATGCTGCTCGCCGCGCGCGGGCGTTTCGAGGAGGCCAACGAGCAGATCTCGAAGGCGTCCGATCTCGATCCGCTTTCGCTGATCATCGCCGTCCACGCCGGCTGGCCGTTTTACTTCGTGCGCGATTTCGAATCGGCGATGCACCGGTTCCGCAAGGCGCTCGAGCTCGACGAGAACTTCATCCCCGCGCACGGCTGGCTGGGCATGGCCCTCGGGCAGCAGCATCGTTATCGCGAGGCGCTCGACGCCTTCAATCGCGCGCTGGAAGTCGATCGCATTCCCATTCTCACGACCATGCTCGCGCACACGCACGCCATCGCCGGCGATCGCGACACGGCGCTGAAGCTGCTCGACGACCTGATGAACACGGCGCGGAAGCGCCACATCTCCCCGTACGACATCGCCGTCGTGCACGCGGGCCTCGGCGACAGGCAGGCGGCGCTCGAACACCTGCAGGCCGCGCTCGACGAGCGTTCGCCGTGGATGGTGTTCGTCACCGTCGACCCGCGCCTGGACGGCTTGCGCGAGGAGCCCGCTTTCGCGCGAATCACGGCGGCGCTGGCGTGAAACGGCTCTGGCGCGCGCTGTACTGGAACGTGCTGCATCCGGCGCATCGCGCCTGGAACATGCGCCGTGCCGCGCGAGGCGATCCCAGGAAGCTGCACGCGGTGAAGCGCGTGCAGTCGTACACGATGGTCGGCTTCGAGCGTTTGATGAACGCGTATGACATCGTGCGGCGCGCCGAGGGCAAAGGACTGGCGGGCGCGATCGTCGAGTGTGGCGTGTTCAAAGGCGGATCGGCGGCGGTCATGACCCTGGCCGCGTCGCCGCAGCGCAGGATCTGGCTCTTCGATTCGTTCGCGGGCTTGCCGGAGCCGACCGCGGAGGACGGCCAGAAGGCGGTCGAGTACTCGGGACATCGCGTCCGTGAGGACGACCGGGGCGCGCTCGAGCCGATCGGCGAGTGCGTCGGACCGCTCGACGTCGTCAAGGAATTGTTCTTCGAAAAACTGGCCGTCGATCCGTCGCGCGTGATGATCCGGCAGGGATGGTTTCAGGACACGCTGCCGCACTCGCGCTATGAGATCGGCACGATCGCCGTGTTGCGCCTCGACGGCGACTGGTACGACTCGACGAAGGTCTGTCTCGAGAATCTGTACGACCTGGTCGTCCCCGGCGGATTCGTGATCATTGATGACTACGGTTACTGGGAAGGGTGCCGGCGGGCCGTGGACGAGTTTCTGGCGGCGCGCGGACTGAATGTCACGCTTGTGACAGTCGATGATTCCGGAGTCTGGTTCGAAGTACCCGCATAGCGCGCGAGTGCTAATCTAATTGTCCTCATGTCCAGGAAAGAACTGCTGGAGCGCGTTTATCAGGAACAGATCATCGGTGTGGTGCGCGAGGACAGTGCGGAAGCGGCGGAGGCGGTCGCTCACGCATACGCGCTGAACGGCATCCGCATTCTCGAAGTGACGATGACCACTCCGGATGCGGTCGAGCTGATGGCGTCGCTCCATCAGCGTTACGGACCGCAGATCGACATCGCCGCCGGAACGGTGCGCAGCACGAACGACGCGGCCATGGCGCGGCGCGCGGGCGCGAAGATCATCGTCTCGCCGCACACCGATCTGCAGGTCATCGAATACGCGAATGAAAACGACATGCTCTGTGTCGCGGGCGCGTCGACGCCGACGGAGATCATCCGCGCATGGGAAGCGGGCTGCGACATCGTGAAGGTCTATCCGGCCCACTATCTCGGCGGTCCCGACTACATCCGCACCATCCGCGGCCCGATCCGCGACGTGCTGATGCTCGCCGGCGGTCCCGTGGCGCTGGACATGATCGATCACTACCTCGACGCCGGCTGCATCGCCGTGAATCTGGGCGGCTCGCTGGCCGTGCCCGATCTCGTGCACGAGCAGCAGTGGGACGAGATCGGACGGCGCGTGCTGCTGGCCACGTCCATCATCGAATCGCGCCGCGCGGTCGAAGTGGCGGACGACGCTCAATACGTGCACTGATGGCGCTCCTGCTCGCACTGTTGCTGTCCACTGCATTTCCCTCGACCAGCCGCACGTCCTGGATGCGTCCGGAGTCGTTCCATCTCACGATCGGAATGACTCGCGCCGAGGCGATGACCGCGCTCGAGAAATGGGCGCCGAAACCGGGCAAGGACGCGGACGAGGTGATCGTCGACTACAGCGACGAGCGCGCGCTCACGCTGCAATTCCGCAAAGACCGGCTGACGTCGGTGCGGTTCGAGCTGTTCGTGTTCCTCCCCGACATCCGGCTGGCCTTCGAAGAGGAACGGGTCCGGCTCGGGGAGTCGCGCGGCAAGCCGCGCAAAGCGACGAAATCGATTCTGATCTACGACAACGCACTTCCCAACGTCATGGTCGTCGCGACCGACGATCCGAAATCGGAGCAGGGCAAAAAAGGCATTGGCGTGCTGGCCGTGCGGTACTACGACCCGCGTTGATTTCATCAGGAGGCTGATCGTGAAACGAATCGCCGTGGCCGTGGCAGCTTCGCTGTTTGCATTCTCCTCGATCGCGCAGCAGCCGATCCCGGCGTCCGGTGAAGTGATCGACGTGCAGATCACGAACCTCGACATCGTGGTCACCGACGGCAAGGGCAATCGCGTTTCCGGCCTGACGAAGGACGACTTCGAGATTCTCGAGGACGGCAAGAAGCAGGAGATCACCAATCTCTCCGAGGTCCGGCGGACGACGGAGGAGAGCAGCACCACCATTCAGCCCGCACCGCGGCGCATCCTGCTGATCGTCGACAACGCCACCATCGCATTCTCCGCGCGCAAGAAAGTGTTCGACGCCACGCGCGCCGCGATCGAGAAGCTGCTCATCGGTCCCTCGGATCGCATGGCCGTGGCCACGCTCACGAACTCCGTGCAGGAGCGCCTCGGTTGGACGGCGGACAAGGACGACGTGCTGAAGGTGATCGCGGCGATGGAGAAGGATGCCATTCTGCCGCGCCCCGAATATCTCTCGTTCGAGCGCAGCGTCTCGGCGGTCCTGGAGGACGCGAACATGATCGCGTCCGGCATGTCCGCCGGTCTGAGGGAAGTGAACGATCAGTCATCCCAGACCCCGAATCAGGGCAACGCGCGCGGGCCCTCACCCAGGAGCATTCCTCCCAAGAACTTCCAGGACATCATCACGGCGGGCCGCACGTACGCCGCCAGCGCGACGACCGACACCAAGCGGACGCTTTCCGCCTTGAATGGCGCGTTTGCCTCCTTTGCAGCGATTCCGGGCGGACGGAAGATCGTGATCCTCGTCGGTGGCGGATTGCCGCTCAACGCCGCCGATGCCGTCTTCCAGCGGATCGAAAACGTGCGCGAGCAGCTCGAGCTCGGAAATCATCCGGGCATGTCGGGGCAGAGGACGGCGTCGACACTGACGCAGATCTCCGCCTACGACGTCACGCCGCAACTCGACGCCGTCGCATCGGCCGCGAAGCTCAAAGGCATCGCCATCTACTCGGTCAATCCCGAGTTCGGCGATCGCAAGAGCGCGGGCGTGACCACGCGCTCGAGCTTCGATCACAACGCCGAGTTCGCGCTGGCGAAGGGGATGCTCGACGGCTACCAGCGCCTCGCGCTCCACACCGGCGGCGCGGCCATGATCGGACGCCCCGCGGACCAGGTGATCACCGAGATCGTGAACGATCTCGACTCGTATTACTCGCTCGCCTATCGCGCCAGCGGACCGCTGCATCCGAAGTCGCAGATCGCGGTGAAGGTGAAGAAGGGCCTCACCGCGCGCGCGACCATCGCGTCCGGCGCGATCAGCCGCGATTGGGAAGTGTCCGATCAGGTGCTCGCCAATCTGATCGCCGAACCGGCCAATCCGCTGGATATCAAAATCGTGCTCGATCCGCCGGTGCTCGAAGGCGACAGGAAGACCATTCCGATGAAGGTGATGATCCCGGTGGACAGCTTGAAGCTGCTGCAGGACGGCTCCGAATACGCCGCCTCGTTCACGGTCTTCATCTCCTTAGGCAACGCCGGCGGCAACGGCTCGGATCCCAGCCGGCAGGAGCAATCGTTCCGCTGGCCGGAGGATACCGTCGCCCAGGTGAAAGGAAAGACGATCGGCTTCGCCGTGAACCTGGAAGTGGGCGCCGATCGCGATCGCGTGTCGGTGGGCGTGCTCGATCAGCACTCGGGCGCGGCCGGATACTCGCGCGTGATGTTGGAGTAGAGCGTCATCCCGAGCGTGAGTCGAGGGACCTGGGCGGCTGTGCGGCACGAGGCACGAGGCACATGAATGGCGCCGCCCAACCGCCCGGGTCCCTCGACTCACGCTCGGGATGACTGTTCTTTTACTGCGCGCCGCCCGTCATCTGCACCGCCGGCTCCGGCACCTTCGCGACGTACTTGTTGGTCTTCCCTTCGTAGATGAAGACGCCGTCGCCGAGCGTGCCGACGTAGTACCGGTCGCGCACGAACGGGTCCGGCACGACGGACGCCACGTCGGTATTGCTCGCCGGAAGCGTGAGCTGATTCCACTGTCCGTCGACCGGCTCGCCGACGAGGATCTCGCGCTGCTGCCGTGAGGTGAGGAACAGCATCTGGCCGCCGGAGCGGCTGCCGCCGTGCACGGTCGCGAACTGCGCGTCCGGCGCATCGGCTGCTTCCCAGGCGCGCGCGTGATTGATCACGCCCGCCTTCACGCCATGTGTGCCCGCGACGAACACGAGCTCCGCGCCGCCGGCATTCCGTATCGCGATGGAGCGTCCACGCGCCGGAGCGCCGGCGATCGCCGACCAGTCGCTGCCGTCGAAGACTTCCAGCCCCGCCGCGGTCAGTGCGTACAGCGCCTTCTTTCCTTCGAGCGTACCGATGGCGATGTCGACCGCGCGGTTCTTCGCGCCGGCCAGGCGATACCAGGTCTTCCCGGCGTCGCGCGACGTGAACACGCCCTCGGCGGTCGCGGCGAACGCGCGCGTGCGATTGAAGCGCAACACTTTCTCGAAGCGGATCGGGAAGCTCGACGGCTCCGCCTGCGTCCACTCCTGACCGTCGCCGCTCCAGAACATGCCCTTCTCGGTGCCGGCCAGGAACTTCACCTCGGCATCCATTTCCGTGGCGATGGTCAGCGACAGTACTTCTGGCAGCGCCGTGCGGCTCGCCTTCGCCCACGTCGCGCCGGCGTCGTCGGAGCGGTAGATGCCCGACGCCGCGCCGCCGAACACGACCGCCGCGTAGACGCGGTTCTTCTCGAACGGATCGGGCGCGATGGTGGTGATGCGCAGGTTGTGCAGGCCGTCGGAGGTGCGCTGGTAGGTCTGACCCCGGTCGTTCGAGACGTAGACGCCGTCGCCTTCGACGCCCAGGACGATGCGCTGCGGACGCTGCGGATGCAGGACGATCGAATTGATCACCAGGCCTTCGTCCGAGACCACGTACCAGCTCTTGCCTTTGTCGTCCGAGCGATACAGCCCGGCCACCGATCCGGCGTAGACCGTGTTCTCGTCGCATGGATCGATGTCGACGTCATGGATGCGGCGGTTGTTGAAGCCATCCCGATAACGCGTCCATTTGTCGCCGCCGTTCTGCGAGTTGTACACCCAGCCGCACGTCGCCACCCAAACGTTGTCGGGCTTCTTCGGATCGATGGTGATCGAGAACATGTCGGTGTCGAGCACCATCCCCTCGGCGATGTGCTTCCACGACTTCCCGCCATCGTCCGTGCGCCATCCCTGGCGCCAGGTGCCGACGAAGATGCGATCGCGCGAACGAGGATCGATCGCCAGCGACTCGACGTTGACCTGATCGGAGATCTTCTCCCACGACTTGCCGGCGTCGAAGCTGCGGTAGACGCCGGTCAGTCCGCCGGCGACGATCGTGTTCGCATCATTCGGATCGATGGCCATGGCGCGGACCGAAAAATCCTCCAGCCCGGCGTCGCGGCGCTCCCACGTCCGCCCGCCGTCGCTCGAGACCGCGATCACGCCGCCGCCCCACAGCCCCCAGCACGCCGCCCACAGCCGGCCTTCGCGATCGATCAGGAGGTTGTCGACGATGTAGTTGGGGAACGGGACGCCGTAGCGCGGATTGGTCCAGCTCTTCGCACCGTCGCGCGAGACGTACACCTCGCCGCCACTCGTGCCGAGATACAACGTGTCCGGCGCTTTCGGATCGACGATCAACTCGCGCACGTCGGCGCCATACAAACCGGCCCGGCGCCATTGCGCCGACGCCGTGGTGGTGAGGACGACAACTGCCAGAAAGAAGAGGACTTTACGCATACCCGCCCGTGACCGATAGTTTTACCACACGCGACCAAAGCAAACCGGCCGCCAGAATCACACGTAGGCGAGCAAGCGCCCGCAGACGATCACCGCGATCCAGAGGATCAGCGACGCCGCGCCAGCGGTTTTCGACGCCACTCGGCCGCTGTGAAAGAGGAAGGTGTTCAGTCCGGCCACGACGATCAGCAGCAGTTTCAGCTGAAACACGCGGCTGGTCGCGAGCGTGGTCGCCTGCGTGGCGAACAGAAGCGCACCGGTCGGTACGACGATCAGGAAGAAGCTGCCGCGTGCCCACGGCAGCACGTGACGGGCGAGATCGGAGACGCGGATCACCGGCGAGAAGCCGAGCAGGCGCAGGTCGAAGATCACGGCGGCGCCGACCAGGATCGAGAAGCCGATGATGTGCAGCGTCTCGACGGCGGGATAGAGCCAGATGCCGTCGCGGACGCGGCTCGCCAGCTCCGTCGCTTCGAGCCAGCGCCACCACTCCTGCATCAGCGCAGCTCGACGGTCTTGCCCGCGATCGTGATCCGCTCCGCGCGCATCTCGTCCGCTTCTTCGCGGTGCGGATAACCGACCACGGTCGCGGTCGTCCCCGCCTTCAGCGCATCGCGCGACAGGCCGCGCCGCTCCATGCGCGACGGCGGAGCGAGGATGACTCTCCAGATCTTCCCCTTCGCGCCGCCCACCTGCAGGCGCACGAACCCGTGCGGATTGGAGTACCCCGAGGACTGGATGACTCCCGTCAGCGTCAGCTCTTTGCCGGAGTCGTATTCGCTCCAGCCGTGGTGCGCCGATGCACT
Organism: uncultured Acidobacteriota bacterium; assembly: GCA_946887105.1. Next base: position 3,024 of record CAMPKJ010000081.1, on the reverse strand, counting down.
GAGCGCAATCAGCGTCATTGCAGCGAGGACGAGCATGGATCGATGTCTCATGCGTCGATGCTACACCCGCTGTCTCATCCGGGACGCGCGTTAGAATCAGGCTCGTCCGCTTCCCGCCACCGTCAGATCCGCCGACTCTGGAGGTTTCGATGTCCCTGCGCCGGGCGCTCTTGATCCTGCTGCTTCTCGCCTCTCTCTCCGCTACCGCGTCGACCTACACCGTCGACGACCTCGGCGATGCGAGCGACGCCACACCCGGCGACGACATCTGCGATACAGGCGGTGGCGTCTGTACGTTGCGCGCGGCCATCGGGGAGGCGAACGCGCATGCAGCCGCCGACACGATCGAGTTTTCGGTCATTGGCGTGATCACGCCGGCGACCGCGTTGCCGGCACTGGTCGAACAGACCGTGATCGACGGCACCAGCGCGCCCGGATACACGGCGGCGCCGCTGGTCGCAATCGACGGTGCGGGCTCGGTCACGGTCGGTCTTCACTTCGACCTCGGCTCCGACAGCTCCGAGCTGATCGCGTTGGAGATCTCGGGCTTCAGCACCACGGGCGTCCTCGTCGATGCGGACGCGATCACGATCCGCCGCAACTATCTGGGACCGGTCTCGCTGATCACGCCGAACTTCGACGGTCTGCAGCTGAACGGCAACGGCTCGACCGTCGGCGGCGCGGACGGCGAGGGAAACGTGATCTCGGGCAACGACCAGCACGGCATCGCCGTCAGCGGCGTGAATCATGACATCCGCGACAACTTCCTCGGCGTCGACGCATCGGGCACCGGGTTCCTGTCCAACGGCGACGACGTCATCAACGTCGTCGGCAGCGCGGTGACGATCGGCAGCGCCACGGCGGGCGAAGAGAACGTGATCTCCGGCAACTTCGACGTCGGGGTGAGCATCGACGGCGGCACGGGGACCGTCGTGGCCGGCAACTACATCGGGCTGGACGTGACCGGCACGACATCCGTCGCCAACTTCATCGGCGTCGAGGTGAACTGGCCGGGAAACACGATCGGCACGACCACGGCCGGCAACGTGATCTCCGGCAACGACGACGACGGCATCGACATCAACTCGTCCAACACGATCGTGCGCAACAACATCATCGGTCCCGATGCCACGGGGTTGGCCGGCGTCGGCAATTTCGGCTTCGGCATCGCTGGGTTCATCGTGTCGCAGGTCGACATTGGCGGCAGCGGCGCCGGCGAAGGGAACGTGATCTCGTTCAACGGCGCCGAAGGAATCTTCTTCTTCGAGGCGGACACCAGCCGCATCACCAGCAACATCGTCGGCCTCGACGCGACGGGCACCGGGACTCTCGGAAACGGCCTGGAGGGCATCCTGCTGATCAACTCGATCGACGTCACCATTGCGTCGAACGTCGTGTCGGGCAACAGCTTCGGCGGGATCGTCGACGCCGGCGGCCTCACGAACATCATCGAGTCGAATCGCGTCGGCACGACCGCGGACGGCAGCACCGCGGCCGGCAACCTCGGCACGGGAATCGAGCTCTTCGCCACGGTCGGCACGATCATCCGTTCGAACGTCGTTTCCGCGAATGACGGACACGGCATCGAGACCACGCTTGGCGCGTCCGGCTCGGTGATTCACTCGAACATCGCCGGCTTGAGCGCCGATCTGACGACGCCGATGGGAAACGGGCTGGATGGGATCAATGTCTGCGACGGTTCCGCGGACACGGTCGTCGGCTCGGTGGCGCTCGGCGGCAACATCATCTCCGCAAATCTCGAGAACGGCATCGGCATGGAGCCGACCGCGCTCGCGAACAACACCTGGGCGGCCAACTCGATCTTCGACAACGTGCTGCTCGGCATCGACATCGGCATCGACGGCGTGACCGCAAACGATGCCGACGACCCCGACACCGGCGCGAACGAGTACCAGAACTTTCCCGATCTCACTTCCGCGGTCACGACACCGGCCGCATCGCAGGTCCTCGGCACCATCGACACCTTGCCGAACACCGCGTTTACGGTGCAGTTCTATTCGAGCCCCGCCGCCGATCCCTCTGGCTTTGGCGAAGGGCAGACCTACCTCGGCGAAACGGGCGGAAGCACGGACATCAACGGCGACGCGACGTTTTCGTTCACCGGTCCCGCGCTGACGGCAGGCGATGTGGTGACGGCGACGGCCACGACCGCGGACGGAACGTCCGAGTTTTCCGCGCCGGTGACGGTGGACATCGCGCCGACGATCTCGTTTTCATCCGTGACGTACCCGATCGGTGAGGCAGATGGCAGCGCGATCATCACCGTGACGCGCAGCGGCGATCTCGACGCGATCTCGACGGTGGATTACACGACGTCGGACAACACCGCCGCGGCCGGCTTCGATTACACGACCGCGGGCGGCACGCTGACGTTCGTGGCCGGCGACGACACGGAGACGTTTGTCGTTCCGATCACGAATGACACGACGGACGAGCCGGTCGAGATCGTCGATCTCACGTTGTCGAATCCGAGCGCCGCAACGCTGGCCGCGCCGTCCACTGCGCAGCTGACGATCACCGACGATGATCCCGAGCCGACCGTCATCATTGATGACGATGCGGAAAACGAAGGCGATACGCTTACGTTCACGCTCGCGCTCTCGAATCCAAGCGCGAGCGACGTGACGGTCAACTACACCACCGCGGATGACACGGCGACGGCGGGTGTCGACTACACGGCGCAGACGAACGTTGCCACAATCACGGCCGGCAGTCTCACGACCACCATCAACGTCGCCACGACGGCCGACACGACGTTCGAGCCCAATGAGACGCTCTTCGTGAATCTCACCGGCGCCACGAACGCGACCATCACTGATAACCAAGGCATCGGCACGATCACGAATGACGATGGACAGCCGACGGTCTCGATCGATGACGACGCGGAGAACGAAGGCACAACGCTCACGTTCACGCTGACGCTCTCGAATCCGAGCGCGAGCGACGTGACGGTGAACTACACCACCGCCGACGACACCGCTACCGCCGGCAGCGACTACACCG